>JBBQUA010000011.1:0-44487 GCA_038212905.1 Hyphomicrobiales bacterium
TGCTGGAGGAGATTCAGACCGACCAGTGGTGGGAGGGCGTCACGGTGCCGCTGCTCGAGCTGGTGCGGCTGCGCCTGCGCGATCTGGTCCAGCATATCGAGAAGTCACGCAAGGCTGTGGTCTATTCGAACTTCACCGACGAGATCGGCGACGGCGTCGAGCATCCGCTGCCGCAGGTCGGCGAGGCCGACTTCGCGCGGTTCAAGGCGAAGGCCCGGCATTTTCTTAAAGCCCACGAGGATCATATCGTGATGCACAAGCTGCGGCAGGGCAAACCCCTGACGCCGACCGATCTCGGCGAACTCGAAAAGATGCTGCTGGACGCCGGGATCGGCGAAGTCGGCGATATCGAGCGGGCCCGCAAAGTCAGTCAGGGATTTGGCCGCTTCGTCCGCTCTCTGGTCGGGCTCGACCGCGCGGCGGTCAGCGAGGCCTTCAGCGAGTTTCTGGCGGCGGGCGTCGCGTCGGCGAAGCAGATCGAGTTCATCACCATGGTGATCGAGCATCTGACCGATCAGGGCGTGATCGATCCGGGCTTGCTGTACAAGGCGCCATTTACCGACATTGCCCCGACCGGCCCCGATCAACTCTTCGATGCGGAAAAACTAACCCGGCTATTCGCGAAAATCGACGCCATCAATGACAGCGCGGTGGCATAAATAAATTCGGAAAATCAGAATTTTCTCTTGACCGACTCACCCCGCCCGGACTATATCCCTCCCATCCCGGCCCTCTCAGAGGGGCGTATCATGATCGTCACGAAACGTGGGCCGGGGATGCGGTGGACGCGGCTGCGTCGGGCGCGCAGGTGGTCGCAGGGCGGGTTGGCGAAAGACCCTTGAGCGGTCGATCGGCGCGCTGACGAACGGCGCTGAAGCGTACGGTAAAAGCGTGTGGGCCTGACAGCCTCTGGGTTGGCGTCAAGTTCCGCGGAGGCGAAGCCGGCCCAACCGGGTGCAGGCCAGCCGTTCAATTCGCGGGGCGACGGTGACAAACGAATCCTGATCGCCGGGGCGAGCACGTGATAAGCCGTCAAACCATTGCGCGGGGAAGGCCGGAGTGTTTCCGCTGAACCTGTATGCTCGTGTGCGCTTTCTTCTCTACCTGTTTGCACGCGAGACCGCGGGTGCGGCGCGCACCCGGTCTTCCCTGCGCCCTCTGAATGGAGGCGCAAAACTCCCGGGCAAACCTCGGGCGCACCGCGCCGCGAGAACGCGGAATGACGCCTTGCAGGGATAACTTGGCCTCGCGGCGCTCCGATTCGAACCGGAATCCGGCATTTTTTTCGCCATGCCGCCCCCAATCGGCCGAAAACCCAACCAATCGTCGCGTTTTCTCCGTATACCAAAAACGGCTCGCTGACATTACGATGACGCACGCGTCGGAATGCCCAAGACGTTCACTCCTTGCAGGCTGGTTGGCTTCCCATGGATACCTCACATCTCGCCCAGCACGCCGGAACGGCAGGCGCGGTCTTCGCATCGATCTTCGTGATCGCGACCACCACGATGCGGACCATGATCCCGCTCCGGGTGCTCGGCATCTTCACCAACCTCGTGCTGATCGCGACCGCGATTCCGCACCGCAATTACCTGATCATCGTGGTGCAGGCGCTGGTGCTGGTGCTCAATTCCTATCGGCTGCACCAGATGCTGCAGCTGGTGCGGGAGGTGAAGAAGTCGGTCCAGGGCGACCTGTCGATGGAGTGGCTGAAGCCGTTCATGACCGAGCGCCAGTGCGCGACAGGGGAGGTGTTGTTCTACAAGGACGAGAAGGCCGAGGACATGCTCTACATCGTCTCAGGCCGCTTCAGGCTGGTCGAATCCGGCATCGAGTTTCCGGTCGGCGCCATCGTCGGCGAGCTCGGCATGCTGTCGCCCTCGAACCTGCGAACCCAGACGCTGGAATGCATCGAGGGCGGCACGATCCTCAAGGTCAGCTACACCAAGGTCGAGGAGCTTTACGTGCAGAATCCGGAATTCGGCTTTTACTTTCTCCGTCTCGCCAGCGCCCGGCTGTTTCAGAACCTCGCAACGCTGGAGCAGAGGCTGGCGCAACAGGCGGCGACGGCCCCCGCCGCGCCGACACAACCGTGAGGGCCGGGAGCCTCAGCGTGTCGGGCGTGCTGTCCTCGCTCCGTTATCTGCTCTCCGATTTCATCGGCGAGGGCGATGACGATGAGCCGTTCCTGCCGCAAGGTTTGCCCGACAGTGCCGCGTCCGTCGTCAGCGATGCCATCCACCAGCTGATCGAATATCAGGGCGCGGCCTACGCGCAGCTCTATGTGGACCGGTTGCGGCGGTTCGTCGGCAAGCCCGGCGTCGACGAAGCGATGTTCGGCGAGATCGCGCGGCTGATGGCGATGCGGATGAGCTATCAGGACCCGATCCGGATCGCGCAGCTGAAGCTCGCCGAATGGGACCCCGGCGCCGGCGATCCGCCGGCCCGGGCGGCCGACGACGTCAGGAAATTCCGGCTCGACGAACTGGTCGAGGCGCTCCCCGCCGCGGTCGCCGAGCCGCTGCTCGATCTCCTCGAGTGGCGCGGATGGACGCGCAAACAGGTCTCGATCCGCTTCAGCACCAAAAACCGCTGGAGCATTCGCCGTCTGAAGATAGAAGCCTCGTTGCGGCGCTGGCGGCGGTTCTCGGTGCGCTATGCACGGGAGCGGGTCTGGGTCGAGCGCTGGCTGCACATGATCGATCGCGCTTTGACCAGGCAGCCCGATTCCGCCTCGGCGATCGTGCAGACCGCGACCATGGTGCAGGGCTACGGTGGCGCCTATCGCGGGGGGCTCGCCGACTGGCATGCGATCATCGATGGTCTTGCCAAACCGACCTTCGACGGGGTGTTGCCACTCGGGGATCTGGCCAGCGCGGTGGCGGAGGCCAGGGCGGCTGCCTTGCCGGACCCGCGGCAGGCCGCGCTTAAACGGACTATCGCGGAGATCAGAGCACGCGCGCTTGCCGTCGCGGAAACCGCGGCGGTTTGATTTTTATGTCTGCGATGCGAATCCGGCCAGACGACATTTTTGGGTTAACGAAAGCTTAAACCCTTGAGTTCCCTATGGAACCGGACTGAGGGATCGGCCAGTTTTGCCCGAATTCGTGCTGAATCGGAGGGCGACTATGGCAAAAATGTCGCATCGCATGGGCATAACGCATGGCTTGGACAGGGAACCGCGGGTTTTACTTGTTTCGAGCGGCGGTTGGGGCTCATTAGGGTCATCGAATTCAAATTAAGGGGGATTTCCCATGCAGTCCAAATTTATCGCGCTCCTCGGTGGCGCTGCCTTGAGCCTCGGTCTTGTGAACGCTGCCTCTGCAGCCGACATGGCCGCTCGTCCCTACACCAAGGCCCCCCCGATGATGGTTGCGATGTACAACTGGGGCGGCTTCTACGTCGGCGCCAACGGCGGCTGGGCATCCAGCCACAAGTGCTGGGATTTTGCGGGTACCGTTGCCGCACCGCTGGCTGTGAATCAGGCGGAAGGTTGCCATGACGCAACCGGCGGCGTGATCGGCGGCCAGATCGGTTACAATTGGCAGGCTGGCTCCTGGGTGTTCGGTTTGGAAGCACAGGGCGACTGGGCCGATCTGAGCGGCCGTAACGTCAGCTTGTTCGCTCCGACCTTCACCAATCGCTCGCGGATCGATGGTATCGGCCTGTTCACCGGCCGCGTCGGCTACGCCTGGAACAACGCGCTGCTGTACGTCAAGGGTGGTGCCGCTGTCGTCAGCGACCGGTATAACTATTACCTGACCACTGCCGCTGTTGATACCGGTACGGCGTCCGAAACCCGCTGGGGTGGCACGGTTGGTGTTGGCCTTGAATATGGCTTCACCCCGAACTGGTCGGTCGGTGTCGAATACAATCACATCTTCCTCGACGCGCGTAACATCGCGTTCGCTTCGCCGACTCAGACCGTCGATCGCATCCACCAGGACGTGGATATGGTTACCGCGCGAATCAACTACCGCTTTGGCGGTCCGGTGGTCGCGCGTTACTGATCAGACCGGATAGAATCTATCTCAAGCTTAAAGCCCCGGCATAGTCCGGGGCTTTTTTGCGTCGCCACGCACCCTGCGCGGTCCTGACGCTCACCACGTTACCCGCGGTCGCGATCGGCCGAGCTATCGCCGTTCGGCAACACCTTGGGTTTTTCGAACCACCCACAGGTGCAATCCGACACAGGAGATGTCATAAATAATAAATACCGGTCGAATTTTCCGGGTTAGAGAAAAGTTGCGCTGAACGCCTCCGGTCCGTCCCCATCAGTCCCAGCAAAGGGCGTCAGCTTTGTTGTTTCCCACAATGTCGTCGTCGGTCCCGGTAGCTGCGCTGGTCGGATGGATGGTGCTGCTCACTGTGAAGCACATCATCGCGGATTTCGTGCTGCAGAATTCCTGGATGGCGATCGGCAAGGACCAGAAGACCGGCTGGGCGCTGCCACTGCTGGCGCACTGCCTCGTGCATCTCGCCGTGGCCATGGCCCTGATTCTGATCGTTGCGCCGAAGTTCTGGTTCGTCGCCATCATCGACTTCCTCATTCACATCATGGTCGACCGCGCCAAGGGGCTTTGCTCATCGACATTCGGCATGACTTATGAACATCCATGGTTCTGGACGCTGATCGGCATCGATCAGGCCCTGCATCATCTCACCGGTTTCGGCCTGGCGATTTTCATGTCGGCAAACGGCTGATTCTACCGGTTTCGGGGCCAGCGAATCGCGGCGGGCGCACGACTGATTCGGCAGCGTCAAGATACCCGTGTCACTACAGGGACCCGTGGTTAACCTTTCGTTAGAAGGTTGCACTGCATCCTTGCGGTCAGGGAGAACTGCCATGTTTTCAAGCCGCGACGCCTACGAGAACGATTTTTGCCCGGTTCGGGAAGAATTGCTTGGTGAGATGTACCGCGCCAACGAGAACGGCCTGCCGGTGCTGGTGGAGAGCGTTTCCTCGGAGGTCCGGGCGATGCTGGCGCTGTTCTGCTACCGCAGGAGCCATTTGCATCCGCTGGCGCTTTCGATCGCCTCAAGCTGCAGCGAACGCGAGCTGATCCAGCTCGGCGGGCGCGTCGGTTCCACCCTCTACGCGCTGTCCCGTGAAACGCGGTCCAGTCGCGCCGCGCCGTCATCCTCCTACGGCAACCGCAAGCCGATCACGCTTTCGACCAAACCGCTGAGCACGTTCTCGCCGGTTGAAGACGAGCTTGACGAGGAAGAATTCGCGCAAGCCGTGACCGCGTAAGCACGCAGCTTCCGGGCTGTCGTCCCTGCGAACGCAGGGACCCATAATCCCGGTCGTTTATTGTTTGTCAGATGTCTGCCGCCTGTAATCTATCGATAGATCACGCGGTATGGGTCCCTGCGTTCGCAGGGACGACGGTTAGCGCCGGCAGCCCGTGGCGTTTTCTCGCCATGTCGCATTCGACATCGCCGGGCATGCAGGTTCGACAGACTTCGGGCCGCAAGGCGTAGATCCCGCACGCGGTCGCAACCCCGACCTTGCCTGATAGCGCGGAGCAGCGGTCGCCTTCGCAGCGCATTCCCGACAGTCTGTCGTTGACGAATTTTTCAGGAATGAGATCGAGCGCCGCGTCGTCCTCGATGGTGAAGCGGGGCCAGTTCGACGAATACGAACAGCACGCGCCACAGGCCTGGCAAGGGCTGTCGGCATTGATGGCTGTATCGCTGTTCTCCATGGCTTGGTTTAGCGCGGAATGGAGAGGGCGGCCAGCCACCTGCATCCGTATCAGGCGTCGCTCGGCGGCTCCCAGACCAGGCTCTGCCGCCATTTCGCCCGCAATGCGTCGCGCCGCTCCGGATATTTTTCGTCGAGGTAGACCGCGTCGACAACACGGTCGGTTCGAAAGCTGCGAAAATCCTTGCGCAATTCGCACCACGCCGCCAGCAACCGCACCGCTTCGTGATAGCCGATCGCGATTGGCCAGATGATGCGTTCGCTGTCGCGGCCGTGTTCGTCGCGGTAGCATAGCGCGATCTTCCTGCCTTCGTGGATATGCGCCCGCGCCCGCGACATGTCGATGCGGTCGGGTTGCCTGTTCCAGCCCGGGCGGACGCGGCTGGCGGGCTCGAGCACGAAGGGCCGAAGCCGTTCCGGGACGGTGTCGGCGATTTTGGCCATCAGGTCCGCGGCGGCTCTGGCCAGCACGGGATCGGCATGGCCGACCACCCATGATGCGCCAAGCACGGCCGCCTCGATTTCGTCGGGCGTCAGCATCAAGGGCGGCATGTCGAAGCCCTTCTCCAGGATGTAACCCATGCCGGCCTCGCCGCGGATCGGCACCCGCTGTTCGATCAGGGTGGCGATGTCGCGGTAGATCGTGCGCTTCGACGTCTCCAGCTCCGCCGCGATGGCATCCGCCGTCAACGGCTTCCGGTTGCGCCGGAGCACCTGAATGATCTGAAACAGCCGGTCCGCGCGTCTCATGACGAATCTCTTTTCTGATGCGGCGTTCGATGCTGACAGCAGGTTGGCAGCAGGGGGTCAGTATACCGGGACAACACTGCAACAAAGAGGATTTTGTCGATGATGATTCTATACGGCCTTGATCTCTGCACCGCGATGTTGCCGCTGCTGACACCACGGTGGCAGCAGGGGGTGGATAGTTTGAAGCGACTGCTCAGGAAATCGGGAGCTTCCACATGATCACCCTCTATGGCTTTGGCGCCGGTTTCGGCCTGCCGGAAATCAGCCCCTTTGTGACCAAGACCGAGGTCCAGCTGAAGATGGCGGGGCTCGACTACCGCAAGCGAAAAGCCATGCCGCCGGCTTCGCCCAAGGGCCAGTTGCCCTATATCGACGATGAGGCCGAAACCATCGCCGATTCCACCTTCATTCGCGCGCATATTGAAGGCAAATACGGTTTTGATTTCGATGCGCCGCTGAGTTTGCAGGCGCGTGCGCAGGCCTGGGCGTTCGAACGGATGATCGAGCACCATGTCTATTGGGCGCTGGTCGGCGCGCGCTGGGTCGATGCGGAGAATTTTGCTAAGGGGCCTGCGCATTTCTTCGATGGCGTGCCGGAGCACCAGCGCGAAAGGATTCGCGAAGACGCGCAATTCCGCGTCGCCGAGAACTATTTGCTGAGCGGCCTTGGCCGCCATGCGCCGGACGAAGACGTCGACCTTGCGGTCCGTTCGCTGTTTGCGCTGTCGGTCCAGCTCGGGGACAAGCGCTATCTGATGGGAGACGAACCATGCGGCACCGACGCCACCGCCTTCGGTGCGCTGGCCGGAATCCTGACACCCTACTTCAACTCGCCCCTGCGCGAGCGAGCCGAGCATTTCGGCAATCTGACGGCCTATGTCGAGCGAATGATGCTTCAGTATTATCCGGACTTTGTCTGGGAGTCGCAGCGCGAGGCGGCCTGAACTCTACGACGCCGAGACTGGCTGGCCCTTCAATGCCGCCAGTTCCGCTTCCAGCTCCGCGATACGGCCATCGCGCGCGGCCAGCGCCGCCGCCACGTCGGCGGCGTCGAATTTCTGCGGGATGTGCTGCGGGCAATTGGTGTCCCATGCCGCAATCCTGAACAGGATCACCTGTTCGGGCCGCGCCTTGTAACCGCCAGGCATCAGCGAGGCCAGAAGCGCCGGATCGTCGTCCACCACGCGCGCCTCCCCCCAGATCTTGACGCGGCGGCGATGCGCGTAATCCATCACGAAGATGTAGGCTTTGGGATTTTCCGACAGGTTGCCTTCCGTGATGTATTGTCGGTTGCCGCTGTAGTCGGCAAACGCCAGCGTGTTCCTGTCCAGGACTTTGACAAAGCCTTTCGGGCCGCCGCGATGCTGGATGTAGGGCTGGCCGTCCGCGGTACTGGTGGCGAAGTACAGGCTGTTGGCTTCCGCCAGCCGCGAGGCGAGGTCCTCGTCGATCTCGGTACGCCAGCCGCCGCGTTGCTCGACATGGGCATAGGCGTCGCGCGATCCCTTGCGGGCCTGGACAGCTTTCACCGCTGACGTGAACGCGACGTCGCTGGAATAGGTGGGGGTATCTGACATCGAAGCCTCCCTGGAATTCTGCCTGCAGCGGGGCGTGCAGCGCATCCGTGTGAGCAGATGCGCCGCATGCGTGGTGTCAGGCGGCTCTGGCGCTGACGACCGGAAAGTCGATCTCGGTGTTGGCCACCTCGTTGACGTAGTTGGTCAGCGTGTTCAGCGCGACGTGCAGCACGATTTCGATCACCTGCGCGTCGGTATAGCCAGCGTCCTTGACGGCCCTGACATCCGCATCCGAAACGTGACCGCGGGCATTGACGAGCCTGACGGCGAAGCGAACCGCGGCCTCGGCCTTTTTATCGGTCGAACCGCCGGTGCGATTGAGCGCGATTTCGGCGTCAGAGAGTTTCGCGAGGTTCTTACCGAGATAGGAATGCGCCGAAAGGCAATAGTCGCAACCGTTGATTTCCGCGACGGCCAGCGCGATGCGCTCGCGGGTCGGGGCTTCGAGCGCGCCCTTGGCGAGAGCGCCGCTCAGCCCGAGGTAGCCTTCGAGAGCGGCCGGGCTGTTGCCGACCAGCCGGAACAGGTTCGGCACCACGCCGAGCTGCTTCTTGACGGCTTGCAGCAACGGCTGTGAGGCCGCGGCAGATGCTTCAATCGAGGCGGGGATGGGGAGGCGGGACATGGCGGTAATCCTTTTGAGTGACCGGGGCGAGCGCCTGCTCGCCATGAGCGCAACATGATCCCTATCTAATGGTGAAACAATTATAAGTATTGACACTTCATAATTGCAATATATGAAATAATTCCCATGGATCGCATCGATGCCATGCAGGCCTTTGTCACCGTGGCCGACCTCCGGGGCTTTGCGCCGGCGGCCCGCAAACTCGGGCTGTCGCCGTCCGGCGTGACGCGACTGATCGCGGCGCTGGAAGATCGTCTCGGCGCGCGACTGTTGCAGCGGACCACGCGCTCGGTGACGCTGACCGATATCGGCGCCCGCTATCTGGAGCGTACCAGACGCATTCTCAGCGATGTCGAGGAAGCTGAAGCCGCGGCCGAGGGCGAACGCACGCGGCCAGGCGGACGGCTGGTGGTTGCGGCGCCGGTTGGCTTCGGTCGCCTGCACGTCAGTCCGGTCATGTCGGCGTATCTGATGCGCTATCCCGAAGTGACAGGCGAATTGCGACTGTCGGATCAGATGATCAGCCTGGTGGAAGACGGCGTCGACCTCGCCATCAGGATCGGTCACCTCGCCGATTCCAGCCTGGTCGCGCGCCAGGTCGGCGAGATGCGACGGATCGTGGTTGCGTCGTCATCCTATCTCAAGGCGCGCGGCGAACCGAGGACGCCGGCGGCCATCGCTTCGCACCAGACCATTCACTTCGGCGGCATGAGCGCGTCGCCGGACTGGCGTTTCCTCGAACAAGGTCGGGAAATCCGCATCGCCTGCACACCGCGGTTCACCACCAACAGCGCCGACGCCGCGATCCAGTATGCCGAGGCCGACGGCGGTCTGAGCCGAGTGATGGCCTATCAGGCGGATGCCGCGATCAAGGCCGGCCGGCTGAAAATCGTGCTGGCCAAATTCGAACAGCCGCCGCTGCCGATCCACATCGTCTATCCGACCTCGCGGTTGTTGTCGGCCAAGGTGCGCAGTTTCACCGATCTGGTGGTCGAACTCAGCGACTGGCAATTTGGTGCCCAACCGTCATTCCGGGATGGTCCGTAGGACCAGACCCCAGGTGCGCAATTGCGCACCGGGGAATCTCGAGATTCCGGGTTCGACGCTGGCGCGTCGCCCCGGAATGACGATCAGGCTTTCTTCGATATCACGCGGAACGTTGCATTGGCGCGTGCGATCACGACGTCATCCGCTTTGACAAGACACTGCGCGAAGCAAAGCGTGCTGCCGGTCTTGATCACGTCGGTCTCGACCGCGAGCCACTGTCCGATCTGGGCGCTGCTGACGAAATCGATTCCCATGCTGACCGTCACCAATGAATAGGCGCCGCGCATTTTATGGCCGCAGCTGTGTCCCATCGCCTTGTCGGTCAGCGCGGCGATCAACCCGCCATGGGCGAACCCGCGCGCGTTGGTATGCGGCGTGGCCAGCCGCAGCCCAAGGATAACAGTGTCCGGGGTCTGTTTCGAATAGATCGGTTCCCACGGATCAGTCAGCGGACTAGGCCTGGACTGGCGCTCGAAACCATCGGGGATATTGGTATTGGTCATGCGGTGCTCCATCCCGCCATTGAACGAGCTTTCGTTGCGAAATGCACCGCTTACAAAGTTTTAAACGGGATTTGGGCGGGTGTTTGAAACGCGGCCGAAATCGTCGAACCAAAAATCATTGTCGTCACCCGCGAAAGCGGGTGATCCAGTATCCCAGAGGCGGTGCGATTGAACCGAGAGGCCCCGGCGTACTGGGTCACCCGCTTTCGCGGGTGACGACAACAGCGAGTGGTGCGGCCGAACGAGCTAATACGGCAGCCCCACATAATTCTCCGCCAGCGATGCCGTCGCTGCCTTCGATCCCACCAGATAATCCAGTTCGGCCACCTGGATCCGCGCGCCGAATTCGCCCTGGTCGGGAAACTTGTGCATCATCGCGGTCATCCACCACGAGAACCGCACCGCCTTCCAGACCCGCGACAGCGCCTTTGCGGAATAGGCGTCGATCCCCGCGGAGGATTTCTCGTCGTAGAACTCGCGCAGGGCATGCGACAGAAAGCGCACGTCGCTGGCGGCGAGGTTGAGCCCCTTGGCGCCGGTTGGCGGCACGATGTGGGCGGCATCGCCGGCGAGGAACATCCGGCCGAACCGCATCGGCTCGGCAACGAAGCTGCGTAAGGGCGCGATGCTCTTTTCGATCGAGGGCCCGGTGATCAATTTGTCTGATGCCTCCGGGTCCAGCCGCTGCTTCAATTCATCCCAGAACCTCTGGTCCGGCCATTGATCGACATGGTCGTCGAGCGAGCATTGCACGTAATAGCGACTGCGGCGCATCGAGCGCATGGTGCAAAGCGAAAAGCCTCTGGCGTGGTTGGTGTAGATCAATTCGTGGCTGACCGGCGGCGTCTCTGACAGGATTCCGAGCCAGCCGAACGGATAGACCCGCTCAAAAGTCTCGATCGCCGAAGGCTTGACGCTGGCACGGCTGACGCCGTGAAATCCGTCGCACCCGGCGATGAAATCGCAGGCGACCTCGTGGGCAACGCCGTCCTTGACGTAGCTCACTTGCGGATGGTCGGTGTCGAAGTCGTGCGGTCCGACGTCGGCGGCTTGATAGACCGTGGTAAGGCCGGCTGCCTTGCGCGCATTCATCAAATCCAGCGTCACCTCGGTCTGGCCATAGATCATCATGGTCTTGCCGGTAGCGGCCTTCAGGTCGATGCGATGGCGCTCGCCGCCGAACGCGAGTTCGAGACCGTCATGGATCAGACCCTCGCTGCGCGCGCGCACACCGGCGCCGGCTTCATCGAGCAGCACCACGGTTCCTTCCTCAAGCAGGCCGGCGCGGATGCGGCCGAGCACATAGTCCGGCGTCTGCCGCTCCAGGATGACGTTGTCGATGCCGTAGGCGTGGAGCAGTTGCCCGAGCAATAACCCCGCCGGCCCCGCGCCAATAATGACGACTTTTGTCCGCAAACCCTGCTCCCATGGTCTAATGTAAATTCACATTGCCGACGACCGCGATGGACTTGCAATGATAATTATATCATATAACAATTTTCGCAAAGGGTCGTCGGTGCGAAATCAGATATGCCGCTCGCCGCAGTGCAAGAGCTCGCAGGATTGAGGTACAGCGGTCCGACGCGGTGTCCGGCTTGAAAAACCGGGCACGCTATATAACATGTTAAATAACAAGACCGGGTATTCGAAGCCCGCCTTCATGCTCAAAGGGAGAGAACGTCCATGAGAAAAGCATTTTTGGCGTTGCTGTTGGCCGCCAGCGTGACGCCGGCGCTCGCGCAGGAAAAGACCTTCGAACTGAAGCTGTCGCACTGGGTGCCGGCGTCGCATCCGCTGCAGAAGGCGCTGGAAGACTGGGGCAACGCGGTCGAAAAGGAATCCGGCGGCACCATCAAATACAAGGTCTATCCGGCGCAACAGCTCGGCAAGGCCTTCGACCATTACGACATGGCGCGCGACGGCATCGCCGACGTCACCTACATCAATCCGGGTTATCAGCCCGGCCGCTTCCCGATCATCGGCGCCGGCGAACTGCCGTTCCTGATGTCGAACGCCAAGGGCGGCTCGATGGCGCTCGACGCCTGGTACCGGAAGTATGCCGAGAAGGAGATGAAGGACGTCAAGTTCTGCCTCGGATTCATCCATTCGCCGTCGTCGTTCCACTCGCGCACTAAAAAGATTGTGGTGCCGGATGACGTCAAGGGAATGAAGATCCGTCCCGCCCACGCCACGATGGCGAATTTCGTGACCCTGCTCGGCGGCACCAACGTGCAGTCCTCGGCGCCGGAAGTCCGCGACATCATCGAACGCGGCGTGGCCGATGCCGTCACCTTCCCGTGGGGTTCGCTGGTGCTGTTCGGCATCGACAAGGTGACGAAATATGACATGGACGCACCGCTCTACGTCACGACCTTTGCCTTCGTGATGAACAAAGACAAATACAACCAGATGTCCGATCGCCAGAAGAAGGCGATCGACAACAACTGCAGCACCGAGGCCGCCGGCCGCGTCGGCGAACCCTGGGGCAAGTTCGAGGACGCCGGCCTCGACAAGGTCAAGGCCGAGTCCAGCCACGAGGTTTACAAGCTGACCCCGGAACAGACCGCGCTGTGGAAGAAGGCCGCTGAGCCGCTGGTCAAGACCTGGGCGGACAATGTCAAGAAAGCCGGCAGCGATCCGGATGCGGCGATGAAAGAGCTTCGCGCCGAGCTGACCAAGAACAACGCCCTGGCGCAGTAACGACGCCTCTGCCATCGAAACGGCGGCGGGATGCTCCCGCCGCCGTTTCCCTTGCAACCCCAATTTAACCCCGGTCAGCATGGAGCGGACATGAAGCGCGCTTCGATGGATCGTTTCATCGATACGATCGAATGGATCGCGGCGGCGTTTGTCGGCATCGTCGCCGCCAACATTTTCATCGCCGTGCTGCTGCGCAACATGTTCAACTATTCGATCCCGGATTCCTTCGATATCGGGCGCATGATGCTCGGTATCCTGATCTTCTGGGGCATCGCTGCGACGAGCTATCGCGGCGGTCACATCACCGTGGATCTGGTCTGGGCCAATGTAGGCCCGAAATATCAGCGGATGATCGACGTCTTTGCCACGTTGGTTCTGCTGTTTGTGGTGGCGGTGCAGACCTGGACGCTGTTCGACAAGGTGCAGGGCACCTACAACGACAACGTCCTCACCTTCGACATGCGGATGCCGACCTGGCCGTTTTTCGCCGTGGCGTGGGCCGGCGACGTCTCCGCGGTGCTGCTGATCGCGATCCGCACTTACCGCCTGATCTTTCATCCCGAAGAGATGAAAGAGCCCAAGATCAAGACTGTGGAGTAGACGGCATGAGCAGCGATGCCGTCGCCATCCTCGGATTTGTCGCGCTGTTCGCGCTGATGCTGCTGCGCGTGCCCGTGGGCATGGCGATGGGCCTCGTCGGCGTCACCGGCTTCGGCTATCTGGTCGGGTTTTCCCCGGCGTTGAAAATGGTCGGCCAGACCTCGATGCACACGGTGACCGATTATACGTTCGGCGTCATTCCGATGTTCCTGCTGATGGGCGCCTTCGTCAGCAATTCGGGAATGAGCCGTGAGCTGTTCCGCGCCGCCAACGGTTTTGTCGGACATTTGCGCGGCGGCTTGGGCATTGCGACGGTCGCCGCCTGCGGCGGCTTCGCTGCGATCTGCGGCTCATCGGTGGCGACGGCCGCGACATTTTCCGCGGTCGCCTATCCGGAAATGCGCCGCTTCGGTTATCCGCAATCCTTCGCCACCGGCGTGATCGCGGCCGGCGGCACGCTCGGCGCCATGCTGCCGCCGTCGACGGTGCTGGCGGTCTACGGCATCATCACCGAGCAGGACATCGGCAAGCTGTTCATGGCCGGCATCATTCCCGGCCTGCTCGCCATGGCCATGTACATGCTGACGATCACGTTGATCGGCTGGTTCCGGCCGGGCTTCCTGCCGACCGGCCCGCAGACCACCTGGCGCGAGCGGTTCGCCGGCTTGAAGAATATCTGGGCGCCGGTGCTGCTGTTCGTCTTCGTCATCGGTGGCCTCTACGGGCTGCCGTTTCTGCCGCGCTTTACCCCGACCGAGGCCGGCGGCGTCGGCGCTACCGGCGCGTTCCTGATCGGCGTGCTGACCGGGCGGCTGGACAAGGAAAAAATCCTGAACTCGCTGCTGCAGGCGACCCGCACCGCGGCGGCGGTGTTCACGGTGCTGATCGGCGCACTGATCTTTGGCTATTTCCTGACGGTGACACAGACCCCGCAAAAGGTCACCGAACTCCTCACCGGGCTTGGTCTCGGCCGCTACGGCATCCTCGCTTTGATCATGGTGATGTATCTGGTGCTCGGCTGCCTGATGGACGCCATGGCCATGATCATCCTGACCGTACCGATCATCTTTCCGGTGATCATGCATCTCGGCTTCGACCCAATCTGGTTCGGCGTCATCATCGTGATGACGGTGGAACTCGGACTGATCCACCCGCCCGTCGGCATGAACGTGTTTGTGATCAAAAGCGTGGTCAAGGACGTGTCGTTCACCACCATCTTCAGGGGCGTGATTCCGTTCGTGGTAACCGACCTGATTCGGCTGGTGATCCTGATCGCGTTCCCGATCCTGGCGCTCTGGTTGCCGCAACGCATGATGGGGTAGAGCATGATCCGGAAAAGTGGGTACCGGTTTTCCGGTTAGACCATGCTCCAATAAAGGGCTTCCATGACGCCGGAACTCGCGACCAAGTATGTCTTCACGCTCACCGTCCGTATTGGCGAGGTGACATCGGCCGGCGAAATCGGTCACGGCGTGCGCCGGATCATTCCGATCCTGGGCGGCGAGGTGCGCGGCGAAGGTGTCAACGGCAAGGTCTGCGCGTTCGGCGCCGACTTCCAGATCATCCGACCCAACGAGTTGATCGAACTGGAGGCGAAATACGCCTTCGAGACCGACGACGGCGCGGTGGTCTATGTCGAGAACCGGGGCATCCGCTTTGGACCGGTCGAACTGCTGCAGAAGCTGAAGCGCGGCGAGCCGGTTGATCCCAAGCTGATCTATTTCCGCACCGTGCCGCGGTTCGAGACCGGTGCCGAAAAATACCGCTGGCTGATGGAAAACCTGTTCATCGGCTCCGCCGCCCGCCACGCCGACCGCGTCGTCATCGACGTGCATCAGGTGCTGTAGCTTTGCCTATCCCTCCTTCCGCGAAGCGGTGGGGAGGGTGGCACATCGTGAGCGAAGCGAACGATGTGACGGGTGGGGGTGCTTCAACGCAATCAACTGCCAGATCATTTGCTGAGGCACCCCCCACCCGACCGGCCTTTGGCCGGCCACCCTCCCCACCACGCGGCGAAGCGCCGCGCGGGGGGAGGGATCGGCGGCCGTTTCTCGCGGTGCATGTGTCTCAGTAGCCCGCCAGCCTTATGGATTGACTCCCTCTCAATTCGTTATAAAACATAACTATTCTGGACAGGGCGTAAAAACACCCATGGGAAACGCCGCACCTGCCGCGACCGCCGAGCGGTCCGCGCTGCTCACAATCGAGACGGTGGGCGCGGTCATGACCGTGGGCCTCAACCGGCCGGCCAAGCGCAATGCGCTGAATGACGGCATTATTCTGGCGATTCAGGACTGTTTCGCCGACCTGCCCGAGGGTGTCGGCGCGGTTGTCATTCACGGCATCGGCGATCATTTCTCGTCAGGTCTCGATCTGTCGGAGCTGACCGAGCAGGATGCCAGCGAGGGCCTGCGGCACTCGCAGATGTGGCACCGGGTGTTCGACCGCATCCAGTACAGCCGCGTGCCCGTGATAGCCGCCCTCAAGGGCGCGGTGATCGGCGGCGGGCTGGAGCTCGCCTGCGCGGCGCATATCCGGGTCGCCGAACCCTCAGCCTATTTCGCACTGCCCGAGGGCCAGCGCGGCATTTTCGTCGGCGGCGGCGGATCGGTGCGGCTGCCACGGCTGATCGGCGTCGCCCGGATGACCGACATGATGCTGACCGGACGGGTCTATTCGGCGACCGAGGGTTCAGCCTATGGTTTTACGCAATATCTGACCGAAGCGGGTGGCGCGCTGCCGAAGGCGATGGAACTGGCCGAGCGTGTCGCCGCCAATGCGCCGCTGACCAATTTTGCGGTGCTGCAGGCGCTGCCGATGATCGCGGAAGCCAATCCGCAGACCGGCCTCTTGATGGAATCGCTGATGGCCACGGTGGCGCAGAGCGATAAGGAAGCAAAACGCCGGATTCGTGATTTTCTCGACCGCAAGACTGCAAAGGTGAAACCGGCCTGACATGAGCGCCAAGCCCCAGATGTCGACTGCGACTGGAGCCGCCGCTGCGCCGCTGCGGCCGATCTCGTTTGGCGATCCCGCGGTTACCATCGAGCGCCGCGACGATGGCGTCATTTACCTCAGGCCCAAAGCGCCGCTCGGCGACTATCCCGTTCGCCTGACCGACCGCCTGCACCATTGGGCCAACGCAGAACCCAATCGCGTGTTCATGGCGGAGCGCGGCGCCGGTGGCGGCTGGCGGCAGATCACTTACGCGCAATTGCTGGTCTCGGTCAGGCATATCGCTTCGGCGCTGCTGGCGCGCGGCCTGTCCGCCGAAAAGCCGATCGTGATTCTCTCCGGCAATTCGCTCGACCATGCGCTGCTGGCGTTCGGTGCGCTCTATGCCGGCATCCCCTTCTGTCCGGTGTCGCCGGCCTATTCGCTGGTATCGAAAGATTACGGCAAGCTCGTTTATCTGATGAAGCTGTTGACGCCCGGCATGGTGTTCGCCGATGACGCCGGAAAATTCGCCGCTGCGCTGGCAGCCAATGTCCCTGAGGGAATCGAGATCGTGGCGTCGCGTGGCACCGTCCCAGGCCGCGCAGTGACGATGTTGGCCGATCTGCTGGCGACCCCGCAGCATCCCGGCCTCGATGCCGCGCATGACGCCATCGGCCCGGATACCATCGCAAAGTTCCTGCTGACCTCAGGCTCGACCGGAAATCCGAAGGCTGTCATCAACACCCAGCGCATGATCTGCGCGAATCAAGTGATGCTGCGCGAGACGCTGGCGTTTCTCAAGGACGAGCCGCCTGTCATCGTCGACTGGCTGCCCTGGAACCATACCTTTGGCGGCAACCACAATGTCGGGCTGACGCTGTTCAACGGCGGCTCGATGTATCTCGACGAGGGCAAGCCGGTGCCCGGCGGCATCGAGGAAACCGTGCGCAATCTTCGCGAGATTTCGCCGACGGTGTTTTTCAACGTGCCGAAGGGTTATGAATCGCTGCTGCCCTATCTGCGCGACGACCGGGCACTGCGCGCCAAATTCTTTCACCGCCTGCATGCAATGTTCTTCTCAGGTGCGGCGCTGTCGCCCTTCGTCTGGAACAGCCTGGACGAACTCGCGGTAGCTGAAACCGGCTACCGCGTGCCTGTCCTGACTGGCCTCGGCGCCACCGAGACCGCGCCGTTCTTCATGTCCGTCAAACCCGCCACCAGCCGCTCCGGCCATGTCGGGCTTCCGGTTTCCGGCAACGACGCCAAGCTGATTCCGAACAATGGCAAGCTCGAGGTTCGCGCCAGGGGGCCCAACGTCACGCCGGGCTATTGGCGGCAGCCGAAATTGACGGCGGCGGCATTCGACGAGGAAGGTTTTTACAAGTTCGGCGATGCGCTGAAGCCGGTTGATGCAGATGATTTCGGCAAGGGGTTCGATTTCGACGGCCGTATTGCCGAGGATTTCAAGCTCGCCAGCGGCACCTGGGTCAGTGTCGGCCCGCTGCGCGCGCGCCTTGTCGCTGCCTGTGCCCCCATGGTGCGCGACGTCGTGATCGCCGGGATCAACCGCGACGAGATCTCGGCGCTGGTCATCCTCGACCTCGACGGCTGCCGCCTGATCAACCCGACGCTGCCGGCGGACGATCTTGCCGGCACCGCTTCCGATCCGCTGATCCGCGAAGCGTTTCGCGAGCGGCTGGCAAGGTTTCTGGGAACCGCGACGGGATCATCGACCCGGATCACGCGCGCGGTCCTGCTCGATACGCCACTGTCGATCGACCGCGGCGAAGTCACCGACAAGGGCTCGATCAACCAGCGCGCGGTGCTGGATCACCGCAGCGGCCTGATCGACCTGCTCTATTCGCCGACACCGCCGGCCCACGTCATCATGCTGTAGCCGGATACGAAGAACAATTTTTTCAGGGAGAAGACCATGCAGTTGAAGGATCAGCCCGCCATCGTCACCGGAGGTGCTTCGGGACTGGGGGCTGCGACCGCGCGCCGGCTGGCTGCGCAGGGCGCGAAGGTTGCGGTGTTAGACCTCAACGCCAAGCTCGCCGAAACCCTTGCCGCCGAAATTGGCGGCGTCGCGGTGGTCTGCGACGTTTCGGATGCAGCCTCGGCCGAGGCGGCCATCGTCGCGGCGTCCAAGGCCCATGGGCCGGCCCGCGTGCTGGTAAACTGCGCCGGCATCGGCGTGGCCAAGCGGGTGGTCGGCCGCGACGGCCCGATGGCGCTGGCCGATTTCGACAGGGTGATCAAGGTCAATCTGATCGGCTCCTTCAACATGCTGCGGCTGGCGGCCGCCGAAATGGCCAAGCTGGAGCCGCTCTCGACCGGCGAGCGCGGTGTCGTGATTTCCACGGCATCGGTCGCGGCCTATGACGGCCAGATCGGCCAGTCGGCCTATTCGGCCTCGAAGGGCGGCATCGTGGCGATGACGCTGCCGATCGCGCGCGAACTGGCGCAGTTCGGCATCCGCGTGCTGACCATTGCGCCGGGCCTGTTCCTGACTCCGCTGCTGGGCGGCTTGCCGCAGGAGGCGCAGGACTCGCTCTCCGCCGCGATCCCGTTCCCGCGCCGGCTCGGTCAGCCGGAAGAGTTCGCCTCGCTGGCGCTGCACATGATCGACAACCCCTACCTCAACGGCGAGGTGGTGCGGCTCGATGGTGCACTCCGCATGGCGCCGCGCTGAGGCGAACGCCATGTTCGTTCATCGGCGCGACGTTCAGATCCAGTGGGGCGACTGCGACCCCGCCAATATCGTCTATTATCCGCGCTACTTCGCGATGTTCGACGATTCGACCTCGATCATGTTCGAGGCCGCCGGCTTCTCGAAGCAGGACATCATCCACAAATATGGCCTGGTCGGCATTCCCATGGTCGATACGCGGGCGAAATTCCACATCGCCTCGACCCATGGCGACTGGATCACGATCGAGAGCCGGGTCGAGAGCTTCAAGCGTTCGAGCTTCGAGGTGACCCACAAGGTTTTCAAGGGCGAGGCGCTGGCGATCGAGGCATTCGAGACAAGGGTGCTGGTCGGGCGCCACCCGGACGATCCGAACCGGCTGAAATCGGCGCCCATGCCGGAAGAGATCATGGCGAGGTTCAAGCAAGGCTGAGTTGAAGAGGCTGACTGGAAGAGGCTGACTTAGGCGGGCCCATGTCCTAAAGAAGGGGCTGAATAATCAGCCTGGATTTGATCTAGGTTGGATAACAACACTCAAAGGGAGGAACGAATGAACAAATTTTACCTGTCGGCCGCGGTCATCGCGGTGTCGCTGGCGCTGCCGGCCTTGCCGGCCAGCGCGCAAAGCAGCGAAATCGTCATCGGTATCACCGTCACCACCACCGGACCCGCCGCGGCGCTCGGCATTCCCGAGCGCAATGCGCTCGAATTCGTGCCGAAGGAAATCGGCGGCGTGCCGCTCAAGGTCATCACGCTCGATGACGGCGGCGACCCGACCGCGGCTACCACCAATGCCCGCCGCTTCGTCACGGAGTCCAAGGCCGACATCATCATGGGGTCGTCCACCACGCCGCCGACGGTCGCGGTCTCCACCGTCGCCAATGAGGCCGGCATTCCGCATTTCGGCCTGGCGCCGTTCCCGATCACGCCGGAACGCGCCAAGTGGTCGGTGGCGATGCCGCAGCCGATTCCGATCATGGGCAAGGTGCTGTACGCGCACATGAAGGCGAACAACGTCAAAACCGTCGGTTATATCGGTTACTCCGATTCCTACGGCGACCTCTGGTTCAACGACTTCAAGGCGCAGGGCGTGCCCATGGGCATGACGGTCGCCACCGAGGAGCGCTTCGCCCGTCCGGATACCTCGGTCGCGGGGCAGGTGCTGAAGCTGCTCGCCGCCAATCCCGATGCGGTCCTGATCGGCGCATCCGGCACCGCGGCGGCACTGCCGCAGACCGCGCTGCGCGAACGCGGCTACAAGGGCCTGATCTATCAGACCCACGGCGCCGCCAGCATGGACTTCATCCGGATCGCCGGAAAGGCGGCCGAGGGCGTCATCATGGCGTCGGGTCCGGTCATGTCGCCGGAAACCCAGGCCGACAGCGCGCTGACCAAGAAGCCGGGCCTCGCGCTCAACGCCGCCTATGAGGCCAAATACGGCCCCAACAGCCGCAGCCAGTTCGCCGGGCATTCCTACGACGCCTTCGAAATCCTCAAGCGCGTCATTCCGGTGGCGCTGAAGGCCGGCAAGCCGGGCACGGCGGAATTCCGCGAGGGCATCCGCCTGGCCTTGATGAGCGAGAAGGACATGGCGGCAAGCCAGGGCGTCTACAACTTCACCGAAAAAGACCGCTACGGCCTCGACGATCGCTCGCGCATCATCCTGACCGTGAAGGACGGGAAATACGTTCCGGCGAAGTAGGGGCAAGCGCTAGCTGCCCCAGATTAGCTTCAGCCACATGATGTCGGTCGAGAACTGTCGAAATAGTGTCGGCGTCCCTGGCAACGGTCAGGTCGACGCCGGCGTGGTTTCTCGATCCGGCGTCGGCGTCCAATGGTCGTGGTCCCGTCACGACGAATCGCGCCCCGGCGAATTTTAATCGTCGTTGCGCTCGGCGAATCCCGCCTGCACGACTTCCTCGCGCTTGCGCCGAAGATGTGTTCGCAGGATATGGGCAAGCCCGCTGGCGTCGCGCCGCTGCAGCGCGTTCAGGATTGCTTCGTGTTCCTGGACCGCAAGCGCCCAATGCTCGGGGGACATGGGCGTGATGAACCGCGCGCGCCGAATGCGCGCCGCTACCGATTCATAGAATCCGGCGAGTACTGCGTTGTCAGCCGCGCGAACGATGCTCTCATGGATTAGTCGATTGCAACGATAGTACGACAACAGGTCGCGCGCGCGATAGTGTTCGACCATGTTTGTCTGCAGCGCCGCGATTTCGCGCAGCTGCTCGTCTGAAATACGCGGGCAGGCCAATTCGCCGGCGGTCGCCTCAAGCGCTTCGCATACTTCAAATAATTCCTTGACGTCATTCTGGGTGAGTTTAGCGGCGCGCGCGCCGCGATTGGGCAACAGCACCACCAGCCCCTCGGCGGCGAGGACCTTCAGCGCCTCGCGAAGCGGCGTGCGCGACATCCCCAACGAAGCGCACAATTCCCGCTCCGGAATCCGCGCACCCGGCGGGACCTCCCCCTCCGTCAATATGTGTCTGAGACGGGAAACTACCTCGTCGTGCATCATCGCGAAGCCTCACAAGATCGACAGTCTCTGCTATTTTGAATGCAAAAATTCGAAATAACGCTCTTTCCTAACGAAAACTACTTGCGAAATCCAGCTTTTGAATTCAGAATTATGACGGCTAGGTCTTCGACAAAGCGCCAATTCCTTTTCCAGCAGTCTGCAGGCAAATGAACGAAACAAAGATCCTGGAAACCGACCTCCTTTACGAGGTCCGCGATGGCATCGGCCGGATCACGTTCAACCGGCCGCAGGCGAGAAATGCGCTGACGTTCACCATGTACGAGCGGCTTGCGGAAATCTGCGCGGGCGCGGCCAAGGATCGTTCGCTCCAGGTGATGATCCTGACCGGCGCCGGCGACAAGGCATTTGCGGCCGGCACCGACATCAATCAGTTTCGCGCCTTCAAGACCCCGCAGGATGCCATCGACTACGAGGCAACCGTCGATCGGATCTTGGGTGCGCTGGAGCAGTGCAAGGTTCCAACGATCGCGGCGATCAATGGCGCCTGCGCCGGTGGTGGCGCCGGGATCGCTGCGTGCTGCGACCTGCGCATTGGCACCAGGACTGCCAAATTCGGATTTCCAATCGCGCGCACCCTCGGCAACTGTCTGTCGATCTCCAGCCTTGGCCGACTCTCCGCATTGATCGGGGCGCCGCGTCTCAAGGAGATTATTTTTACCGCGCGCCTGATCGAAGCGGAAGAAGCGTTCCGCCTTGGGCTGCTGAACGAAGTGGTGGAGGATAGCTCTGCCCTTGAGCGGCGGACCGATGAGTTGGCGCGCCTTATCGCAGGCCACGCGCCGTTGACGCTGCGAGCCACCAAACAGGGCCTGCATCGCATGCAGCCAAAAACTCACGAGGATGAGGACCTGATTCTGATGTGTTACCAAAGTCGGGATTTCCGCGAAGGCATGGACGCCTTTCTCAACAAGCGCCAGCCGCAATGGACCGGCGAATAATCGCAAACGAGTCGTAACAGGATTGCGGGAGAAACCATGGGCCCACTGACCGGATTGAAGGTTGTCGATCTGACGCACGTCATGGCAGGCCCTACCTGTACACTGATGCTCGCGGACATGGGCGCCGAAGTCATCAAGATCGAAAAGATTCCGGCTGGCGACGATACCCGCTACATGGTCCCCCCGAAGATCGGCGACGAAGCCGCATCGTTCCTGATGATGAACCGTAACAAGAAGGGCATTGCGCTGGACCTGAAGACATCAGGCGGCGCAGAAGTGCTGTGGCGCCTGATCGCCTCGGCGGATGTTCTGGTAGAAAATTTCGGCCCCGGCGCAATGGACCGGTTGGGATTTGGTTATCCGGAAATCAACAAGGCCCATCCCGGGCTGATCTATTGTTCGCTGTCCGGATTTGGACGTACCGGTCCTTACAAGCACCGCCGCGGCTTCGATCTCGTGGCGCAGGCCATGAGCGGCATCATGAGCTTTACCGGCGAGAAGCCGGACGGCCCGCCGGTGAAATGCGGGGCGCCGCTCTCCGACATCACGGCCGGCATTCTCGCAGCGATGGGCATTCTCGCAGCCTACGCCCATCGCCTGAAAACCGGGCAGGGGCAATGGGTCGAAACCTCCTTGTTCGAGGCCGCCCTTGTTCAGACGTACTGGCAGTCCGCCATCGCGCTCGCCACCGGCGTGGCGCCGAAAGCGATGGGTTCCGCCCACCCGCTCAATGCCCCCTATCAGGCCTTCGAGGCCTCCGACAAGTGGATCGTGGTTGGTGGCGCCAATCAAAAGCACTGGCTGCGCACGCTTGAAGTTCTGGGCCTGCCGGAATTCGCGCGCGATCCGCGCTTTGTCACCGGCGCCGACCGGATGGCGCATCTGAAGGAACTGGAAGCTGAACTGTCCGTGCGCTTTCGCACCAAGCCTGCAGCGCATTGGCTGAGTGCGCTTGACCAAGTGGGTGTGCCCTGCGGGCCGGTCAACGACATGTTGCAGGCGCTCGCCGATCCGCAGACGATTGCCCGCGAGATGGTGATCGAGGTCGAGCATTCATCGCTGGGCAAGGTCAGGACGCTGGGACTGCCGATCAAGTTTTCGGAAACACCTGGCAAGGTCCGAACGGGCGCGCCGCGCTATGGCGAGCACACCAGCGCAATTCTGAGCGCTCACGGTTTTGGCGCCGAGGAAATTGCCGCGCTCAGGAAGCAAGGCGCGGTAGCCGGAGCAAGCCCTGTCGAGGACGCGGTCAGTTGAAGCAGGAAGCCAAGAACGACACCAACTCGATGAAAACAATCCGTGGGAGGATTTGATGTCTGTAATGCCGAAATTCGCCGCGATCGCCTTCGGCCTCGCGACCTGCCTGTCGGGAGCGGCAAATGCTGCCTGGCAGCCCGCCAAGCCGATCGAATTCATCGCGACCGCCGGCCCCGGTGGCGGCACCGACAATTTCGCGCGCGCCGTGCAGGGCATCATCGCCAAACACAAATTGGTCGACCAACCGATCATCGTAACCAACAAGGGTGGCGGCAGTGGCGCCGAGGGTTATACATACACCAAGGCAATGGCAGGCGATCCCTACAAAATAGTGTTCGGGACATCGAACGCCTGGACCCAGCCGATGGTGTCGAAGGTGCCTTACAACTACACGGACCTGACGCCGATAGCTGCCATGGTGCAGGACGAGTTCCTGCTTTGGGTCAAGCAGGATTCGCCCTACCGGAACGTGCTGGATTATCTCAAAGCCGTTGCTGCAAAGCCGTCTGGCGATTTCAGGATGGGGGGCGCCCAATCAAAGGACACCGATGAAGTCCTCACCCGCATGATCGACAAGACGGCAAAGGTAAAATTTACCTACATTCCCTTCAAGAGCGGCGCCGAAGCGGCGGTGCAACTGGCCGGCGGACATATCGACTCTCACGTCAACAATCCCAGCGAAAGCATCGGGCAGTGGAAGGGCAGCACCCAGCGTCCGCTTTGCGCCTTCAGTCCGCAGCGTCTGCCGGTCGGCTCAAAGGTTACCGAAACCCAAAGCTGGCACGATATTCCGACCTGCGTTGAATCCGGCCTCAACATTCCGCTGTTCCAGCAGCCGCGGACGGTTTGGCTGCCGGGAAAGGTTACCGCGGAGCAGACCGCGTTTTATGTCGATCTGATGAAGAAGGTTCAGGGTACGCCGGAGTGGAAGGACTACATCGAGCGGACGTCGCAGACCGATACCTTCCTGACCGGCGATGCGTTCGGCAAGTTCATCAAGGACGATATCGAGCGCACCCAGAAGATTGCCGCTGACGAGGGGTGGCTCGTCTCAAAGTAGGGTCTGGTTGATGATCTCGGGACGATCTCTGGAGACGGCCACGGCACTGCTCACCGGCGCGTTCGGCGTGGCCGTCGTCGTCTCCAGCCTTGACAACGGCATCGGCTGGTCCGCCGCCGGGGTCGATGCGGGCAGTTTTCCGTTCGCTGTCGGGCTGATCATTCTGAGCGGCAGCGCATTCAACCTTGCACAGGGATGGATGCACGCACGCGACGTCGTGCTGCGGTCGAGCGACCTCACGCGGTTGGGACTATTCTTCGTTCCGGCCGTGGTTTACGTCGGCGTCATTCCGCTGGCGGGAATCTATCTGGCCTCGGCCGGCTATGTGTTCGGGGCTCTCGCCGGGCGGAAGCGAGGTGCGTTCGTGTTCTCGACCGTTGCTGCGATCGGCACCGCTTTGGCGCTCTATTTGATATTTGAGCTTACCTTCCAGATATCCTTGCCGCGCGGTTTGCTCGGCGTCGTCGTCGGTTTCTAAGGGGACTTCGTTGGAAAATCTCGAAGCTCTGCTCCACGGCTTCACCATCGCACTATCCGGCAACCATATATTTCTGATGGTGATCGGCGTACTGCTCGGCATTCTGGTCGGCGTGCTGCCGGGTCTTGGTGCGCCAAATGGTGTATCGCTGCTGTTGCCACTCACTTTCGGCATGCAGCCGGTCTCCGCAATCATTCTGCTCTCGTGTATGTACTGGGGCGCATTGTTCGGCGGCTCGGTAACATCCATTCTCTTCAATATCCCCGGCGAACCCTCATCCGTCGCCACCACCTTCGACGGCTATCCGATGGCGCGCGACGGCAGGCCGACGACGGCCCTGGCGACGGCTTTCGGTTCTGCGGCCTTCGGCGCGCTCGCCGGCGTCGTACTCATCACGCTGTCGGCATCCTGGGTCGCGAAGGCGGCGTTGGCGTTCGGGCCGCCTGAATACTTCGCTGTGTATTTTCTCGCCTTTGCAAGCTTTGTCGGCATGGGCGGTTCGCCACCCATCAAGACCCTGGTGTCGCTCGCGCTTGGCTTTGCCCTCGCCGCTGTCGGGATCGATACGGTATCTGGCAGCGTGCGGCTTACCATGGGCGTCGACGAACTGGTGAGGGGCGTCAGTTTTGTCGTCGTCGTCATGGGCCTGTTTGGCATCGGCGAATTGCTGATAGCGGTGGAAGACGAGTTTCACGTCAAGGCAATCTCCTCCAGGATCGAGTGGCGCGAAGTCTTCCGCACCCTGATCGGCCTGCCGAAATATGGCTGGACGCTGCTGCGCAGCGCCGCCATAGGTTGCTGGATGGGTATCACACCGGGCGGCCCTACCGCAGCGTCCTTCATGAGCTACGGCATCGCCAAGCGTCTCTCATCCCGTCATGCCAATTTCGGCAAAGGAGAGCCGGAAGGCATCGTCGCGCCGGAAACCGCCGACCACGCCGCCGGCACCAGCGCCCTGCTTCCGATGCTGTCGCTGGGCATTCCCGGCTCCGCTACCGCTGCGGTGATGATGGGCGGCCTGATGATATGGGGCCTGAATCCCGGCCCGATGCTGTTTGTCGAGCAAAAGGACTTCGTTTGGGGCCTGATTGCGTCGATGTATCTCGGCAACGTTGTTGCGGTTGTTCTGGTGCTGCTTACGGTACCGCTGTTTGCGGCGCTAATGCGGGTCCCGTTCTTCATCATCGCGCCCCTGATCGTCATCATCTGCACCGTCGGCGCCTATTCGGTCTCCAATTCCTATCTCGACGTGGTTCTGATGATGGGATTCGGCATTGTCGGATATCTATTCAAGAAGCAGCATTATCCCGTGGCGCCGATGGTGCTCGCGATCGTGATCGGCGACAAGGCAGAGGATGCCTTTCGGCAATCCATGCTGATGTCGAGGGGTTCGCTTGGAATTTTCTTCGGCAACGCTCTGGTCACCACGCTGGTATTGCTGGGATTCGCGCTGCTTGTGCTGCCGGTGATCTGGCGAACCATCGAAAAAATGGCGGCGCGGCTCCGTTGAAGTCATGATGTTTGCGAAGCATGAGTTGACCGCAGAAAGGCACAGCAGATCGTCATGAGACCTATTATTGCGCTCGCCATGGGTGATCCGGCCGGCATCAGTCCGGAATTGACTGCCAGACTTCTAGCGCTCGATGAGGTGACAACCAGGGCCCGGCTCGTCGTGATCGGTGACCGCCGTGTCCTCGATGACGGTGCGCGAGTTGCCGCAGTGCGGCTTGACCTGAAAACCGCATCGCCTGATGCTGATCTCTCAAGAGAGGAGGATAAGCCAGTTTTCATCGACCTCGGTCATCTCGACCCGGCATCGATCAAGCGAAGCACCGCCGCCGTTGAAGGCGGCCGGTTTGCGCTCGCAAACTATCGTCACGCCCTGACGCTGGCGCGCGACGGCCGTGCCCACGCGGTCTGTTTCACTCCGTTCAACAAGAACGCGATGCGCCTTGCGCATCCCGCTTACGATGATGAGATCAGCTTTTCGGCCGACGTGGTGGGGCTTGACGGGCCGGCGAGCGAGTTCAACGTACTGGATCGGCTCTGGAACGCGCGCGTCACGTCTCATATTTCACTGGCGGAAGTCGCCGCGCGCATCACCCGGGAACGCGTGCTGCGCGCGCTCAGGCTTACCGATGCCTCGATGCGAGGTGCCGGTTTTGAACGTCCGCGTATCGCCGTGGCCGGTCTCAATCCTCACGCCGGCGATGGTGGAAATTTCGGACGTGAAGAGATCGACGCGATCGGGCCTGCCGTCGAACAGGCCCAGGCCGCGGGCGTCGCCACCGAAGGGCCGTTTCCCGCGGATACAGTCTTCCTTCGCGCAAAGAACGGCGCGTTCGATGCAGTGCTGACGATGTATCACGATCAGGGACAGATCGCGATGAAGCTGATGGGCTTTGATCGTGGGGTCACGCTGCTTGGCGGCTTCAAATTTCCGATCTGCACGCCTGCGCATGGAACGGCTTATGACATCGCAGGAAAGGGTGTCGCCGGGATTGGAGCAACGCGCGCCGCCGTCCTCCTTGCGATCGAAATGGCGAACGGAGGGTCCGACCCGTCGGGGCGGAGCATCAAGGTACCGGCCTAAAGTCCGTTCTTGTTCTCGTGCGCAAACCCGAGATAGCTCGCCGCCACCCGCGCATTGGTCGCGATCTCCGCGGCTGGTCCGTTCAAAATGAACTCCCCAAGCTCCATCACATAGGCGCGGTCGGCGATCTTCAGGGCGGCTTGCGCGTTCTGTTCGACCAGCAGCACAGAGACGCCGGCGGCGCGCAACTCGCCGATGGTCCGAAAAATGTCGGCGACGATGATCGGGGCGAGGCCGAGGCTGGGCTCGTCCAGCATCAAGAGCTTGGGCGCGCCCATCAGGGCACGGCCCATCGCCAGCATCTGCTGTTCGCCGCCCGACAGCGTTCCGGCCAGCTGCTTGCGGCGTTCCTTCAGCCGCGGAAACAGCGTGTAGACCCGTTCGAACGATCGCGCCGCGACGGCCTTGGCGATCCGGAAGGCGCCGAGCTGCAGGTTATCCTCGACATTCATGGTGCTGAACAGCTCGCGATGCTCGGGCACCAGGCTCAAGCCCGCGGCGACGCGGTCCTCGATCTCGAGCTGCACGATGTCCTTGCCGGCAAAGGCGACGCCACCGGTCAGCGGCAGGATCCCCATGATGGCATTCAACAGCGTGGTCTTGCCGGCGCCGTTGGCGCCGATGATGGTGACGATCTCGTTGTCGGCGACCTCGAGCGACACCGCACGCACGGCCTCGACCTTGCCGTAGGCGACGTGGACATCGGTTACCTTCAGCAGCGCGCTCATGCCACCGCTCCGAGATAGGCCTTGATCACATCCGGATTGCGCTTGATAGCGTCGGGCGTGCCCTCGGCGATCTTGGTGCCGAAGTCGAGCACCACGATGCGGTCGGCGAGATCCATCACGAAGCCCATATCGTGCTCGACCAGCAGCACCGACATGCCGCCGTCGCGCAAGGTGCGCAGCAAGGCGGCGAGTTGTTGCTTTTCCATGTGCCGCAAGCCCGCGGCGGGTTCGTCGAGCAGCAGCAGGATCGGGTCGACGCACAGCGCGCGCGCGATCTCGACGATGCGCTGCTGGCCGAGCGACAGGCTGCCCGCCAGCTGATCGATCTGGTCGCTGAGCCCGACGCGCTCAATCTGGCGTGCGGCTTCGGCCAGCAATTTTGCTTCGTCCGAGCGGTCGAGGCGCAGCATGCTGGAGATGGCGCCGGCGTGGCCGCGCAGATGCGCGCCGATCGCGACGTTTTCCAGCACGCTCATGTCGGGCACCAGTTTGACGTGCTGGAAGGTTCTGGCGATGCCGAGTTTTGCGACTTCCTGCGGCGGCGCGTTGTCGATGTTCCTGCCGTGCACCGAGATGGTGCCGCCGGAGGAAGTGAGCACGCCGGTGATCAGGTTGAAGGTGGTGCTCTTGCCGGCGCCGTTGGGACCGATCAGGGCGACGATCTCGCGCGCTCCGACGTCGAACGAGACATTGTTGACGGCGATCACGCCGCCAAACTGTTTTCGCGCGTCGTCGATCTTTAGCAGCGCGCCGGGGGCTGCGGCCGGCCGGTCGCGCGCGGGCAGAGTGAGGGAGGTGTCGGGCCGTTTGCGGGCCGGCTTGAACGGCAGGTGGCTCATCAGCCAGGGCCAGACGCCGGTCGGCGCCAGCTGCAGCAGCAGCACCAGCAGGATGCCGAACACGATGGTCTCGAGCTGGCCTTCGCCGCGGAACAGCAGCGGCAGATAGCTCTGCAGGATCTCTTTCAGGATGACGACGATGCCGGCGCCCAGCACCGCGCCCCAGACATAACCGGCGCCGCCGACCACCGCGATGAAGAGATATTCGATGCCGGCGTGGGCGCCGAACGGGGTCGGGTTGGCGGCGCGCTGGAAATGCGCGTAGAGCCAGCCGGACAGCCCGGCCAGAACAGCCGCATAGATGAACACCAGCAGTTTGGCGCGCGGCGTCTGCACGCCGAAGGCTTCGGCGGCGATGTGTCCGCGGCGCAGCGCGCGGATCGCGCGGCCGGTGCGGGAGTCCAGCAGGTTCATGCTCAGCAGCGCGCAGATCAGCACCGCGATCCAGATCGCGTAGTAGATGGTGCCGGCATCAAGCATCTTGAACGTGCCGATCGACAGTGGCGGAATCCGGGTGATGCCGTCATTGCGGCCGAGGAATTCGAGCTTGCTGAACAGATAAAACAGGCCGATGCCCCAGGCGATGGTGCCGAGCGGCAGATAGTGGCCGGACAGTCGCACCGTGACGAGGCCGAGAAAAACCGCGGCGCCGCCGCTGACCAAAAGCGACAGCGGCAGCGTCAGCCATGGCGACACGCCATAGGCCGTCGTCAGCACCGCCGTGGTGTAGGCGCCAAAGCCGCAAAACGCCGCCTGGCCGAACGAGGTCAGGCCGCCGACGCCGGTCAGCAGCACCAGGCCCATCGCCACCAGTGCCGCGAGCCCGATATTGTTGAGCAGCACGATCCAGAATGGCGGCATGCCCGGGATCAGCGGGAGCACCGCAATCAGAACGGCGAAGATCGAGATCGGTAGCAGCCGTTGCGTCATCGCCATCAATCCTTCTCTTCCTCGACCGCGGGCGCCGCAAGCGACCGCAGCACGAGGACTGGAAGGATCAGCGTGAAGACGATGACTTCCTTGAAATTGCTGGCATAGAACGAGGAAAACGCCTCGACAGTGCCGACCACGAGGGCCGCGACCGCGGTCAGGGGGTAGCTGACAAGGCCGCCGATGATCGCGGCAATAAAACCCTTCAGGCCGATCAGGAAGCCGGTGTCGTAGTACAGGGTCGTGATCGGCACGATCAGGATGCCCGACAACGCGCCGATCACGGAGGCGAGCAGGAAGGCGATCTGCCCCGACAGCGTGGTGCGGATGCCGACCAGGCGGGCGCCGAGCCGGTTGACGGCGGTGGCGCGCAGCGCCTTGCCATAGAGCGTGAAGCCGAAGAACAGCCAGAGACCGACGATGAAGGCGATGGTGATGGCGTAGACCGCGATGCTCTGGCCGGTGAAGCGCAGCGGGCCCACCATGAAGGCCGCATCCGAGATGGTCGGGCCACGCTGGCCTTCGGCGCCGAAGAACACCAGGCCGAGGCCCTGCATCGCGAGGTGGGCGCCGACCGAGGCGATCAGCAGCACCAGCACCGAGGTGTGCGCCAGCGGCTGGAATACCAGACGATAGAGAAACAGCCCGATCGCCGCGACGATCAGCAGCGACAGCGCGATATTGACCGCGATCGGGGTGTTCTTGCCGGCGAACCAATATGTCAGGGCGTAGATCGCCACCGGCAGCAGGATGTTGATTGCAAAAGCCCGCGCGACCAGCCGCAGGTGCAGCGAGCGGCGACCGCCGAACAGATCGAGGCCGAACGCCACCACGCCCATCGCCACCGCGAGCTGGGCGGTGCCCGGCATATTGCCTGCCGACAGCGTGGCATAGGTCAGCGCGCCGAAGGTGACGAACTCGCCCTGCGGAATCAGGATGACGCGGGTGACGGCGAACACCAGCACCAGCGCAAGGCCGAGCAAGGCATAGATCGCGCCATTGGTGATGCCGTCCTGCACCAGGAACAGCATGATCGTCGTGTTCAAGACCGGGCGCTCCCCATCACGCGTCGGACCGGTCGCGGCCTTGAGCGGCTGCTGACCGTCAAATAACAGCAGTTGAAAAGTCCCGCCGATATTCGATATAGTGCATAACAATTATCAAATATAACTTCAAGGCCCGTCCACTGTATCCGGGTCTTTCGGTGAGCCTACCGGGATTGCGAGCCTCGAGCGATGACTGTTTCCAAAACTGCTAGCGCCGCTGCCGCCAAGCCGTCCCGGCCTGCCCGCAAGGAGCTTGCCGAGGGCTTAGTGGATGACGCGGCGCTGCAGCTCGGCGAATTGTCCGAACTGCTAGGCTATTCGCTCAAGCGCGCGCAGCTCCGGGTGTTCGAGGATTTCCTGCGCTGCGTGGCGCCGCTGCAGCTGACGCCGGCGCAGTTCTCGGTGCTGCTGCTGCTCGACCGCAATCCCGGTCGCAACCAGACCGAGATCGCCAATACGCTCGGCATCCTCCGGCCGAATTTCGTGGCGATGCTCGACGGCCTCGAGAGCCGCGACCTCTGCACGCGAATCCGTTCGACCAACGACCGCCGCTCCCACATCCTGATGCTGACGGACAAGGGCCGCGCGGTGCTGGCGCGCGCCAAAAAGCTGGTCGCCACCAAGCACGAAGCGCGTCTCAACGAAGTGCTGGGGCCCGCCAACCGCGCCGCGCTGCTGGACATGCTGGCGACGATCGCAAGAGAGTTTTGATCCCGACGCAATCACAACCGTCATCCTGAGGTGCCGTCGCACTTCGCGACGGCCTCGAAGGATGGGACGCGGGCTCCGAGCAAGTCATCCTTCGAGGCTCGCCGAAGAGGCGAGCACCTCAGGATGACGGCGAGAACGGGAACCCGATCAGGCAGCAACGATCTGGCCGGGAGCCTTCCGCGTCTCGTCGCGTGACAGAAACAGCCGCTCGATCTCGGCTGCGGGCAGCGGTCGGCTAAACAGGAATCCCTGCATCTCGGTACAGCCCTCGGCCGCAATTCTGTCGCGCTGTTCGCTGGTTTCGACGCCCTCGGCTGTGGTCGTCATGCCCATGCCGTTGGCCAGCGCTGCGACCGCGCGCACGATGTTGAGCGAGCTGGTGTTCTCCGCGATGTTCTTGACGAAGGAACGATCGATCTTGATCTTGTCGAACGGAAAACACTGAAGGCAGGTCAGCGAAGAATACCCGATGCCGAAATCGTCCATCGCGATCCGGATACCGAGGGCTCGCAACTGGTGAAGGACGGCAAGCGTCGCCTCCCTGTTATGCAACAGCACGGTCTCGGTAATCTCGATCTCGAGCCGTGTCGGATGCAGACCCGAGGCAGCGAGCGCGCCGACGATGACCTGCATCAGGCCGGGGTTGCGGAACTGAACTGTCGAAATATTGACGGCGACATGGAGATCATCAGGCCAGCCGGCCGCGGTGGCGCAGGCCTGCCTGATGACCCATTCTCCGATCGGCACGATGAACCCGATCTCCTCGGCCAATGGAATGAAGGCGGCTGGCGAGACCAGTCCCTGTCGTGGGTGATTCCAGCGGATCAGGGCCTCGAAACCGCTGATGTCGTTGCTCGCCAGATTGACCACCGGCTGGTAGTAGAGCTCGAACTCGCCGGATGGCAGCGCCTTGCGCAAATCCTGTTCCATGATGCGGCGGCTCTGCATCTGGTGGTCCATCGCGGATTTGAAAAACCGGAAGGTGCCTCGCCCCTCGCCTTTCGCCCGATACAGCGCGAGGTCGGCATTGCGCAGCAGCTTGTCGGGGATCAATCCGTCGCCGGGACCGACCGCGATGCCGATGCTGGCGCCGATCGTCGCCTGATGACCGTCGAGGTCAAAGGGGTCGCTGATCGAGGCGATGATGCGTTGCGCCAGCACGGTCGCCTCTGCCGGATCGGTGATCGGAGCCTGCACGATCACGAATTCATCGCCACCCATTCGGGCGATGGTGTCGGTCTCACGCACCAGGGCGCGCAGCCGGTCCGCAACGATCTTCAGGAGCTTGTCGCCGGCGGGGTGGCCGAACGTATCGTTGACGGCCTTGAATTGATCGAGATCGAGATGATGGACCGCGACCGCTTCCTCGCGGTGAATCCGGCGGCCCAGCGCCTGTTCGAGCCGCTCGTTCAACAGCACCCGGTTGGCAAGGTCGGTCAGCGCGTCGTGGTGCGCCATGTATTCGATCTTGACCTCGGATCGCCGCTGCTCGGTGATGTCCTCATGGGTGGCGACCCAGCCGCCGTCGGGACTTGGCCGGTGCCGGATCTTGAAGGTGCGCCCATTGCGCAATTCGGCGATGCTGTCGTGCGGTTCAGCGGATACGGCGACCGTGGTCCGCCACTGCATATATTCCTCTATCGACATCGCGGGAAAGCTTCCCGATTCAAAACGCAACTCGACGATGTCGGCCAGCGGCGTGCCGGGGCGGACGCGGTCGGGTGACAGGTCGTACATGTCGAGGTAGCGATCGTTACACACGATCAGGCGATGGGCTGAGTCGAAGAAACACAGACCCTGCGACATATTGTTGATCGCAGTATCGAACTGCAGGTTGGCGATCCGCAGTTTCTCTTCATGCGCCTGGCCGAGTTCGAACTGTCTTTTCAGGCGCGCGCTCAGTTCCTCCCGGTCGGTGATGTCCTCATGGGTGGCCATCCCGCCACCGTCCGGCATCGGATAGACCGTATAGGAAATGACCCGGCCATCGGGAAGTTCAAGGACTGTTGTGCCTGTAAGGACGGCGTTTGTAACGCGCTTCCTGACGTCCGCGTCGGGCCTCGAAAGTACCCTGAGGCCCAAATTCAGCCGGTGCTCGACAAGTTCGCTGACGGGCGTTCCGGGCTTTATTTGTTCGGACGAGAGTCGATAGATTTCGGCGTAGCGCTGGTTGCAGAATACGACTTCGCGCTTGCTGTCGAAGACGATGAGCCCCAGCGACAGGTTGTTGATGGCATGCTCGAAAAGCCCGGCTGGATCAGCCGGTTTCGGATCGTTGGCTTGCTCGATAAAAACCGCCATCTGGCGTTTCCCCGCGCCGACGTTGCAGCGCTCCCGACCTCAAGGCCGGAATTAGAGCAGCAGTTAATTGAATTGCTGCTTGAGATGCCGGGATTTCAGGCGGTTCCTCAGAACGGCCTGAACAATGCGTTAACACTTTCGGTTCGGATCATTTCGCAGGCAGAGAATGTTCCGCTAATCCACCAGGATCACCCTGATATCGTTCACATTGGTCAGCGTCGGACCGGTCAGCACGAGATCGCCGGTTGCGGTGAAGAAGGTGGTGGCGTCGTTGTCGTCGAGACAGGCCTGGGCGTTGAGGCCGAGCGCCTTCATTTTTTCGAACGTGGCGGAATCGATCATTGCGCCGGCGGGATCGGTCGCACTTCCGGCGCCGCCGTCGGCGCCGTCGGTATCGGCGGCGAGCGCCGAAATATCCGGCATGTCCTTGAGCAGGTCGGCCAGCGCCAGCGCATATTCCTGATTGGGACCGCCACGGCCATTGCCGCGCACGGTCACCGTGAGTTCGCCGCCGGAAAGGATCGCCAGGCGCTTGCCCTCGGCGCGCGCCTGCAGCGCCAGTCGCGCGTGGTCGGCCGCGACGCTGCGGGCCTCGCCCTCAAGGTCGGCGCCGAGATCGATGATCGCATAGCCGGCGTCCGTTGCCAGCTTGATCGCGGCGTCGAGCGAGGCCTTGGGCCGCGCGATCAATTCGAAATGCGCGCGTGCGAAGGCGGCATCGCCGGGCTTGCAGCTTTCGTTGGCGGCGTCATCGAGCGCCGCGCGGACAGCGTCGTCGACCGCGAGACCGTATTTGGCGACCAGCGCGCGCGCATCCGCAAGCGTGGTCGGATCCGGCACGGTCGGTCCCGATGCGATCGCGGAAGCGTCGTCATGCGGCACGTCCGAGATCGCCAGCGTCACGATCTCGGCCAGCCTGCCCGCGCGCGCCAGCCGGCCGCCCTTGATCCGCGACAAATGCTTGCGCACGGTGTTGACCTCGCCGATCGGCGCGCCGGAGCGTAGCAGTGCGCGGTTCACCTGCTGCTTCTGTGCGAACGACACGCCCTTGACCGGCGCGATCCAGTTCGCCGAGCCACCGCCCGACAGCAGCACCAGCAACAAGTCATCGGGACCCGCATCCTGCGCCAGCAGCAGGCTGTCCGCCGCGCCCTTGAGGCCGGCCTCGTCGGGCACGGGATGGCCGGCCTCGACCACCCGGATCCGCCGCGTCGGCACGCCGTGGCCGTGGCGGGTGGTCGCAATACCGGTAAGCCGTGACGGCGGCAGTCCCAGTTCGTCGAGATAGTGCCGTTCCGCCGCGGCGGCCATGGCGGCGGCGCCCTTGCCGGCGGCCAGACATATCACCCGGCCCTTTGGCGCCGGGCGCAGGTGCCGTGCCAGCACGACGTCGGGGTGTGCGGCGGCAACGGCGGCGTTGAAGATGGCGCGCAGGAGAGGGCGTCTGTCGGTCATGGTGTCACGGGAGTTCGGTTGAAAACATGCAACGCCGGTTATCCATCCGTTCGGCGCAAAAGAAAACCCCCGCAGCGTGCTGCGGGGGGTCGTTGCGTGAGCCGCGAAGGGCCGTGTTGGTAGCCGTCAGGTATCAGTTGGTGGAGTCGCCGCTCAGGACTTCGCCGAACCGTTCCCAGGCCTCGCCCTTGAACCTGACCAGTTGCACCTGCGAGATCGGAGCGAAATCGGTGGCGCTGGTGTTGACCTTGATACCGGGCAGCAAGCCGCCGAGTTCCAGGTTCTTGATGCTGGCCGCCTGCTTCATGACGTTCGCGCGGGTGAGATCGTCGCCGCAGGCCTTCAGCACGTGCACGATGCCCTGCGCCACAGTGTAGCCGAACATCACCGAGCCATCGATCCGGTTGCCTTCGGGGAAGTACTTGGTCAGGAACTCGTCGAATGCCTTCATGCCGGCATCGTCCTTCCACTGCGGATCGGACGTGTCCTTCAGGTATTGCGACGAGATCACGCCCTGGCCGGCGTCAAAGCCGGCCGGCTTCATCACCGCCCCGATCGACGCCGAGACGTTGTTGAGGTAGTGAACCGGCTTCCAGCCGATTTCCGCGTTCTTCTTGATCGCCTGGGCGGCGAATTTCGGCGTGGTGATGTTGACGAATACGTCGGCGCCGGTCGATTTGAGCTTGACGATATGGGAGTCGATGGTCGGCTCGGAGACCTCGTAGCTTTCTTCCATGACGATCATCGAAGCCGCCTTGGCGCCAAGCCCGTCCTTCAGGCCTTTCAAATAATCCTTGCCGTAATCGTCGTTCTGATAGAGCACGCCGATCTTGGCGTTGGGGTACTCCTTGAGAATGTGCTTGGCGTAGATCTGGGTTTCGCTCTGGTAGTTGGGCTGCCAGCCCATGGTCCAGGGGAAGTTCTTCGGATCGTTCCACTTGGTGGCGCCGGTGGCGACGAACAGCTGCGGCACCTTCTTCGAGTTCAGGTACTTCTGAATCGCCGAGTTCGGCGGCGTGCCGAGCGGATTGAAGACGAACAGCACCTCGTCGCTCTCGACCAGCTTGCGGGCCTGCTCGACGGTCTTCGGCGGGCTGTAGCCATCGTCATAGCTGATGAAATTGATCTTGCGGCCGTTGATGCCGCCCTCGGCATTGACCTTCTTGAAGTAGGCTTCCTCGGTCTTGCCGATCACGCCGTAGGCGGAGGCGGGTCCGCTGTAGGGCATGATGTTGCCGATCTTGATCTCGGTATCGGTGGCGCCGCTGTCGTATTTCTTCTGCGCGAGCGCGCCGCTGCTGGTTGCGGCAAACACCGCGAATGCGGCCGAGGCAATAGCAAGTTTCTTGGTCGTTACAGGCATTCCAATTCTCTCCCATTTTCTTAATGTTGTGCGTGACTTATGGCACGGCCGGCAGTGGCCTTCAAGAAGAAGCCCCCGCGCTTGGGAGCGCAGGGGCGGGTTCCATGCCCGTTTCCTGGCAGTCGGTTAATTCCGGAGGATCGTCAGCCGCCGACGTTGGCGCTGATAATTTCACCGAAGCGTTCCCAGGCCTCGCCCTTGAACCTGATCAGCTGAACCGCAGAGATCGGAGCAAAGTTGTTGGCGCTGGTGTTGACCTTGATGCCGGGCAGCAGGCCGCCGAGTTCGAGGTTCTTGATGCTGGCCGCCTGCTTCATGACGTTCGCGCGGGTGAGATCGTCACCGCAGGCCTTCAGCACATGCACGAGGCCCTGCGCGACGGTGTAGCCGAACATCACCGAGCCATCGATCCGGTTGCCTTCGGGGAAGTACTTGGTCAGAAACTCGTCGAAGGCCTTCATGCCGGCATCGTCCTTCCACTGCGGATCGGACGTGTCCTTGAGGTAGGCGGACGAGATGATGCCCTGTCCGTTCTCGAAACCGGCCGGCTTCATCACGCTGCCGATCGAGGCCGAGACGTTGTTGAGGAAGTGCATCGGCTTCCATTCGATTTCGTGCATCTTCTTGATCGCCTGCGCCGCGAATTTCGGCGTGGTGACGTTGAAGAACACGTCGGCGTTGGTCGACTTCAGCTTGACGATGTTGGAATCAATGGTCGGCTGCGAGGTTTCGTAGCTTTCCTCCGCAATGATCATCGATGCTGCCTTGGCGCCGAGACCGTCCTTCAAGCCCTTGACATAGTCTTTGCCGTAATCGTCGTTCTGATAGAGGATGGCGATCTTGGCGTTCGGCTTTTCCTTGAGAATGTATTTTGCGTAGATCTGGGACTCGCTCTGGTAGTTGGGTTGCCAGCCCATGGTCCAGGGAAAGTCCTTGGGGTCGTTCCACTTGGTGGCGCCAGTGGCGACGAACAGTTGCGGCACCTTCTTGGAGTTCATGTACTTCTGGATCGCCGAATTCGGCGGCGTGCCGAGCGGATTAAAGATCAGCAGCACCTCGTCGCTCTCGACCAGCTTGCGGGCCTGCTCGACGGTTTTCGGCGGGCTGTAACTGTCGTCATAGCTGATGAAGTTGATCTTGCGGCCGTTGATGCCGCCCTCGGCATTGATCTTCTTGAAGTAGGCTTCTTCGGTCTTGCCGATCACGCCGTAGGCGGAAGCGGGTCCGCTGTAGGGCATGATGTTGCCGATCTTGATCTCGGTATCGGTGGCGCCGGTGTCGTATTTCTTCTGCGCGAGCGCGCCGCTGCTGGTTGCGGCAAGCATCGCGACGGCAGCCGAAAGGGCTCCCAATCGCAATTGGTTGAAAGGCATTTAGATCTCCCTGATCTCGGTGTGAGTTGTGTCTTTTTTCACTGGACGCTCGTTTCGGCGCCTTCCCCATATTGAATACCTTTCGCGGGGTGCCATCAAGAAAAAGCCCCCTGCGACGGGGGTCGCAGAGGGCTTTTTTATGAGGCGAAAAGGTCAGTATGTATTCCGCTATGTGGAATACGTCACCTAGCCCCTCCTGAGTTTGCCGAGCATGTGCTGCGCGATCATGGCGACCTGCCGTGCGCCATGCGGCACCAGGAAGATCACGAGGAACAGCAGCACGCCGAACACCGCGCCGGAGAGACCTTTGGAAATCCCCTCGGCGATATTGGGCACGAAGATGATGAAGGCGGAACCGACGATCGATCCCGGCAGCCAGCCGACGCCGCCGACCACCATGCCGAGAAACAGCGAAATCGCCAGCGTGATGGTGTAGCTGTCGGGCGCCACGAACTGCACCGCGATGGCGCCGAGGCCGCCGGCCACGCCGGTGATGCCGGCGCTGACGCCGAATGCCAGCGTCTTGTACAGCGCGACGTCGACGCCCATGGCGGACGCCGCGATCTCATTGTCGCGGATCGCCATGAAGGCGCGGCCGGAACGCGACTTCAGCAGGTTGACGGAGGCGACGTAGATCCCGATCGCGACCACCAGTGTGAAATAATACAGCCACCTGTCCTGCGATATCGGCAGGCCGAACGGCGCATCTGGCTTGGTCACCACCAGGCCCTGAACGCCGCCGGTCCAGTGCTCGAACACGCCGAGCTTGAGCAATTGCGGCATGGCCACCGCCAGCGCGAAGGTCGCCAGCGCCAGATAGATGCCGCTCAAACGCAGCGCCGGCTGGCCGAACAGGAACCCGAAGCCGAAGCAGATGAGGCCGGCAATGGGCAATGTGAGGGCGTAATTCATGCCCGCATGTTCCATCAGGATTGCGGAAGTGTAGGCGCCTACAGCGTAAAAGGCGCTCTGGCCCAGCGAAAACTGGCCGCTGCCGCCGGTCAGGATGTTCAGCGCCAGCACCGCGAGCGCATAGATCAGGAGCATCGTGAGCTGGAACACGTGGAAGTTCTTCAAGAACATCGGCGCCAGGATCAGCAACAGCAGCATCAGCAAGGATGTCGCTATGCCGAGCGTCATGGTTCTCTTCGGAACGGCGCCGGCTGCCGGTGCCTCGGTTGCGACTTCGTCAATTGCGCTCATGATCAAACTCGCTTCACGATGGGACGGCCAAACAGGCCAGCCGGTTTGAGTACCAATACGGTGATGATAAGCGCCAGCGCGATCGGCAGTTTCAGTTCATTGCCGATTTCGGGGATGTAGGTTCCGGCCAGATTTTCGAACACGCCGACCAGGAAGCCGCCGACAACAGCGCCGAGCGGACTGGTCAAGCCGCCGAGGACGGCGGCGGCAAACCCGTAGATCAGCACGCCGCCCATCATGTTGGGCTCCAGGAATACCACCGGTGCGATCAACATGCCGGCGATCGCGCCGATTGCGGACGCCATGCCCCAGCCCAGCGCGATCATCCAGCTGGTGTTGATGCCGACCAGTCGCGCCGATTCCGGCAACGACGCGGCTGCGCGCATCGCCAGGCCGATCCGGGTGAACTGGAAGAACAGATAGAGCAGGATCAGCAATCCCACCGTGACGCCGATCATGCCGGCCTGATGGGTGGATATCAGTTGACTGCCGAGGAAGGGCGACGATCCGAACGGCGTCGGGAACTGCTTGATCGTGAAGTCCCAGGTCAGTCCGGCGACGCTGTTGACGATGGCGAACAAGGCGATGAAACCGGCGACATTGGTCAGGACCGGCGCCTTGGCGAGCGGCTTGAACAACAGCCGCTCGATGGCGATGCCGCCGGCGAACGAAAACACCAGCGTGAACAGGAAAGCCCACCAGTACGGCACGCCCCATTGCATCAGTTGCCAGGCGATGAAGGTCGAGAACATCGCCATTTCGCCCTGGGCGAAATTGAGATGGTCGATCGCCTGGTAGATCATGACCACGGCGAGCGCCATACAGGCATAGATCGCGCCGGTGGCGACGCCAGCCAGGACTTGGTTGATGAAAAGTTCCACGGCTGCGTTCCTCAATAACCGAGATAAGATTTACGAACGTCTTCGTTACCGGCGATTTCGGCGGCACTTCCCGACATCACGATGCGTCCGGTTTCGATGACATAGGCCTTGTCGGCGAGTTCCAGCGCCAGCTGCGCGTTCTGCTCCACCACCAGGATGGTGACCTTGTCCTCGCGGTTGATCTTGCCGAGGATCTGGAACAGGTCGCGCACGATCAAGGGCGCAAGACCGAACGAGGGTTCGTCCAGCAGCATCAGCCGCGGACGCAGCATCAGCGCGCGGGCCACCGCCAGCATCTGCTGTTCGCCGCCGGATAGCGTGCCGGCCTGCTGGGTATGACGTTCCTTGAGGACCGGGAAGTGGTCGTACATCCGCTCGATGTCGGAGACGACGCCGGCCTTGTCCTTGCGCGTGATGGCGCCGAGCTGCAGGTTCTCCTCCACCGTGAGGGTGGTGAAGGTGCCGCGGCCTTGCGGTACATGGGCGATGCCGAGCCGGACGATGTTTTCGGTCGAACGGCCGGTCAGCGAGGCGCCGTCGAACTCGATCGAACCGGTCGAACGCACCATGTTGCAGATGGCGCGCAAGGTGGTGGTCTTGCCGGCGCCGTTGGCGCCGAGCAGGGTGGTCAGGCTGCCTTCAGCGAGACCGAATTCGAGGCCGTGAAGCGCCTGGACCTGGCCGTAGTAAGCCCGCAAATCCTTGATATTGAGCATCGCGGTCATTGGTCCTTGCTCCCCAGATAGGCCTTGATGACATCCGGGTCGGACTGCACCTGGGCCGGCGTGCCCTCGGCGAGCTTGCGGCCGAAATTCAGCGCGACCACGTGGTCGGCGATCGACATCACGAGGCCCATGTGATGCTCGACCAGCAGGATGGTCATGTGTCGGTCGTCGCGGATCCGGCGGATCAGGTCGCCGAGCACGTGGACTTCCTCGTGGTTGAGGCCGCCGGCGGGCTCGTCGAGCAGCAGGATCTTCGGCTCCGCCGCCAGCGCGCGCGCCAGCTCGACGCGCTTCTGGGTACCGAACGGCAGGCCGGACACCACGGTGTGGGCGACGTCACCGAGGTCGAGATAGCTGATGATCTCGTGGACCTTCTTGTTGAGCTCGGCCTCGCCGCGGCGGACCCAGCCCAGTTTCAGCGAGTCGCTGATAATGTCGCTGTGGGTGCGGGCATGGGTGCCGACCCTGACGTTGTCGAGCACCGTCAGATTGGGGAAGAGCGCGACGTTCTGAAAGGTGCGGCCGATGCCGATTTCGGCGATCTTGTGCGGCGGCCGCGTCAGGATGCTCCGGCCCTCCATCAGGATGTCGCCATTGCTCGGCTGATAGAGCCTGGAGAGGCAGTTGAAGAGCGTCGTCTTGCCGGCGCCGTTCGGTCCGATCAGGCCAAGGATTGCGCCCTTGTGCATGTCGAACGACACGCCATTCAACGCAATGATGCCGCCGAACACGACGCTGACGTCGCGAACCGCAAGCAGGGGGCTTTGTCCCTGCGCGACCTGTGCCTGCTTCATCGGTTACAACCCAGATTATTCTTCGGGCTGGAATGACCATGCGAACTCGTTCGCAGATTCTGCGAACTCGTTCGCAGAGTCTGCGAACACGTCCGCCGGTCGCTTCGATGAAGGCTACCTGATCCCCTCGACCACACGTGCAACTCTCCCTCCTGCTTTTGATTTTTTATTTTCATTTTTTGATTGCGGCGCCGCTCCGCCGAGCGCCGCTTCGATGTTCCTTACCATCGCCACGAGGCGAGGTCCAATGTCGTTACGCAGCCGATCTTCCGTAAAGCGGAATGCCGGCGCGCCACAATTGAAGGCGTAAGGACCGGTTCCATCATTGAGCTTCAGGCTGACGCCAACGGCGTGGATGTCGTCATGCCACTCGCCGGCCGAGATGGCGAAACCGAATTTTTCGACGGTTTCGCCGGCGCGTTCGATGCCATCGCGCATTCGCGGCCAGCGGCTGCCATAGTGTTCGCGCAGTTCGCGCAACAGCAGGGCGCGTTCGTCGGCCGGCAGTGCCCAGATATAGGCGCGCCCCATTGCGGTGGTTGCAATCGGGACTCGCGAGCCGACGTCGAGTTGAACGCCTATTGTTTGACCACGACTCTGGCCGAAGTAGATCATGCTGGTGCGGTCGCGGCCGCCGATGGCGACCGCGCCGCCGGTGTCGCGCATCAGTTCCTCGCGGAAGGGTTCGGACAAATGCCGAACGCCGAGATTTGTAAGGGCGGCATACCCCAGCGCCATGGCCGAAGGCGCCAGCTGATACTTCTCGAACCGCGGAACAGGTGTAAGGTAGCCCAGCTTGGTCAAGGTATAGGTCAGTCGTGAAACGGTCGGCTTTGGCAAGTTGGTACGGGCCGCGATCTCTTGATTGCCAAGAAGCCCGTCGTTGGGATGGAATGCGCGCAACACATCAAGGCCGCGGGAAAGCGCGACGACGAAGCTGCGATCGGTCGCCACTTTCTTGCCTGGACGCTTCATTGCCTGCCGCTGGACGGACCTCGTTGACAACGGACGTGCTTCAAAATAACCCTCCGTGTCAAGGTGTGGAACTGAATTTCGCAGTGCGAAATCAACCGAAAACAGCTACTCAACGCAAGTTGCCGAGTGTCGTAGCCACTCAACGCAAGTATAAGTATTGATCCAAAGAAATCGAAGAACAAAATGCCCAGGGAGAGTCTCGTGAACGAAGTGGTCAAGCTCGAGCGTCGCGACGTCATCGCCATCGTCACCGTCAACAGTCCTCCGGTCAACGCGTTGAGCGCCGCCGTGCGCGGCGGTATTTTCGACTGCATCAAGAGCGCCATCGCCGATCCCGAAGTGCAGGCGATCGTTCTGACCTGCGCCGGCCGCACCTTCATCGCCGGCGCCGACATCACCGAATTCGGCAAGCCGCCGAAGCCGCCGGGACTTGCTGAAGTGCTGGTCACGATGGAGAACTCGCCGAAGCCGATCATTGCCGCCATTCACGGCACGGCGCTGGGCGGTGGCCTCGAGGTCGCGCTCGCCTGCCATTTCCGCGTCGCCACCAAGGAAGCGCGGCTCGGCCTGCCCGAAGTGAAGCTCGGCCTGCTGCCGGGTGCCGGCGGTACCCAGCGGCTGCCGCGCGCGGTCGGTCCGGAACTCGCGGTCAAGATGATCGTCGGCGGTGATCCGATCAGCGCCGCTGATGCGCTGAAGCACGGCCTGATCGAGGAAATCGTCGAAGGCCCGACGGCGGGCGGCGAGGCCTTCGCCCGCAAGGTGCTGGCGGAGAAGCGCCCGCTGCGCAAGCTGCGCGACGACGACAGCAAGCTGGCCGCCGCCAAGGCCGACCGTTCGATCTTCACCAATGCGGTCGCTGCCATGACCAAGAAGGCGCGCGGGCTGGAAGCGCCGTTCGCCGCCGCCGACGCGGTCGGCGCTGCCATCGACCTGCCGTTCGATGAAGGCCTGAAGAAGGAGCGCGAGGGCTTTCTCAAGCTGGTATCCAGCGACCAGTCGAAGGCGCAACGCTACGCCTTCTTCAGCGAGCGCGAGGCCGCCAAGGTCGCCGGCGTGCCCGAAGGCACCAAGGCACGCAATGTCGAGCGCGTCGCCATTATCGGCGCCGGCACCATGGGCGGCGGCATTGCGATGTCGTTCGCCAATGCCGGTAT
>JBBQUA010000012.1:0-44017 GCA_038212905.1 Hyphomicrobiales bacterium
GCCGTCGCCGATCACAGCGATGACGTTGTTCTTGCCGCCGGAAAGGTCGCGCGCCACGGCCATGCCGAGCGCCGCCGAAATCGAGGTCGAGGAGTGCGCGGCGCCGAACGGATCGTAGTCGCTTTCGGTGCGCTTGGTGAAACCGCTCAATCCGCCGCCGGTGCGGAGCGTGCGGATACGGTCGCGGCGGCCGGTCAGGATCTTGTGCGGATAGGCCTGATGGCCGACGTCCCAGATCAGACGGTCGCGCGGGGTATCGAAGATATAATGGATCGCCGTGGTCAGCTCGACAACGCCGAGACCGGCGCCGAAATGTCCGCCGGTGACCGAGACGGCATCGATGGTTTCCTGGCGCAGCTCGTCGGCCACCTGCCGGACTTGCTCCACCTTGAGCCGGCGCAGATCGTCCGGGGTGCGGATCGTGTCGAGAAGCGGCGTTTTACTGATTGTGGTCACAGCGATATTCCAATTTTGCAGGCCGGGACAAGCCGCCCGACGTGAGATGGGTTGCGCAACATCGGTGCACCAGAAACCAGGGCGCCGGATGCTGCCTGAGCAGGCCGAAGCCTGAAGCGTGAGCCTAGTCGCGCTCTGGATCGGTCAATGTGATATGCATCACCTTTGGCGGCTTCGCCCTTCCCAGTAAATTTTATCAGCTATTTGAAGCGCTTAACCTTGCCAAAAATTCGGGGCAGGCTGCCTTCAATAGTCCATAGAACCCCAAGCTTTACACCAAAGCGTCGGCCAAAGCCAACCCGCCGGAGCGCTGCCGCGCACCACGGTTAAGGGCGGCGGAAATCCGGCTTTCAGCCCCGGCGCCGCGCCGAAGGTCCCATCTTGTCCAAGTCGCTGGCATCCGCCGGGCCGGCATCGGTGGATTCGAGCCTTTTCCAGGCCCATTCCCGGCCATTGGCGTCGCCGGTCGCGATCGCCAGCGCCTCCTCGGGACGAGCCATGCGGTCGCTGAGCGGAATCGGCCCGCAGACGATCATGAAAAAGTCATAGGCATGCGGCCGCTCATTGGCCATCACGAACTGGAAATGGACCCGAAAGAACTGCCAGCGGAACACGTTGTAGTGCTCCGGCTTGATGATTTCGCGGAACCGGACCGGCACGATCGTGGGGTTCCGCCTGGCCGCGCCGACGTCGATGCCGTGGCCGGCCACGGGATCGAACGGATAGAAATTCATCACGTCCTTGCGCGACTGGCCGTCGATCCAGTCGATCGAAGGCTCAACCGCCAGCAAACGAAGATCATCACGGAAGCCCTGCGAGGCCTCGTGAAAACCGACGATCGGGAAATTGCCGCCGATGGTCAAAAGTACGATGCGCGGGCCGTGCCGTCCGAGGTCAGGGTCGAGCCTGAGCGCGCGCGCCAGGATTTCAATTCCCAGAAACGATCCCGAACTATGGCCGACCACCACGATTTCCTCGGCATCGCTGGAGCGGGCTGTCTCGACGAGGTATTGCGCGAAGCGGTCGATCCGCGCGTCCCATTCCGGCCGCTGCCGGTGGGAGAATTCCCAGGTCCAGATCGTGTCGGACAATAGATAGAGCAGATAGGTGGCGCTTTCCGTGTATTTCAGCACCGAACCGAGGATGGCGACAAACAGCGCCGCCGCGGCCGCCATGCTGAACGGGTCGGGAACGCCGAGGGCTTGCAGCCCTCTCGCGAAGCCGAAGGCAATGCCGAGCGACCCCAGCGCCTCCAGAAACAGCAGGAAATGCGGGTAGGTGATGAAGGTAGCGAACCGCCAATGCGCCCGCCAGAAGCGCGCAATCGTGCCCCGGAACACCAGGCCCCAGTAGATCCACATGGCGTGAAAGACCGTACTCCAGATCGGCGCTGCAAGATCGCGCTGGATCAGGTCCTCGAACCGCAGGAAGTCGTAGCTGGTGCGGGTCTGCCAGTCTCCGGCCTTGGTCGCGATCGACCATGACGCCCTCTCGCCATCCGGCGAGGCCTCGGGGCGGCTGATGGTGGCGTTGAGCTGATACAGCCGGCCGAACTTGCGCAGTTCGGTCCTGAACATGCGGTAATACTGCGCGAGCCCGCGCGGATCGTATCCCTGCACATAGATGATATGGCGGTGCTGAACGCGCACTTACTGCTGATCCCCGGACTGACGGCCGGACTATATCAGGCCGCTCAACCCGCCAAGAACTAATTCAGCCCTCGCCGGGGTCGCTTGCTGGCGAATTCGCCTAATGTTCTCACCTGTTGCCCGAGAGCGACTGCCGACAGCGACGTCAATCTGGCCGGGCAGCCGGCCGTCACTGCACGTCGAGCGGCTCGGTTCCGGTGACCTGGCCGCTGGAATCGGTAGTGATCTTGTCGACCCGTGCCTCGGCCTGCCGCAGCAATTCGTCGCAGCGCCGTTTCAGGGCCTCGCCGCGCTCGTAGATGGCTACCGATTCCTCCAGCGGCACCTTGCCGTCCTCGAGCCGCTTGACGATGGATTCGAGCTCCTCGATCGCGCGCTCGAAGCTCAGCTTCCTGACGTCCACTGCAGTATTCTCGGCCATATTGCTTTCCCGGGTGCGCCGCTTCGCGAGGCGCAGACTCAAATGTATCTATGCGGGCGTATTGTGGCGGGAATTTACGCGCCCATCAATGCGGTGACGTGGGACGCCACCGACTCTTTCAGGCCCTGCAGATCGTAGCCGCCCTCGAGTACCGACACGATCCGGCCGCCGGCGCTGGTATCGGCGACGTCCATCAGCTTTCGCGTAACCCAGCCGAAATCCTCCGCCTGCAGGTTGAGCGACGCCAGCGGATCCCTGAAATGCGCGTCGAACCCGGCCGAGATGATGATCAGCTCGGGCGAAAATTTGCGCAGCTGTGGCAGGATCATGTTTTCGAATGCGGCGCGGAATTTGGCGCTGCCATCTTCCGAGGCGAGCGGCGCGTTGACGATGGTGTCGTGCTCGCCGCGCTCGCCGCTGGCGCCGGTGCCGGGAAACAGCGGCATCTGGTGTGTCGAGCAGTACATCACGGTCGGATCGGACCAGAAAATATCCTGGGTGCCGTTGCCGTGATGCACGTCGAAATCGACCACCGCGGCACGCGCAATGCCGTATTTGCGCTGGGCGTGGCGCGCCGCAATTGCCGCGTTGTCGAAGAAGCAGAAGCCCATCGATTTGTTGGCTTCGGCGTGATGGCCTGGCGGACGTACCGCGACGAACGCGTTGTTGTGCTTGCCCGACATCACAGCATCGGTGGCGGTGACCGCGCCGCCGACGCCGCGCATGACCGCTTCCCAGGTACCCGGCGACATCGAGGTGTCCCCGTCGATATAGATCAGGCCGCTCGACGGCGCGATATGCCGGAGTTCCCCGACATAATGCTCGCCATGGCACAGCGTGACCGAATCCAGACTGCCCTCCGGCGCTTCGCCGCGCACCAGTCTGTTGAAACGATCCTCGCCGAGCACCTCGCCGACCGCGCGCAGCCGGTCGGCGCGTTCCGGATGGCCGGGCGGCGTGGCATGGTCGAGGCAGGCCGGATGCGTCAGCAGCAGTGTGGTCATGCCATATCCTGGCGCCGGAGGCGCTTTACGAGAAGGGGGTAATCTTAAGGGTTCAGCGCGGCCCGGGAAAGAGCCGAGCCCGGTTATATCGCCGGCAATTCAGTTCATTCGCACGATGCGATTTCCCGTGGCGGGCGCGATCGGACTGTTGGCCTTGAAATATTGGAACAGGGCGTCGACGTCGTAGATGCCGACCTGCGGCGCGATCCCTTCGGTGAGGACGGTAAATCCGTCGCCCCCGACCGCGAGGAAATTGTTCACCGTGACGCGGTAGCCCGTCGCGGGATCAATGCGCCGTCCGCTCAGCGCAAGGCTATCGGTCGCGACGCGCTCGCCGACCGGCTTGACGCCGTCCCAGCTGTAGCTGAATCCTCCTGAGACATGCAGGATCCGCGGCCGTTTCGGGTCGAGCCACTGCTGCTCGAGCATGTTCTTGATCTGCGTTCCCGTCAGCGTCAGCGTCACCAACTGGTTGCGGAACGGCTGGCTGGCGAACACATCGCCATAGGTCACGGCGCCTTCGTCCTTCCTCGCGATGTCGCTGCGGACGCCACCTGGATTGGTGAAGGCGATCACTGCGCCGCCGTTGACCTCGGCCCGGGTCGCGGCCAGCTGGGCGTCGGCGATGATATCGCCGAGCACGCTTTCGCCTGATGCGTTGGGGGTGCGCGACAGCGTTTCGGTGATCGACCCCGCTGGCCGGCTGGCGATCGGCGCGGCCAATCGGTCATAGGAGTCGAGCAGTGCGGTCTGTTGTGGGTCCCTGGCAAAGGCGTCGGTGCGGACGATGACGTTGTCGGCTTTGGCGCTGATGACGTCGCGGGTTGCGGGATCGAGCTTGAGGTCGATCGCGGTAACGATGGTGCCGTATTTATCGGCCGACGTAACCAGCCTGCCGTCGATGTCGCAGACATAGGGCCGATGGGTATGGCCGCTGATCACCACATCAACCGCGCGATCGAATTTCCTGACGATGTCGACGATCGGCCCGGAGATGCCGGGACATTCATTATAGTCGCCGGTCGGGAACCCGCCTTCATGGATCAGCACCACGATGGCCGCGACGCCGCGCGCCTTCAGCTCCGGGAGCAACGCGTTCACGGTGTCGGCCTCGTCCCTGAATTCCAGGTCGGCGACGCCGACAGGCGAAACCAGGTGCGGCGTGCCCTTCAGGGTCAGGCCGATGAAGGCGACGGGAATGCCGCCGAACTCCCGGATAGCGTAGGCGGGAAGCACCGTCTTTCCGGTGCTCTTCTCGAAGGTGCTGGCGGCCAGATAGCGAAATTTCGCGCCGAGGAACGGATGCGGCCCCTGGCATCCGTCGATCGGATGACAGCCGCCGTTCTGCATTCGCAGCAGCTCGCTCTTGCCCTCGTCGAATTCGTGATTGCCGACGGCAGCCACCGCGAGCCCCATCATATCGAGCGATTCGATGGTGGGCTCGTCGTGAAACATCGCGGACAGGAACGGGCTGGCGCCGATCAGGTCGCCGGCGGCGACGAAGATCGTGTTTTTGTGTCCGTCGCGCAGTTGCCTGACCGCGGTGGCCATGTGTTCGGCGCCGCCGGCCTCCACCGCGATTTTTTTGGTCTTGTCGGCGGGATCGGCGATCTGGATTCCGCCCGGCGGCGGCTGCAAATAGCCGTGGAAATCATTGATGGCGAGAATGCGCAATTCGACCGGTGTTGCTTGCGCCGATGCGCGCGACGCGGGGCCCGGCGCCGTCGCCAGCGTGACGGCGGCAAGGATCAGCGCAAGTGATTGTCTCATGTTACGACCGGCACGACGATTTCACAAAAACTCGCATTATGCCTTCTTGCGCGAAAAGAACGCCTTGAACGCCGCCACGGCCTCCTTGGAGCGCATGCGCTCGCCGAACAAATGGCTCTCCTGATCGATCCGGCGGGTCAGATCCTCGGGCGACGGCCTCAACAGCTTGCGCGAGATCGCGACCGCCTCCGCCGGCAGCGCGCAGATCTCGCGCGCCACCTTGCGCGCCTCGGCTTCGGTGTGGCCCGGCGCCACCACCACATTGACGAAGCCGGCGAGACGCGCATCCTCGGCGCTGACCGTGCGGCCCATCACCAGCGTGGCGAAGGCGCGCTGGTGTCCCATGGTGCGCGGCATCAACAGGCTGGAGGCGCCCTCCGGAACCAGCCCCAAATGGATAAAAGGCGTGGAGAAGGTCGCCGTCGTGGAGGCGAGCACGTAATCGCAATGGAACAGCATGGTGGTGCCGATGCCGATCGCGATGCCGTCGACCGCGGCGACGATCGGCTTGGCATTATGTGCGAGCGAATAGAGAAATTTGATTGCATTGGATTTGCGGGGCGTATCGGAATCGGAGGTGCCGTCTTTCAGAAAATCCTCGAGGTCGTTGCCGGCGGTGAACACGCCGGAGCCGCCTGTCATGATGATGCAGCGGATGGCGGGATTGTGCTGCGCGCTGTCGATCGCCTCGCTCATCGCGCGATACATGTCCTGCGTGATTGCGTTCTTCTTTTCCGGCCGGCGCAGCGTGATCACGCGCGTGGCGTCTTCATCTGAAACGATCAGGTGGTCGGGCATGTTGCAGTCCCCAGAACAGGCGGCGAGGATAGACGTGGCTAATCCGGAACACGCACCCTACATCATCTTGACGGTCCGCCAAAACCGGCGGGTGGCTTCGGGGCGGCAACGGAACGACGCGCGGGGAACAAGCGATGCAACTGACCGGAATTCACCATTTGACCGCGATTTCCGCCAAGCCGCGCGAAAATCTGGCGTTCTATACCGGCCTGCTCGGCATGCGGCTGGTCAAGAAGACCGTCAACCAGGACGACGTCAGCGCCTATCATCTGTTCTACGCCGACGGGAAGGCCAATCCCGGCACCGACCTCACCTTTTTCGACTTTCCGGCAGCCCTGGAGCAGCGCGGCAGCAACAGCATTTCCCGCACCGGATTGCGGGTCGCCGGCGAAGCCAGCCTCGGTTACTGGCGCGACCGATTGAACAAGGCCGGCGGCCACACCGGCGATGTCGTTGAAGTCGACGGCCGGCTGACGCTGCCGTTCGAGGACGGTGAAGGCCAGCGGCTGGTGCTGGTTGATGACGGCGGGGCGGGAACGGCGTCGCCGTGGGAGCGCAGCGCCGTGCCGGAACAGCATCAGATCCGCGGCCTCGGTCCGATCGTGCTCACGGTGCGGGATCTGGCGCGAACGGCGTCGGTGCTGACCGAGGTCATGAACATGCGCCACCTGCGCGATTATGCCGCGCACGGTGCGCATATTCACGTGTTCGCGATGGGCGAGGGCGGTCCGGCCGCCGAACTGCACGTGATCGAGGATAGGGATTCGCCGATGGCGAGGCAGGGCGCGGGCGGCGTGCACCATGTCGCGTTCCGGACGCCGGACGAATCCCAGTATCACGCCTGGACGAAGCGACTGTCCGAACTGGGCATCCCCAACTCCGGCGAGATCGACCGCTTCTATTTCCGCAGCCTGTATTTCCGCGAGCCCAACGGCATCCTGTTCGAGATCGCCACCGATGGACCCGGTTTTGCGACGGACGAGCCGATGGCGACGCTCGGCGAGAAGCTGGCGCTGCCGCCGTTTCTGGAGCCGCGGCGGGCGGAGATCGAGGCGGGGCTGAAGCCGCTGGGGTAGGATGGGTGGAGCGAAGCGATACCCATCATGATCGCAAACTCCGCGATGTTTTTCGCGAAACGCTCAACCCATCCTACGCACTGCCAAAATTCGCAAGGTAAAAAATGAAAGCGTATCTGGTGCTCGACTTGTCGGCTGGATTCGCGCCGAGCCGTTGGCTCGCAATGACGCCGATAGGCTAGCCAGGTCCACCGCCACTCCCGCGCTACGTGTTCTGCGCCGCCGGCATCATCGCGGCTTCCCAGGGAATGTTGTTGGCGACGTTGGTCGCCCAGGTTCGCGAGTTCGGGCAGAAGGTCGTATCGGCGATATCCTGTTGCGTCCAGACGGTTGGCGAGACGCCGAAGATCGACGATTGCAGGACGCCGTCGAGGTCGGGTGCGAACAGCCACAGCGTCGTTCCGTAAACGACGAGGTCGCTGGTGCCCTGGAAAGCCGGATTGCCCGCCATGAGGGTGAACCCGGTCCACACCAGGCCGGCCGCAGCAGGCGTCGGCGGCGGATCCAAGGCGGTCAGCGAGATGTCCCATTGCGGCTGCCCCGGATGGGGCGTGAAGTAGGCCGGGCCCGCGAGCGAAACGCCGTTGTTGGCAAAAGCCGCTTGCAGCGCCGCGGGCGCAGTCGTTCCCCAACTGCTGCCGGCGTTGAGGATCGGCGTGAACGTCGCCGCATCCAGCGTGAACAGCGGCACGCCGTCGAAGGTGGGTAGCGCCCCCTGCGGCGTCAGCCCGATCTGCGCGCCGGTCATGTTGGCGCCATCGAGCTGCGCGCCGGTCAGGATCGCGCCGGCCAGCATGGCGCCGGCGAGAACGGCGGGCATCGAGTCGGTGGAAGGCGACAGAAAGGCACCGGTGAGGTTGGCGTAGGCCATGAAAGCGCCGTCGAAATGGGCGCCGTACAGATAAGCCCCCGACAGATCGGGGTAACCTGACGTCCCCGAGCTGATATTCGCGCCGCTGAAGTCGGCCTGCTCGAAATCGACGCCGGCCGCGGTGGCGCTGTTTCCGATCAGCTGCACGCCATTGAAGTTCACGCCGGCGAAACTGCCGCCGGTCAGATCGGCGTTCTCCATATAAGCGCCCGCCAGCTGCGCCGAGGTGCTACCGGCGGTGAGCACGTCGAGCGCCTTGTCGGCGACGATGACGCTGTAGATGCTGCTGCCGTCGGCAATCGACCATGCACTCGAATGGCTGCGCGTCGTGACGACCGGCGCCAGCAGCTTGTGGCCGTTGGCGGCAAACGCGGAGGTTAGCTCCGCCGGCACGGCGTGGCCATTCAGCGTTGCGATATCGGCTTCCAGAAACGGCGACAGCGTGAACAGCAGCTGCTTGGTGCCGAGAAAGGCGTTGCTCCATGTCGTCGACGTCAGATCGGCACGGGACAAATTCGCGGCATACAGGATGGCGCTGGAAAAATCGGCGGCGATGAGCGAGGTGCGCCGCAGGCTGGCGCTGGTCAGATCGGCGAACCGGAAGCTCGCCCCGTGGCACTCGGCATCTTTCGCAAATTTCAGGCCATCTAGCACGGTTTCATGAAGATCGACGCCGTCGGCGTCGACTGCCGCCGCGGTGGTCCCGCCAATGGGCGTCAACACCGTCGTCGACAGATTGAGGTTGCGCCAGTCGGCGCGGAGCGAAGCGACCGGCACGGTGGAGCCGACGAAAATGGCGCCGCCGCCGGCCGTCGCCTGTCCCATCGCCCCGGGGGCGACCGGCCGCGTCGTGGTGGTGAGGTCAAGTCTGCTGAAATCGGTGAGGGCACAGGTTGCCCGCGAAAGGTCGACGCCCGCGAGATTGCAATCGGTCAGTTTGGCGCCATCAAGGTTGGCCGAGATCAGCTTCACCGCGGACAGATTGACGTTGGAGAGATCGGCGCCGGAAAGATTGGCGCTGCTGAGGTCCTGGCCCTTCCTGAACTTCACGCGCGCCAGCGATGCGGCGGTGAAGTTGACCTTGTTGCCGATGTTGACCGCGCCGAGATCCATGTCGCTGAGCAGCGCGCCGGTCAGGTTGGCGTCGCCCCATTGCGCGGCGGCGCCGGTCAGCGAGCCGACGCAGGTCCGCATGTCGACATAGCTGAGATCGGCGCCGTCCCACCAGTGCAAGGCTCCCGGTGCGAGCAGCTGCTGCAGCCCGGGAACCACCGTGGTCGAGGTGGTGTCGCCGGGAGAAAGGAATCCCAGCGATGCAAAGCTTCCCAGACGTGTAAAGTCGGAACTGGGTGCCGAGGCGATCGACGCCGGGCCCATCGTAATCATGGTTCTCAGCTTGAGGGTCAGAAATTGCCCGGTCGCGTTGCCCGCCTGCAGGCAGCCCGAATTGGCGGTCTGGTGATAGGCAATGAAGAAGCCGCTGCCGTCATTCGGAAAGGCCTGATAGGCGATCGCGGCGGCGCCATCGGCGCCCCGCACGATCCAGCCGCCGGACTGGTTCTGGACGTTGACCCAGTCGGTCGGCGACGACAGCACATACTTGCCGGCGAAGTAGGGCAGCGCGGGAGCGGTCCCGAGTTCCCTGCCTGCGATCGACGACGACGCGATGGCGAGCGTACCCGGCAAGACGCGTGTCATGGTGATCGCCGCCTGAGCGCCGAAGCTGCTAGGCGGTACCCCCACCACCATCATCCCCAACGCTTGCTGGCACCAGAGCGGGTAAGCTGAGGGATCGCCCGGCTGCGCCGCCTGCAATTGCGCGGCGAAATAGAAGGGCGGCCAGCCGCCGGCCGGAAAAAACCGCAGCGCTTCGGCGGCGCTATCGGCTGTCGCCGTGATCGGGGTCATGCCCTGGACCACCGCGGCGAGATACTTGCTGTTGCTGACCGACTTCAGCTGGATGCCGGCGGGAGCGGAGCCCGACGAGATCCAGTAGCTGTCGAACAACCCGCTGCCATCGAGCGGAAATACGTCGGTCACGAATTTCAGGCTGCCGTCGGACGCAACGACGATCCAGCCGCTCGGCTGCTGCGCCAGTCCTTGATAGGTCGACAGGATGTATCTGCCGAAGAAGGCGCCGTTGACGGGCTGGTCGGAGAGTTCATGCATCGGCGAGCGGGTAGACATAGAGCTGCAATGCGCCGGTCGCGGTGCTGCCGCCGACCGCCTGCTTGGTGCCGGCGCTGAGGATGACGTCGTAGGACGGCGGACCGATCAGGTGCCAGCGGCCGGCCGGCGAGATCGACTTGATCGAGAAGCTGGCAGCAAGCGGAATGCCGGCCGCCTCGAGGTGGGCCCGCACTTGGGCGAGATTGCCCGACACGAAGTCGGTGCTATCAGCCGCCGGCAGTGTTGCGGCCGGCACCGTCGGTACCCATTGGCTGATGCTGGGCTCGCTCTGGCCGTTGGTTCCCGCCGTCGTCTGATAGTCGAGCGTGAACAAATTGCGCCAGATATCGACAGCGATCTTGGCTCCGACGAAACCGGTGGTGGCGCCCGGCGCGCTTGTCGTGCGGCTCATGAACTTGCCATCCGCCGTGAAGATATCGAGCGCGAAATCGCTGATCTCGTAGCCGTTGCCGACATGACTGAGCACATAGACGAAACCGGTGATCTCGACCGCGATGTCGAGGCAGGTCGTTGTCGTGCCCTGGGGGGTGGCGACAAGCGGAAAGCTTGACAGGAATTCGTAGACATCGATCTTGCCCGGGTCGCTGCCGTTGATCCTGATGTCGTAGGCGAGGGCGCCGGCCTTGTCGGAAATGGTCCAGCGGCTCCCTGTGACGCGCGCGTCGACCGTGACGTCGCTGCCGAAGATATGGAACACGTCGTAACCGCCGGAACTGCTGTTGGCGACGACGCCATAACTCTGCTTGGTCTGGAGATCGACGATGGTCCATTGGCCGGTCGCCGGTCCGGCCGCGACGGTCGCGGTCGTGCTCAATATCGTGGCTTCGTCCTGAAACGCATCGCGCAACGCCGCGGTCACGGTCGCGGTGCCCGGCGCGAAGTCGCCTGCGGCGCTGGCCGGTAGCGAGAACAACAGGTTGATGCGCTCGCTGAGGAACAACGCCTGCAGCGCCGCGGGCAGCGTTTCGTCATCGAGGGTTGCGGCGATGCCGCTGCCGGCGGCGGTAAACAGCAGCTTGCCGTCGAACGACGGAACCGGACTGCCGAGGGCATCGAAGGCCTGCACGCGAGCATTGCCCTGCTCGAGCACCAGGATGCGGCCGTCGAAACAGATGTCCAGCGCCACCGGGTTGTTCACCAGCCCTTGCCGTGTGCCGATACCCGAGCAGAACTGCGCCACCGCCGACCCGGTCGCTGTCGCTGCACCGGCCGTCGCCAGCGTGAGCGTCAGCAGCTTGCTGTTGGCGCTGGAGATGCCGACCACATTGCCGCCCGAATGCACCACGGCATCGTCGAGCGTCTTGACCAACGGGAAGCTGCCCCATGTCAGCGCCGGCGGCTGCAGCGTCAGCGCGCCCGGCAGTGTGCCGTTGAGCGGGCCGCTGAGATCGATCGCGGTCAGATTCAGCGTCCCGCTGCTAGGATCGATCAGGTAATTGTACGGCGACTGCTTGCCTGCCTGAGGAGCTCCTCCGAACTTTTCGTAGAACACGCCGCTTTGTTCGGCCGTCACGCTGTTCGGGATCATCAACTAGTCGTCCGGATCGCCGATCAGGCTGAGGCCCTGATAGCAGTAGGCCTGTGCCGTGGCCGGCGCGCCGCTCGCACTCGCATTGGGATTGAGCGGAAACCCCTTCCAGACGTAGCCTACCGAGTAGGTCTTCTCCAGCACCGTCATGCCGACCAGCGCGCCGAGACCGGTATCGCCGCCGCTGCCGAGGTGCTTCACGGTCGCGGTCGGCGCCGCGTCGCTGACCCAGGCGTGGCCGCCGGTGCGCATGGGGCCGCCGGTCGGGCTGTAGACGATGGACTGGTTGAAGCCATAGGTCGTGGCAGCGGTGAGCGGCGCCAGCTGTTCGGTGATGCTGCCGTCGACGGCGAGCGATTCGCCTCCACCGCTCGGCAAGGCATCTTGCCAATCGCTGGTCCAGGTGCCGGCCAGCCAGCCGTCGCTGGATTTGATGGCGACCACCACTTGCAGCGAACCGCCCGCCGGCATGTTGTCGAACGTCAACACCAGCGGCTTTCCGCTCTCGGAGGGCGGCATCTTTGCGGTCTGCACCCAGCTGACCCCACCGCGATATTGCACGGTGACTTCGTAGCTGTCGCCCAGCGCCGGCCATACCGCCGTGGCGGGCTTGCCCGGCAGGCCATGACGGGGATCCGGGCTCACGCTGACATTCACGGTGAAGGAGCGGTTGATGTCCACCTTCATCAAGGCCGGGGCACTGAACACCTCGACGCTGGCCTCGATGAGCTGCGCGGCATAGCCCGCGGCCGCGGTGGCGCGCAAAACCTGTCCAACGATAGGCACGCAGTCGGCAACTTCGTCCCCGGATATCTCGCTCAGGATCCTGGCCATTGCGGCGGCCAGCGCCACTTTGACGAGCATCCCTCCGACGATGCCGCCAAACGTCTCGAGCACCTGACTGGTGTCACCGAGTTCTGCCCCGCCCGCGATCAAGCCGAGAACGATGGTTGCTCCGAGCCCGATCACGACCAATCCTTCCGGTCCGTCCATAATTTCGGAGAACCAGTTGCCGTCCGCGCTGAAGACGCCGGCGGATAGAAACAGCGCCGGAAAGCCGAAATTGAAAATGCCGGTCAGTACGGCGCCGGGGACCGAGCAGGGGCTGCTCCAGTTCGATCCGCCCATGCTGCCGAAGCTGAGCCGCGCCGAACTCGCGCTTTCCGGCCAGGGAAACGACAGCCTCGCCGTGGAGTTCGACAACGGTATGCCCATCAGCACGAACTCGGGCGGTATCGGTTGCAGATATTTGGTGGTGTCGGTCTCGAGCATGCCGAGGTGCAAGCCGAGGCGGGTCTGCCAGCCGAAAGGGAAAACCGTTTTACCGGACGAATCGAGAAACTCGACATAGGCGCCCACGGTGCGCTGGATCGAGTTGGTCACGTCGATGGAGAAGTTGGTGCCGTCGAAGCTGATCGAATCAGCGTCGATCGACAGGCCCCAGCTGTGCCGCAGGTTCGCCATCGACAGGCTGTAGTCGACGCCGCTGGCTCCCACCTGCCGGCGCAGCGCGCGCCGGGCGCCGCCATGGATGGCCGGCCGGCCATGCGCCACCGACCAGCTCTGGTTGCGCAACTGCGGATCGTCGTTGGTGGTATTGAGCGGCGCGATCATCGCCGCGCCCATCGCCTTCACGGTGGCGTCGCTCAGCGCGTATTGCTCCACGGGGTCGCCGGCCTTGTGTGGGCCGAGCGGATATTCGAATACGTAGGGCTGGCCGGTCGCGGGATCGACCGGCACTTCGATGGTTTGCCAGGTGGTCGGATTCCGCTTGATGTGGACGGCGAGCTGAAGGATCGCGGTGCGATTGTTGCCGGCATGGACGTGGGTTTCGATCAGCGCGGCCGACGGCACGAAAGTGGTGCCGAGTTGCGGATGCTTCATGACCAGATGGGTCGCGGTATCGACCGGCGTGCCGATCAGATCGGCGTGGGCCATCAAATCGGCGTGGCGCGCGGCCGCCACCGGCGCGAGGCCGAGATCGTGCAGCTTGGCGGGATGGGCGGTTTCCGCGCCGCGCAACGCCCTGGTCCGCGCCCTGTGCCGGAACGCGGCCGGAATCCAGGTGGCGGTCCAGGCCATCGGGCGCAGCCGAAAGCGGCTGTCGCCGTCGTCGTAACTCACGCGCAGGCGGCGAATCTGCCTTGCGGGAAACGCGCCGGACGGTGCGTCGGCGTAGTGGGTGATGCGGCAGGCAACTTGCTCCGCGGCCATCATGCCGATGACGCTGTTGTAGCGGATGGCCTCGGCCAGGCTGTCGCTGTCGTGACAGTTGACCGGAAATTTCTCCAGCCCGACATGAAATGTGAGATCGTCCAGCGGACCGTTGAAATGCGACAGGTCAAAGTGATGTCGAACGGTGTCCGAAGACAACATCTGGCATTCCCGCAATGGTGAGGAAGGAAGGTAATAAAAAGAATAGTTGATACAAGGCGCGAAACAGTGACCTAAAGTTGCGTCACAAGCAATAGGTCGTCCTCCGCCGAAGGCAGTATCGAATCTGAAATTATTCTGAAGCCATACGGATGTGGCTATCCGAGCAACACCGCGTCGGCGCCGTTCACCGCCTCGGCGCTGTCCATCACGGTGCGCTCCAGCGCGCCCGCCTGCACCGTGATGTTTTCGGCAAAGAACCGCGCCAGCGTGACATAGCGCGCGGGATCGCCGGCGCCTTCGCCGAGATCGCGGGCGGCCAGCGCCTCGCCGGCCAGCATGCAGCCGCCGAGCGTCGAGCCGAACAGCCGCAGATACGGCGTCGCACCCGCCAGCGCCTCGTTCGGCGCCGAGGTGACGCGCTCCAGCAGCCACTTGCTGGTGCGCTCCAGCGCGCCCAGCGCGTCGCGAAGTTTTGGACCTGTGGTGCCGAAGGCCGGATCGTTGGAGGCTTCGACCTTCGTGACAATCCCCGAGAGTTCGTCGAGCAGGGCAAAAACCGACGAGCCGCCATTGGCGGCGAGTTTTCGCGTGACGAGGTCGATCGACTGGATGCCGTTAGTGCCTTCATAGATGGCGGTGATGCGGGCGTCGCGATAATGCTGCGCGGCGCCGGTCTCCTCGATGAAACCCATGCCGCCATGGATCTGCACGCCGAGCGACGAGACCTCGTTGCCGATGTCGGTGGAAAACGCCTTTGCGATCGGCGTCAGCAGTGCGCCGCGCGCCGCGGCGTCGCCGCGCATCTTGGCGTCAGTCGCTCGCGCAGCGACATCCATCGCCACCGCGGTGGCGTAGCAGATGGTCCGCGCCGCGGCGGTCAGCGCGCGCATCTGCATCAGCATCCGCTTGACGTCGGGATGCACGATGATGGGGTCCATTCCGTCGCCCTTTTTGCCGGCGGCGCGGCCCTGGCGGCGCTCCTGCGCGAAGGCCAGCGCCTGCTGGTAGGCGCGGTCGGCAATCCCGACGCCCTCGAGGCCGACGCCGAGCCGGGCCTGGTTCATCATCGTGAACATGCAGAGCATGCCGCGGTTTTCCTCGCCGATCAGGTAGCCGACCGCGCCGCCCTTGTCGCCCATCGTCATGGTGCAGGTCGGCGAAGCATGCATGCCGAGCTTGTGTTCGACGCCGCTGGGATAGATGTCGTTGCGCTCGCCGAGCGAGCCGTCGGCATTGACCATGAATTTCGGAATCAGGAACAGCGAAATGCCCTTGGTGCCTGCGGGCGCATCGGGCAATCGCGCCAGCACGAAATGAACGATATTATCGGTCATGTCGTGATCGCCATAGGTGATGAATATCTTGGTGCCCGTGATGCGATAGCTGCCGTCGGGCGCGCGCTCGGCCCGGCTGCGCAGCGCGCCGACATCGGAACCCGCCTGCGGCTCGGTCAGCTGCATCGTGCCGGTCCATTCGCCGGACACCAGTTTTTTCAGATAGATCGCCTTCAACTCGTCGCTGCCATGGGCGTCGAGCGCCTCGATCGCGCTCAGCGTCAACAGCGGGCAGAGCCCGAAGGCGATGTTCGACGCGCTCCAGATTTCGGTGCAGACCGCGTTGATCGCCAGCGGCAGGCCCTGGCCGCCGAAGGCTTCCGGACCCGACACCGCGTTCCAGCCCGCCGCCGTCCAGCGTTGATACGCATCGGGCCAGCCGGGAGCGGTGGTGACCTTTTGGTCGCCGAGCTTGATGCCATGCTCGTCGCCGACCCGGTTGAGCGGCGCCAGCACATCGGAGGCGAACTTTCCGGCCTCCTCCAGCACGGCGGCGGTGATGTCGCCGTCGAAATCGCCGTAATGGCCGGCTTTCACCGCGGCCTGCAGGCCTGCGCCGTGATTGAGGGCCAGCAGCATGTCGTTGATCGGTGCGCGGTAGGTCATGGCGGCGTCTCGCTTTGGGACGGAAACGGATGGCTGCCGTCTTCCCACGAAACCCGGGTTCTCTCAACTCTCAGGTCGTGAAATCGACGGGTCGGGGAACGGCGAGGCGACGACAAACAGGCGAAATTCACCCGGTTCGCCTGACAGATTACTCTATATTAGGGGTAGAACGCGCCCGGTCCGATTGAACCGCAAATTCGTCCGATAGGCTGTTGAATTGACTGAACTCCCCCTATAGACCGGCGTTGCCAGAGGAATGCACGGCGAGCCCCGTCCCGCCGCCTTCCAGACCGGTTTTGGGGCGTCGCCAAGTGGTAAGGCAGGGGATTTTGATTCCCCCATGCGGAGGTTCGAATCCTCCCGCCCCAGCCAGCCGGTCTTGGGTTCAGCCAGGCTCCCCGAGAAACGCGCGAATGGGCCGGAAATCCCGGCTTTTCGCGCATTCGGTTTCGTCTCCGGACTCCTGGTTCGCCGATCTTGAGGTGGAAATTGCCGAAAGTCTCCGGCCTTGTCCGCGAATGTTCCCGTTTTGCGGAGCTTATCGGCGGAGACTGGTTTGGTCAAAACTGCCGCCCGACCACGGCTCTACGCCTGAGCCGACTCTATCTGTCGCCTGGACTGCCCCGATGCTCACAGTCCTCCGAACGACCACCCCAAATGCGTAGCAAGGGCTCGCCGGCTAATTCTCCTACCGCGAGCTACGAGAGGCGGGTCACTCTACCTCAATAGCCGCGATACGGTTCGAAAGCTCTCGTTTCGCGATGAATCGGTTCAGCAGCCGTCGTTCGTAAATTGCGCCGGTTGGGACCAATAATCAAAAGAAGGGGCGGTCAGAAAATCCTTGGTTTTCCATGGCGCCCTCTATTTTATTCCAATGATGATTTTCTACGGAGGCGGGCGACGCGAAGAGTACTGGTGGTTGATGACGGACGCTGTCATTGAGCGCGACAGCGTACATCCCTATTTACACATCGCAAAAAACAAATTTCGACGCATAAAAAACGGTCAGTCGAAGCGCAATATCGTCATTCACCCGGAGCTAATCAGGCTTGGATTCCTTCGGTATGTCGCGCTCATCCGTTCGCTCGGATATGAGCTGATCTTCCCTGATTTGTTTTCACCCACAACCAAATCTCCGCTGGGTAGCCGCTACTACAAGTTACTCAAACCGGTTTTGACTGAAGCGGGGATTACGGAGGAGGGCCTGGGCTCTCACGCACTTCGACATGCGTTCGGTGCAACACTGAAAAAGAAGCATGAGCGAGATACTTTCGAGACAGCTCAATTCCGTCGATCGTCTGCTGCCGGTTATTTCCGACTCCCCCAGTGGAGCCGCACTGAGTGAGCCGGCCGACTTCATCAGACAGCGCCTTCTGGAAGCAAATCGAATGCTCAGTCAGGAACGGGATGGATTGGAGGCCTTGCGAGAGCAACGGTTTCAATCTACGGTCGCGACGACGAGGGCTGACAGAGAGATTTTGGTTGCCGTCCGAAAGGACCCCGATGCGAGGCGTCTGATGAGCATTCCGGGTGTCGGTCCTCTCATCGCCGCTACCGTTCGGACATCGGTCTTGGATGCTCGCGGCTTTGCGGCTGCGAGAGATTTTGCGGCTTGGACGGTGCTAACACCGAGGGCATACTCGAGCGGCGGGAAAGAAGGGCTCGGGGCGATATCAAAGCGTGGAAATCGGCGACTACGGACGCTCTTGATCGTCGGTGTGGCGTAGAAAGCCAGACAGGCAGGTGATTGTGCGCTCGGACCAGGGCAGTCAATATGGCAGCGACGACTTCCAACGCTTCTGCCAGCCCCATAACGTGGAGCCGAGCATGAGCAGGCGGGTAACTCGATTACGTCCCGCTGAAGGATTTCTCTGCTTAACGAATGCTTACCTGGAACTCGCGATCATCATCGGCTCTCGTAGGAGGAAGGTCCGGTATTGGATTGCCGCCTCAATCGATGTTTGGGAGGGGTATCTTAGAAGGGCTTCTGGTGGCCTCTGAGCGGCTCTGAGCGGGCCTTTCCCGCCTCGCCGCGCGTGGCCGCAACAACAGCTCACGGATCAGGTTTTGCGCCGGCGCCTCGAAATACCGGTAGGTGAAATACGACGCCAGCAGCGTCGTGCCGATGAAAAGCCCGAAGAACGTACCGTCGTACAGAGGGATCGGCGCCCGGAACATCGCAAAAACCACGACCGCCATCAGTTGAATCGGAAAATGCAGCAGGTAACTCGAATACGTCATGTTGCCGGCGGCCTCGACTACCTTTTGAAGCGAAGCCGGCATGACGATCTCGCGGGAGAGGCAAAACAACAGGATCGGCGTAAAGGTCAGCAGCAGCAGAAAATCCATCGATTCCAAATGGCCATTCGTGAACTGCCAGGCCCATAGCGGAAAAACGATGACGGCAAGCCAGCCCGTGCTCTCGGCCGCCAATCTGTAGACAGAGGACGTCACCGCCCGCCGCGCCATCGCCGCCAGCCCGCCGATGTAGAAGAAGGCAAAGCATGTCGCGACCAGCCCGCTCGCCGTTAGGCAGGCCGCGATCACCAGCAGATTTAGCAACCAGGATCGGGTCGCCAGCAGCATGATGAAGAAGAAAAAATAGACCAGAACCTCGACCGAGATCGACCAGATCGGTCCATTGAAGCTTAAGGCATTCTGGAAGCCCCAGTTGCTCGCCATCAACAGTTGCGGCAGGAAATGCGTGAGGTCGTTTTCCTGATAGACAAAGAAATATCCGTTAAGGTTGAAATACAGCGGCTGCACCAAGGCCACGAACAGAAGTGTGGCGATATGCAGCGGATAGAGACGCGAGAAGCGGAGCACAAAGAACTTCCAGCCGCCGACCGAGCGGTCGGAGATGGCGTCGCGGTATTTCCAGAAAAAGATAAAGCCGCTGATGCACCAGAAGATCCAGACGCCATACGTACCGAAGTCGTAGAAGACATGCAGCAGGCGATAGAGCGGCAGCCGATCGTTGACGAGACCGACCGGCTCGTCGGCGACGAAGGCAAAGTGGCGATAGTGAAAAACCAGAATGGCGAACGCCGTCAGGAAGCGCAGCACCTCCAGTCCAAAGAGTTTGTTTGCCGGCCCTGGCGCGGTCGTTAGTGTCATTTTGAACCGCATAGCGCTGACGCTCCCTGCAACACGGCTTGACCCCATACTTGATATCCGGCGGCGCTCAGATGCACGCCGTCGATCGTGTGCGGCGTCGGCATCGGCGGCAACGCGACGAATGTAGCGCCGCTTTCCGCAGAGAGTTCGGGCAGAGCGGAATTATAATCGTTGATCCGGCGCATCGCTTCCGTCTGCATCTCGCGGGTCACGCGGCCGAGAACATCGATCGACGGGATCGCCAACACGATCACACGGGCTGTCGCCTTTGAAAGCTTAGCCAGCAGCGCGCTGTAGTTCGCCTCAAATTGCGGCCGGCTCCGTGCAGCGCCCAACGCATCGTTGGTTCCCAACGACACCACGATAGCGGCCGCCGGTTTGCCATCGAGCACGTCGATCAGCCAAGTCCCAAGATCACTCGTTGTCGATGCACCATCGAGGCCGGCATTGACGACCGCATGACCGCACAGCTCCCGCGGCAGTGTGGACGCTTCGACGATGCTGTCGCCGACGATGATGATGGGATTGTCCACCCGACTCAGCGTGTAATACAGAATGGTCTGCCGGGTCTGACGGTGTGAATCCGAAATGGATTGCTTCCTGACGTAAGAGAAACCTACCGCAGCAGCACCGATCAAGAGGACCGCGAGGCCGATACGCGTCCTGTTCATGTCCCCACTCAGATGTTGTGTTCGCCGGCCGGAAATAACGTCGGAGCACAAAAATTGAAAACGCCCGAAAGCGCCATCCGCCAAAGGGTAAGGGCGGAGGGTTAAAATATCATTCTCGCCGCTCCCAAATTTCGGGAGATTGGGCCCCTCGAACAATGACGTGTCGCGGCGCGTGTAATTAGCCTGCGGTCCGCAGAAGTTTTGATACTTTCTTCAAAACGGCTTTTGCAACACAATCGGCACAAAACCGACATTGCGCGATGTCAGAATTGAGTGCGGTTGCGCGTCCGCATTGGGGGCATTCGCAGGTTCCTCACAAGCTTCCGCTAACTATAAGGCTAGACCCGTCCGCAAGCGCTCTTCACATTTACCCGACCTTAGGGCACTCAATCGTAAAGCGATTGCGGGTTGCCCTCATCAGACAAGCAGGGAATGCGGTGGCTTGCTGGCCTCGCATCGGAGGTTGGGAGCCGCCAAATGCACGCTTTTGAGGCTCGGAGCGGTCTTCAAATCGAACGCGAGAAGTCGAATGGAGCGCATCTCGGCGGACGCGCCATCTACATTTTTCTCATTTCGTTGGCCTGCCTTTACTACGTCGCGAATGCACGGCTTTTGCTTGGCCACTATGATTTGGGTTGGCATCTGGCTGCCGGAGACCTCATCAGGGACATAGGGAGGATCCCGTTTCAAGATCCTTGGGCCTTCACCCTTGCCGACAAGCAATGGATCAATCTCTCCTGGCTCTGGGACGTAATTGCCAGCGTCGTCTATGAGTACACAGGCGTTGGCGGGATTACGATCCTTGTCGTCGCATGCGGAGCGATCATCGTCGGTTATCTGACATGGATTACCCGAGGCAGCGGCGCCTCGGCACTGGCGGTTTGCATATCCGTGTTGGCTGCGTCCGTTTTTTATCCTGCCTTTGCGACGCCGCCGAACATCTATCTCGCCGCGTCGCCGAACACGTCGACGATGCTATTCTCCGTGATTTTTTACGCGCTGTGTCTGAAGAAGCAGCGGCGCTATTCGCTGCCGCCCCTCATGGTCCTTTGGGTCAACCTGCACGGCGGCTTCGTGATGGGTTTCCTGATCATCGGGTTATTTGGCGGCGTGGCGCTGCTGCGTCGAGATTGGGAAAATTTCAGATACCTTGGCTTCACGGGCGGCGCCTGCCTCGTTGCGACCCTCGTCAATCCGCTCGGCTGGCACGTTTACATTGGCGTCGTCGAGACACTCGGTCACTTTGTCCAAGCCTATATCACCGAATGGAGGCCGTACTTCGAGAACATCCTGATCCCCGACAGCATTCCCGGCCTGACCTATATCCTGATCTTCATTGCGCTAGAGATTCGCCACGGGCGCTCGGTTACCGTTCCCTTGGAAGCAAGGCTGTTCTCTTGGCTGTTTTTAAGCCTTGGATTCTACGAGTACAGGTACATGGCCTTCTTCTACCTGTTCTCGACCATTCCGCTTGCGCTGCACTTCGATCTTGTTTTCCCTAAGTGGCTGAAAGCTTTATCTGTGAAAAACAGCCTGCTTACTTCAAGTATTGTATTATCCTGTGTGCTGCCGTTTGTCTTCATGTGGAAAGCACCGACTCTCGCACTTCCAGACGACTTAATCTCGGAGCAGGACGCACGTTATCTCGAGGCCAACCTTTCCAATGCGCGCCTCCTGAATCATTGGAACGTTGGCGGCGCTCTGATCGCCCGTGCGCATGGTACTGTGCCCATATTTATCGACGGCCGGGCCGCAACCGCCTATCCGGACTCGCTGTTGCGCGACTATTTTAAACTCGTGAAGTGGGACATCGACGAGACCGCGTGGGTCGACGTTCTTGAGAAATACAAGATCGATGCGGTGCTCTGGCCGACCGTGCATGACGTGCTGAGACGATTTCTCGTCGACAAGCTAGGCTGGAAAGAACAGTACGTTGGCATTCATGAGAGCCTTTACATCAAGCCATGACGTCGTGGCTCTGTAGGCCGGCAAATTCAGCCGTTTTAACGGGTTTTCAGGCAAACCTTGGGACTTTGTAGCGCGTCAATCTGGATGGGAACACGTATTGCCTCGCTTGGACTATTGCTAAAATGATCTCGTTGCCTCACCGGTTTTGCTCCTTTCGGCAGCAGACAGAACCGGCTCTATGAAAATAGAATGATGATCAGTCGGGGTTTGAGCAAAGGCGTAACCATGGACCATGCAGGCCGCCGGAATCTACGTCGTCCGTATCGATGTGTATTGGAGATCGTTGAAGCACGTGCCCAGCGGATTCAATATCCTCGATGCCTGGGAAGTTCTCATGGGACCACGATGTCGCTCGGTATTCCCGCCGCCATCGGCGGTGGCGGCGGCCGCAACTGGCACTCGCGAAACGAATGATACAAGCCGGTTGATGCTTGGCTCGGCCTGCAAAGCGCGCTGCTGACGCTGGCGGGACTGGAGGGCGTGAGCAAACCGGCGCTGGCGGTGCGCGCGGCGAAGAAGCGGCGCATTAATTTGCGCCGCGCGGAACTCGATCACGCTCCGGCTTCAGCGCGAGTTCCATCAAGCGAGCGAAAAGGCGGTGCTCGCACAATGAAGCCGTCGACAGCTTGCAGGCGACTCCTGCCAACTTGAGGCTTCGCGACGTTTGGGAACTTGCCCGCTCGAAATGATCTGGAACTTGCAGCGGCTTCCGCCCACAAAATAGTTCCGAAAAGTCGATGTAGAGCTATTCCAGATTGGAGATCGCGCGACGCGCGGCCTCAAGAGCCGTCAACACGACGCGATAATTGCCTTGTTTCTCTCAAGGTTCATTGGAAAAAATAATTGCGCGGCGATGCGAATACAGCTATTTCCAAAGAAAACTTCAAATCCGGATGTCGTGCAGACTTCATTTGCAGCCTCGGAGAGAGATGTCATGGTGTCAACCTCAGGTCGATGAAGCAAATTTGCTCATCGATTCGTGGAAGGGCTGTTCGCTATGGCTGAGGTGAGGCGAGGCGAGCGCGTCGGAGCGTCGCGGCAAGTTGCGGCCAACCGCACGTATCTCAGCGGGGTAGAGCGGTCGGAACGCAACGGCTCCCTCGACAACATCGCGCGAATCGCTCGGGGTCTCAAGGTCAAAGCTTGGACGTTATTGGACGACAGCGTCTAATGGATCGACCCGCGCTGCGAGCCTAATCGCTTTTCCGGGGCCTGATGGTCGGGCGGGCGCCGGCTGCGGGAGACGTCGGCTCTGGCGCAAAGCGGACGGTCCATCGCGGCATTCCAAGCCATTATTAAGGCGGCCCGACCGAAAGGAAGCCGATCAAGAAAACCGAGTAGGTCCAGCGGCGGGTGATGAATCAGCTTTCGCGGTTTCCTGTCCACGATGACCTGCGTCGTATTCGAGCGAATGAGCGAATGTGCCTGAGAGGGGAATAATGATCTGGAACTTTCCTTGGCTTCTTTGAATTTCGCCCACAGAATAGTTCCGAAAATTCGATGCAGAGCTATTCCAGATTGGAGATCGCGCGACGCGCGGCCTCAATAGCCGTCAACACGCCGCGATATTTGCCTTGTTTCTCCCAAGGTTCATCGGAAAAAGTAATTGCGCGATGATGCGCATACAATTTTCTGCAAAGAAATTTCAAATCCGCATGTCGTGCAAATTTATTTGCAACCTCGGGGAGAAATGGCATGGCGTCAACCTCAGGTCGATGAATCAAGTTTGCTCATCGATTCGTGGAAGGGCTGTTGCGCTATGGCTGGCGTAAGGCGAGCGCGTCGGAGCGTCGCGGCAAGTTGCGGCCGGCGGGTTCCAAGGCATGTGGCGGCGTTGTTGCAGCCTTCCCTGTTCGCGCGCAGGCTATGTGTCGTGCGCATTGCATCGCAACCCATCAAAACTCACGGAATTTCCGGTATCGCCGCTGGCGGGCGATCTGCGTCCCGGTGCAAGTCGGGGCTCGCGGCATGAAGTGGTTGGGAATACTTGTCGCGGTGATCGTCGGTGCGGTCGTGATTTACAGAATGGCTTTCCCCAGCGTGACGGTTCGATACCGCCTGACGCTTGAAGCGCAGGTGGATGGTGAACCCAAGACCGGATCGGGTGTCATTGAGGTCACGTACGCCAAACAATCCAGATTTGCCGGCCAAAAACCGGGCATTGAGACGTCTCGGGGGGAAGCCGTCGTGCTCGATCTCGGCCCAAGGGGCACATTGTTTGCTCTCCTTAAGGCGGACACCGACGGCCGCTCCGTGCCTGAAACTATCGTCCTTCGTGCATTCAACTTTCCTGGTGGAGTACTTCCGGGGCCGATCGATGAGGGGTTAAGGCAGCTCCAGCTTCTGTCGGGCAAGCGCGAACTGCCACTGACGAGCCTTCCTTTTTTGGTTCGGTTCCGAGATCTCAACGATCCCAAGACGGTGGAACGAGTCGATCCGCTCCAGCTTGGAAAAAGTTTTGGCGCCGGTGCAAGGTTGATCCGCGCCACACTTGAGATTGTTCCCGCTGGGATATGGCCACTCAATTCGTTCGGCGTCACCGGAGAGCCGATAACGAGGGGAGTCGATCAAAGGCTCCCGTGGCTCAAGGCTCTGAAAGGAAAGTATCTGCACGGCGGTGACTCCGCCAGGGGCGCGCCACTCGGTTTAGATAGCGGTGATTTTGTAAGGGGCTGAACAATATCATGGCGTGGTCTCCAGTCCGACGCTTCAACGCCGGATGATTCGAGGTTGATCACCCCGGAGACTACGCCAACCTCAATTCCTACCAACTCCGCGACGGCACCCGCTGGCGGCGGCGACGGCATCGGGCAATAATACGATCATCGCGATCGACGCCAGTAACAGTGTACTCCTCCAAAATGTGGCTCTCGCCAATTTGCACGTAGGAGATTTTCACATTGTATGAATGAATGGTGTTCAAGTTGAAAAAGAAGCCGACGAGCGAGTTCGACCGTTATCGGCGCAAAGCGACCGTCGACATAACTTCTCTCTTGCGAATCGTGGACTGTAAGCCGAAGAAATCGAGAACGGTCCTGCCGGGGGGCCAGAATGTCGGCGAGCCTGTGCAGCGTGCCGCGATTGCCTGGCAGCGACTTATTCACGGGGACCTCTCTTCCAGGGAGGTAGAGCAGCTTGGGCGACGGCGGCTGGGGCTCGGCCTTGAACCTCGCTCGCCAGTTGCCGAGCGCCTTCAGCGGAATCCCCTGGACTTCGCAATACTGCCGTTGATTCAACGCACTCTGCGGCCAGGGCTCATGGTGTGCCCGCCAAAACGCTTCGCCGTAGCGTAGTCGTAAACCGATCTCGCTCGACATCTCCACCCTCCTCACCTGCAAATGTGCTGGTGAGAACAGATCGCGACCGCGGCCAACCAAACAAGTGTGCGAGAAATGGACGCTTACCAAATGGCAATCGATATTCCCTGTTATTTCGTGACAGTACCCTGTTGCGCCGAAATATTTCCCTATTAATTGGAGTAGAGAATTACCTCCGAAGTGCCTGCGGCGCAGCGCTTTCTGGCCGTAGGTTACGTCTCCGGACCGCCGAAATCGCTAGTTTCCCTGTAAAATTCCCTGTTAGCAGGGAATCGTTCTGGAGACCGGCGCGATCAGCACTGCGTCGCCAGCCAGCGCTCGCGCTGGTCATCGCCGGTAACTAGGGCGACGCAATCAATCCGATGGCCGTCGCGACGATCCAGTGATTGCCCCAACGCACGATCGAGTCGATGCGTCCGACGCCCGGTACGGTGTCTCCGGCGCTTCCCGTGCGGATGCCATCGGGTCCTTCGAGCACCACCGTTCCGCCGCGAACTTCACGAACGGTCCAGCCCTCGACGGTCGCCGGCCGGGTTTCCGGCGCCGCCACGACAGGTTCGCGGGCCACCGGTGGCGCGGCGGCAGGGCCGGGATTGGCTGATAGCGCAGCCGTCGTTGGCGGGCCTTCGCCGTCCGATCGCGTGATGAAGGAAGGTCTGGGCGAATGGTTGTTGCGGTTGCCGAGTGTGGCTTGCTTGCGAGCGGCATCTGCCCGGGTGGAAGGCTTGGTTTCGGAGCGACGCGAGCCTGCGTCCTTCTGAACGACCGCGTCCGATGACGCGACGGTCGGCGAGCTATTCCAGCTCGAATTGCCGGCCCATCCCAACCCGAACCCCGCCACCAGCGCGATCCCGGCAATCCCGATGGCTCGCGTCCAGTCGCGGTTCGACTTTAGCAGCCGCAAGGCGTCTTCCCTGATGGGGCTGAGATGATCGGAAGGATCCATGCTCGCAGGCGGTGACGGAAACTGGCGGTCAGTAGCCGCTTCAACGCGCCCAACTTCTCCGAAGCTGTCCTGCCGGAACTGCATGATCGTGGCCTTTCGACCAGCAATGATCCTGCCTAAAGCTGAACGCAATCTTAAGAAGCATAGGCCGCCGGCCGAAACAGCCGGTTACGACTTCCAGCGTTCGAGCTTCCGGATCAATTCGCCCAGGAAGTTCGCGCCATGGCCCTTCGCCAGCATCTTCAGGCTCAGCTTCAACCGCGCCAGGGTCTCGTGCTTGCGGTTATCGGTGGTAATTTGCGCGCGGTAGATTTCGAGCAGAGCGGCTTCCATCCCGGCAATCGTGTCTTTTTGCTGTTCGATGACGCGGAGCAGGCTTCGGGCGGTGTTCTCCAGCAGCTGACGTTCCTCGTCGGTCATCGGTGATAACGCCGAAGGTCGCGTCTCGTTGCATACATTTGCCCGGGCCGAAACGTGTCAGCATTGCGCCATCAGCTGGACAGTCCAGCGTTTGCGGGTTTTACCTCAGGCCCTTCATTCGATAACCTGCCTTGCAAGCCGCAACTGGGGACTCGATCATGCTGGAAAAAATCAAAACATCGGCCGAAGCCGAGGCAAGATCTTGGATTTCCGACTTCGCCCGTTCGCTGGCGAGCGGAGATGCGGCGGCGCTTGGTGCGCTGTTTGTGACGGACAGCCACTGGCGAAACCTGTGCGGGTTTTCCTTCGATATCGCGACCTTCAGCGGCGCCGGCAGGCTGGCGATTGAATTATGCCGGCGCGCGCGCGCGGTGAACGCCGAACATTTTGAGGTCGCCGCCGAGTTGCTCATGCCGCGCCGCGCGGTAGTCGCCGGGCAGGAAGTGATCGAGGCTATCTTCCGGTTCGATACTGTGAACGGTCCCGGCGTCGGCGTTGTCAGGCTGTTGCCTTCGCCGGGCGCGCCACCAAAAGCCTGGACGCTGTCGACGCTGCTCGACGTCGACAAGATCAGTGCGGCCAAGGCGGGCAATATCGAGCCCGTCTCGCACAACCGCGATTTTGCCAAACATAACTGGCTTGAAGAGCGCCAGGCCGAAATCGCCTTCGAAGGCCGCGAGCCTGACGTTCTGGTGGTGGGCGGCGGACATGCAGGAATCTCCGCCGCGGTCGAGCTGAAGCGCCTCGGCCTCGATACGCTTGTGATCGACAAGCAGCAACGCGTTGGGGACAACTGGCGGCTGCGCTATCACGGCCTCAAGCTCCACAACAAGACGCCGGTCAACCACCTGCGCTACATGCCGTTCCCGCCGAACTGGCCGGATTACATCCCCAAGGACAAGATCGCGAACTGGCTCGAAGCCTATGTCGAGAGCATGGAGGTCAATTTCTGGACCGGCACCGTGTTCGAGGGCGCCGAATACCATCAATCGACGCAGACCTGGATGGCGCGGATACGGCGTGGCGACGGCAGCGTTCGAATGCTGCGTCCCAAGCATATCGTGATGGCGACCAGCGTCAGCGGCACGCCCAACATTCCCACCATTGCAACGATCGAGAATTTTTCCGGCAAGGTGCTGCATTCCAGCCGGTTTTCCGCCGGCGCGCAGTGGCGCGGCAAATCCGTGGTCGTGATGGGGACGGGGACCAGCGCGCATGACATCTGCCAGGAGCTGCAGGCCAACGGCGCCGACGTCACCATGGTTCAGCGCAGCCCGACCCTGGTCGTCAATGTCGACCCCAGCGCGCAGCTCTACGACAAGACCTATCTCGGCGAGGGTCCGCAGGTCGAAATCAGGGACCTGCTGAACGCCTCGGTGCCGCTCGAAGTCGTCAAGGCATCGCACAAGATCATCACCAGGGAAGTCCGCGAGCTCGACGCGCCGCTGTTGGCGCGGCTGGAACAGGTCGGCTTCCGGCTCGAATTCGGCGAAGACGGCACTGGCTGGCCGCTGAAATTCCGCACCCGCGGCGGCGGCTATTATTTCAATGTCGGCTGCTCCGAACTGATCGCCGACGGCAAGATCCGGCTGATCCAGGCTGATGACATCAGGCAGTTCGTCAGCAGTGGGTTGGAACTCAACGATGGTTCGACGTTGGGAGCGGACCTCGTGGTGCTGGCGACCGGTTACAAGGGCCAGGATCATATCGTTGGTTCGTTGTTCGGCGCTGAAGTCGCCGGGCGCGTCGGACCGATCTGGGGGTTTGAAGCCGACACCCAGGAACTGCGCAACATGTGGAGCCGCACCAGACAGCCCGGGCTGTGGTTCACCGGCGGTTCGTTCTCGCAATGCCGGATCTATTCGCGGTTCATCGCGCTGCAGATCGACGCGATCGAGGCGGGGCGCCTGGAAAAGGCATCATGGCGTTGACGCCAGGCGAGGACCGGTTTCGCTGGGGTCTCGTTTCGCCCGATTGCGGTGGATTCAGTGCGCACCGAGATTGCGGCGAACCCTCGCGACCACTGGCCGCCAATCCAGGAAAAGTCGGCCGGCCCCTCCGCAGAGGATGGTCAGCATGAAGACCGTCCCGATCTGCCAAACCAGCACCATCAAGCTGGCGTCCTGACCGTGAAAGAGGCGAAGACCGAAATTACCCAATCCCGCAGCCGCCAGGCCCCCCAGCGCCGCCGAAGTATGCGGCCAAAGAGGTGCTCCCTTTCGCAGCATGAGCGCCATCGCCACGGCCGGCAGCGTTCCGACCAGTGCAATGGCCGGAATGCAGAGGAAATCCGAGGTGAAGTTTTGAAAGGCGCCTCCGCGCAACCACGCTTCGACACATCCTTCCCCGACACTTGCCAGCCAAACCGATAGCGGCGCCAGTGGAAGCAACAGGAATCGGCGATTGTATCCGGGAACGATCGATTGAAAGGCGGCAACGGCGGCGCCGATCGCGGTGCAAACCGCGGCAATCTGCTCGAGGAGAAAACGAAAATCCGTGAACTTGACGGCCAGATCGTCACGCGGAGCCATCATCATGACGATGACGGCGACATAAGGGACGGCCATCGCAAACCATAGAGCCGTCCGGACCCAAGGCGATGGAAGCCTCTGAACCGGATCCGCATCCTCGGTCAAACTCGCAATCAGTCTGTCGGTGTCCATGGCCATCACTCTTTGCTCAGAGCCTTCCGCAGGTTCAAGACCGCCCGATGGATCGAAATCTTCAGCGCTCCTACGGTGGTTCCGCTCGCCGCTGACGCCTCCTTGAGGGACATTTCGCGCAGCTTCAGCATTTCGATCGCCTTTCTCTGACCGTCGGGCAGGCCCTTTATTGCGATCGTCAACTCTTCCGGGTCGCGATATTCCTCGTTCTCTATGTTCGCCCAATCGTCAGCAAAGGTTACGGGTAGTTCGTCCATCTGGACCTCATTCGATTTTCCCCGGTAGAACTGTCGTGCGCTGTCAGTCAGCCTGTTATGGGCGATGGTAGCCAGCCATGGCATGAAAGGACGGTCTGGGTCGTAAGTCGCGCGTACCGCGTGGATCGACAGCAGTATCTCCTGAACCTGGTCCTCGACTTCCTCAGCCGTGAAAAACCGCCGTCGCTTTCGTACGATAAGGCGCAATTTGGGTGTGATTTCCCTCAAAAGACGTTCATAGGCGCGCATATCGCCGGCCTGTGCGGCCTGCATCAGCGACTCCAGGGCTGGCGAATTCGAATCCCGCTTCATCTCGGCGTAACAGCCTCCGGGTCTCGCAAGAGATCAGGCATATCCATATCGGCCGGTATCCGGGTGTCGAGGACGCAGACTAGCAAAGATCCACCCCTCGATGTGGCAAAAGCCGATGAAGCCTCGGGTCGGGCACCCGTATCCTGCCCGGAGGTTGACATCGGCCGCGCTAATTTTTGCAACAGGCGTGTAACTTCCGCCGGCTCCGCAGCGAAACTCTCTGGTGGACCGTCCAAGGCATCCTCGGAGATACATCGAACATGTTATTGAAATCCGTGAAGACACTGATCGCATCAACATTCCTCGTCGGGGCGTCGCTGGCCGCCCAGGCCGGACAACCGTTTGATACGAAGGCGTTCCAGCAAGCGCAAGCGGCTGGAAGCCCCATCCTCGTCGATGTGACCGCGCCCTGGTGTCCGACCTGCAAGGTGCAACGGCCCATCGTCCAGGAAATCGAGAAATCGACGCCGAACCTGATTGTCTACGAGGTGGATTTCGATAGCGCGAAGGATGTTCTGAAACGCTTTCGGGTCCAAAGTCAGAGCACCCTCATCGTATTCAAGGGCGCCAACGAAGTCGGCAGGTCAACCGGAGACACCAATCCCGCCAGCATCAAGGCCCTCGTCTCCAAAGGCTTGTGAGGGTGTCCGAACTCGGCAACCTGGCGCTCAGCTACGCCGCGGGAGGGTTATCGACCCTCTCGCCATGCGTGCTGCCATTGCTGCCGATCGTACTCTTCGGCGTGCTTGAAAAGCATCCCTGGGGACCGGTTGCCCTGGCTGCCGGGCTTGCGACATCGTTTGCCTTGCTGGGTACCCTGATCGCCTCGGTCGGCTTCAATATCGGTCTTGACCCCGCGACGCTCAGATACGCCATTGCCGTGCTGATGCTGGCCATGGGCGTGGTGCTGCTCGTTCCCGCTCTGCAGGGCAGACTGGCGGCTTTCGCCGCTCCCGTCGCAACCGGCGGCCAGACATTGCTCGATCGCATTCAACCCTCCGGACTTGGAGGACAATTCGTGCTCGGCGGGTTGCTGGGAGCGATCTGGTCGCCCTGTTCCGGTCCGACACTGGGAGCCGCGATCGGACTTGCGGCCCAAGGCGACACGGTGATCAAGGCAGGCGCCGTGATGGCCGTGTTCGGACTCGGCGCGGCTACGCCCATCCTGGCGCTCGCCTATGGTTCCAGGCAGGCGATCTTCGCCCGGCGAGACCTGCTGGCCAGGACGTCGCGCATCGCCAAGCCCGTCATGGGCGCGGCATTCGTTTTCGTCGGCGCCTTCGTGCTCACCGGCCTCGACAAGATCGTCGAAACGTCGCTGACGAATGTTATGCCGGACTGGCTGGTAACGCTAACTACGCGACTCTGAAGGAGCAAACCATGACACGATTATTGACGCTTTCGATCGCGATCCTCTTCATCGGTCTCTCGGCGGCTTCCGCTGGCACCATCAAGGCGCGGGCAGGGTGGATGGTCGTCGACACACGACAAACCTTCCCGGCGCTGGCCGAGCGGCTTGAGGCCACGATAAAATCCGAGAAAATGGGACTGGTAACGTCGGCAAGCGCGTCCGCAGGGGCAAAGGCGGCAGGCATCACGATTCCGGGAAACAAGGTGTTTGGCGTTTTCCGAAACGACTTCGCGCGGCGGATGCTGGAGGCGAGCGTGGCCGCCGGCATCGAGGCTCCGATCCGGATCTACCTCACGGAAAACCAGGACGGCACGGCGACGCTTTCCTACAAGAAGCCCAGCGCCGTGTTTGCGCCGTATGCCGACGAGGGCGGAGATGTCCTTAAATCCGTCGGCGCAGAGCTGGACGAGATCTTCGCCAAAATTGTCGAGCGGGCAACGTCCGACAAATAACGCCTTCACCGGCGCCTGGCGCACGATCATGCTACAGAAGCTGCGATCGACATGAACTCAACCGGGTGCGGGAGATGCTAGACCGCCATTTGTCAGCGGTACAGAATGCGCTGCTGCGTCCCATTGCGGCGCGGCTTTCCTCGTGCGGCGTCGCGGCGGATACATTGACGGTTACCGGGTTTCTGTTCGGTGCCGGTTCCGCTGTCCTGATCGGGACCGGATTCGAGAAGGCGGCGCTGATCCCGTTCTTCGTCAACCGGTTGCTCGACGGCCTCGACGGAGCCGTGGCTCGCCTGACCGGACCGACGGACCGCGGCGCATTCCTGGACATCGCGCTCGACTTCGCATTTTACGCCATGGTTCCGCTGGCCTTCGCGATCGCGAATCCGGCTGCGAACGCGATGGCGGCCTGCCTGCTGCTGGCGTCCTTCATGGGCACCGCAAGCAGCTTTCTCGCATTCGCCGTCATCGCCGCCAAACGCGGCGTCTCGTCGACCGATTTTCCGCAAAAAGGCATCTACTATCTGGGTGGACTGACGGAAGGCACCGAAACGGTTATCGCATTCACCGCAATGTGTCTCTGGCCCGGTCAATTCCCGGTCATCGCAACGGCGTTTGCGGCGCTGGCGCTGCTGACGACCTTGATGCGCTGGTTTTGGGGCTGGCGCGTGTTTTCGGAGCCGAAGCCGTGAACCTCAGGCCGCTCGGATTCATCTGCGCCATGGGTCTTTTGCTTGCCAATGACACACACGCCGCGGACCAGTCCATCGCGGTCGGACAGTTCTCAAAAGGGTCGTTGGCCGGTTGGGAGCGGAAGGCGTTCAAGGGCGAGACAGATTATAGCCTTGTGTACGATTCCGCGAAGAAGGCGACCGTACTTCAGGCCGTGTCCATTGCCGCGGCATCGGGCCGCTTTCGAAAGATCGCTATCGACCTCACGAAGACGCCGTTTTTGAACTGGTCGTGGAAGGTATCCGATCCGCTGGTCGGTAACGACGAAAACGCAAAGCGCGGAGACGATTTTTCCGCGCGCCTCTATGTCGTCGTGGAGCGCGGTATCATGGGCGTGACTTCGCTTTCGGTGAACTACGTATGGGCGAGCCGGCATCCCGTGGGAAGCAGCTGGCCCAGTCCGTTCACCGGGCGTGTTCGGCTGTTGGCGATGAATTCGGGTTCAGCCGGGCTGAACGCGTGGATCCCGCATAAGCGCAATGTGCGCGACGACCTGAGGGAGCAATTCGGTGAAGACATCACGTCGATAGATGCCATCGCACTGATGACGGACACCGACAATTCGGGCGGTCGTGCCCGCGCCTACTATGGCGATATCTGGTTCACCGCCGAATAGCATCATCTGAATTCGCCGTCGAAATCGATGTCGATGCTCCATCGGGAAAGAGGACAACGTGCAGTCGGCAGCTCCCTGGATCGTTCTGGCGGCCTATTGTCTGGTGACCTGGTGGGTCACGCCGAGACAGGTCGAGGCTGGTCAGTTCTTCAACGGGCGCAGCGATGCGGGGGCTGCCCCCGGCATCTGGTTGGTTGCGATGAGCGCGGCGATCACCTGGATCTTTGCCAAATCGATCGCGAATGCGTCCGATCTGTCGTTCGCATTCGGTATCACCGGCGCAATCGGCTACACCATTTACTACTTCAGCTTCGTCGTTGCCGGCGTCGCGATTTACTTTCTCCGGACGCGCGGTGGCTATCGGTCGCTGTCTCACATGCTCGTCGAGAAATACGGCAGCCTCTGCGCCCGGCTCTTTCTGATAACGATCGGGTTCAGGCTGCTGAACGAAGTGTGGTCCAACACCAAAGTCATGTCGCTCTATTTCGGGACGGAAGGCTCCGGTTCCTATTGGGCGGCGGCAATCCTCATCACTCTCTTCACTGTGTCGTATGCCTGGACTGGCGGAATGCGGGCGAGCCTTCTGACCGACAGGCTGCAGACGGTGGTCATCTTCGTCTTGCTGGGCGTGGTCCTGGCAATCCTGCTGCCTGGCCTCGAAAGCAAGGGCATCCCCGCCGTCGACGACGCCGGGCGGAACGCGGGCCTGACGTTCTGCGCCCTGGCCGCCGTGCAGATCCTGTCCTATCCGTTTCATGATCCGGTGCTGACCGACCGCGGCTTCATCTCCGAACCCCGCGACATGCTGAAGAGCTTCATGATCGCCGGCGTCCTGAGCGGCGGCTTCATATTCCTGTTCAGCATCATCGGCCTGTACGGAAAGGCCTACGGGCTTCCGGCAAATCCCAGCGTTACCGTACCGGCGTCGTTCGGGCTGATCATGATGTTGATGTTCAACGGCATCATGCTGCTCTCGGGAGGGTCGACGATCGACTCGACCTTTACCAGCGTTGCCAAACTGAGCGCGCTGGACTGGAAGAATGACGGAATTCAGCAATTCGGAACCCGCATCACGACCGGTCGCCTGGCGATTTTGGCGGTTGCGGTTCTCGGAAACCTTCCCTTGCTTTCGATCTATGCAGGCGACCGGATCGGCCCGGCGATCATCGCGGCAACAACGATCAGCGGGACGATGGTGATGGGTCTGGCTCCGATATTCCTGCTGTCATGGCTGCCCGGCGCGCGGGCGGCGAGCTTTCATTTCGCCTTCTGGCCCGGTCTCATCCTGGGCGTGCTGCGTGCCATCGAGACGTTTGGGCATGTCAGTATTCTACCCGCGGCGTTGGCTCTCGGTACCGGCAAGTACGCGCTCGACCTCGGAATAAACATCTATGGACTGTTGATCTGCACGATCGGTTTTTCCGTGTCTGCAGTGCTGATGCCCCGCACCAGGCGAAAGGCGACTGCCGGATCGCTCCCCTGCTAAAGGCCGCACCGCCGGAAATTGCCTCCCGCATGGCCTCGGCAAAATAAGTGCTGCTTGCCGCACTGCGGCAAGTAACCAATCGGGCTCCCGGAGCGAACCTCAGGAATGGCCCCCGACGTGCCGGTTCAAGAGGAAAAACCATGAAATCGATCGTATTTCTGCTTGTCGCTCTGCCGGCACAAATTGCTTCCAACTTTTCGTGGGCCGGGCCGCTGATCATGCGGCTTGTGGTCGGGTACGTATTCATGCTGACCGGCTGGGCCAAACTCAACAATCTGCCCATGATGATCCAGAATTTTTCGGAATGGGGAATCCCGTTTCCGGGCATTCTCACGCCGTTCGTCTCCGCCGTGGAATGCTTTGGCGGCGCCATGCTGATCCTCGGATTGTTTACCCGGATTCCGGCAGCCATGCTGACCGTTGTCATGATCGTCGCGATCAAGGCGGCGAAGTGGGAAAATGTGGATTCTCTCGAAACGCTGCTGGGATTCGAGGAAGCCACCTATCTGGCCGCCTTCCTGTGGCTGGCGATCGCGGGGCCAGGCGCGGCTTCCCTCGACCGGCTGCTGCTGCGGATGACCGGCCAGGAAGGCGAACGACGGCCGTAGAATTCGGGCGGTCGGTCTGGAAAAAAATATCTGGAGCAGGCGTAACTATCCGGATTGCGAAATCGAAACCTATAACAGGCGACCGATGAAAGATCGGGCCGACAGGGAAGGTTCCGCCGCGACGCCTTTGTTGGCGTGGGGGAGATTTTGCTGCGGCTCAATCAGGACCTCGTTTGCCGAAGACGTTGCTCGGGGGTTGCTGAAAGTCGGACTGGTTTGCCCGGCTCGATGAGGCCCGTTTCAATGCCAACCCAAGTCTGGAGGAAAATATCATGAAGCTTAGCTCGAAGTCCGGTGCCGCTATCGCTGCGGTCGCCGCCACCATGTTCCTGGCCGGCGCCACCATGTCGACCGCGGCTTACGCGGCCGGCGAAGGCAAATGCATCGGCGCGAACGCCTGTAAGGGCCAGAGCGCCTGCAAGGGCGGCCAATCGCCTGCCAAGGGGGCGAATGCCTGCAAGGGCCAGGGATTCGCGGAGATGACCAAGGATAAATGCGCCGCCGCGAAGGGCAAATTCGTCGCTGGCTGATCGCTCGGCTGCATGGTCGAAGGGCCCGGCTTCGGCCGGGCCCCGAGATCAAGGTCGATTGTGGAATCGCGGACTCATGACAGCGATACGGCCGGCATCCATTGCCGGCGGGTCAGTAGCGGAGGCCCAATGAACATTGCAGCCAAATCGTCGCAGCCGTCTTCGCCGTCGACGACGGATCACCGGATCGATGCGGGCAAGCCGGCATTCCTCGGTTTTGGCCTCGGGTTGCGCGCCCAGCACTATGACGAGATTCTCAGCGGAAATCCGCCGATCGACTGGTTCGAGGTCATCAGCGAGAATTATATGCTGCCGGGTGGCCAGCCGCTCCGGATGCTAGATAGAATTCGCCAACGCTATCCGGTCGTGATGCACGGCGTGTCGTTGTCGATCGCATCGACCGCGCCACCCGATTTCGAGTATCTGCGGGGCCTGCGCGATCTCGCGCGCCGGGTCGAACCGAAATGGATATCGGATCATCTGTGCTGGACCGGCGTGCATGGCAAGAACCTGCACGATCTGTTGCCGATACCCTATACCAGCGAAGCACTCGATCACGTCGTGAGCCGTGTCCAGTTGGTTCAGGATTATCTGGGCCGCGCCATCGTGCTCGAGAATGTCTCGACCTACGTGCAATTCAACAATTCCGAAATGACGGAATGGGAGTTTCTGAGCGAGCTTTCCCGCCGCTCCGGGTGCTGGCTGCTGTTCGACGTCAACAACGTCTATGTCAGCGCTTTCAATCACGGTTACGACCCGCACAGCTTCCTCGATGGTATTCCGGCCGACCGGGTGGTTCAGTTTCACATGGCCGGCCACAGTCATATGGGTACCCACATCATCGATACCCACGATCATCCGGTGTGCGAAGATGTCTGGGATCTCTACGCCGCGGCGTTGAAGCGATTCGGCCGGGTCTCGACCATGATTGAGCGTGACGACAACATCCCGCCGCTCGACGAACTCGTGGCCGAAGTCAACCGGACCCGGGAGATCGCCGGGAAGGTTCTGGCGTTGAGCAGGAAAACCGGATGAGCGACTTCGCACGGCAACAGGGTGAATTTCAGCGCGGTATACTGACCGGCGACGATTCGGTTCTTGCTGAAATTCTCGACAGCCCGCGGGAGAAGCGCGCAGTGCTGTTCGGGGTCTACAGGCATGCCTATGGCTCACGGCTGGTCGAGGCCGTCAGAAACGATCACGAGCTGCTGCACATTTATCTCGGCGACGAGATGTTTGACGAGATGGGGTATGCCTATGTTGCGGCGACCCCCTCGCAGCATCCGAACCTGCGCTGGTTTTCGCAAGCGCTTCCGGGCTTTCTGAAATCGTCGGCGCGCTACAGCAACTATCCCATCCTGTCCGATCTTGCCGCGCTCGAGAAAGCTCTCAACGATGCCTTCGACGCGCAGGACGCACCGGCGCTTGCCGTCGCCGATATGGCGGGTTTCGCTCCGGAAATCTGGCACGATCTCAAATTCAAGGTCCACCCCAGCGCCATCCGGCTCGACCTCGCGACCAACGGGTCCGAGGTCTGGCGGGCGCTCAAGAACGACGAGACCCCGCCGGATGCAGTCAATCTGGAACAGCCATGCCGCCTCCTGATCTGGCGCCAGGACGTGATACCGTTGTTCCGCGAGCTTTCTGCCGAGGAAGCGATGATGTGGGACGAGGCGGCGAGCGGAACCCGGTTCGGGGTGCTCTGCTCGATGTTGGCCACGTATGACGATCCCGAGGGCGCGGCGGCCAGAGGTGCCGGCTATCTGCACGGCTGGGTAACGGCTGGGCTCCTGACGGGAGTTTCCGGCGATCAGTGAGAGCCCGGTGCATGGGCGAACAGGTCAGGCGAGATGATGCGTCAAGGGTCCATCCCCGCATGAATTATGCGGCGGGATTTCGCTGGATCGCTTCAGCCGCTGCCGTGTCGCTGGCGTTGCTCGGCATATTGCTGTCGTCGGCCCACTCCCAGTCGGAATTTCTGCGGGGCGGGCGAATGCCGTACGATGCATTCGATCGGCTTGCCAAAACCGACATCGACATTGACGGCGGCGTCGTTCACGTAGCGTTCGCTCCCGGCGATATCGCGCTGCCGAAGGACAGGATTCTGGATTGGGTCCGGGCATCGGCCCGGGCTGTCTCGACCTATTACGGCCGGTTTCCCGTCACGTCCTTGAAGCTCCTGCTGGTGCCGGTCGATGGCCGGCGCGTTCGGGGAGGGACCACATGGGGTTATCGCGGCGCTGCAATTCGCGTGCTGCTGGGCCGCGATTCCAGCGAGGAAGATCTGCGGCAAGACTGGATCATGGTCCACGAAATGGTGCATCTCGCGCTCCCGGAGATGGAACAGCGGTACGACTGGCTGTCTGAAGGCCTGGCGGTGTATATCGAGCCCATCGCACGGGTGCAGGCCGGAGATTTGGCCGCGCCAGAGGTCTGGCAGGCGATGATGCAGGATATGCCCAAGGGTCTGCCGCAAGCCGGCGATCGGGGACTCGACAATACCGGCAGCTGGGGCCGGAAGTATTGGGGCGGCGCCATGCTCTGCCTGCTGGCCGACATAGAAATTCGCAAGCGGACATCCAACCGGCTTGGCTTGCGCGATGCGATGCGAGGCGTCATCGCGGCCGGCGGCAGTCATGAGGTCCATTGGTCCGTCGAGCGCGTCTTCTTGGCTGCCGACAGGGCCGTTGGTGTCGATGTGCTCGCAGACCTCCACAAAAAGATGGGATCAGAGTCTGTCGCCCCCGATCTCGATAGCCTTTGGCTCAGTCTGGGAATCAGGATGCGCGGAACTGTTCTGAGTTTCGATGATACTGCACCGCTCGCTGCGATCCGAACTGAAATTACCAGGTAATTCGGCCGTGGAAATTTTGACGGCGCCGATGCAGCCCATCGAAAAATGACGCACTGGCCCCGCCTGAACCTCAGAACGGGTTGGTGACGATGCCGCCGTCGGCGCGCAGCGCGGCGCCATTGGTCGCGCTGGCGGCCTTCGAGCAGATGTAGCAGATCAGATTGGCCACTTCTTCCGGCGTGGCGTAGCGCTGCAGCAGCGACGCCGGCCGGCGTTCGGTGAAGGTCTTGGCGGCGAGTTCGTCGGCGGTTGTCCCGAGACCCTTGGCGCGCGCGGCGAGGCGGACCGGCGCCATCTCGACCCAGGTCGGCCCGGGCAGTACCGAATTGACGGTGATGTTGGTGGCCTTGGTCTGTTCGGCGGCGCCGCGCGCAATATAGAGCTGGGCGGCTTTCGAGAAGCCGTAATGCACCATCTCCTTCGGCACGAAAACGGCGGACTCGCTGGAGACGAATACGACGCGGCCCCAATCCTTGGCATCGAGCATGCGCTTCAGATAGTGCCGGGTCAGCCGCACCCCGCTCATGACGTTGACGTCGAACATTCTGGTCCAGTCGTCGTCCTCGATGTCGAAAAAGGCCTTGGGTTCGTAGATGCCGAGATTGTTGACGAGAATGTCGACTTCGGGGAATTGCGGCACCAGCCCGGCGCAGCCCTCGGCGCCGCCGAGATCGAACACCGCCGCGTCCGCCTTGGCGGCAGGTACGGCCGCCTTGATTTTCGCGATCGCTTCAGCGACCGAGGCGGCTTCGCGGCCGTTGACGATGACGTCCGCGCCCATTTCCGCCAGCCCGGTGGCGGTGGCGAGCCCGATTCCGCGAGTCGAGCCGGTGACAAGCGCGCGCTTTCCGGTGAGGTCGATGTTCATTCTATCATTCCCTTCGGGGATCAAGCTGCCGGCAGTATGCGGCTGTGGTCTATCGATAGGGTGCTGCCGCCGCGAAGACACTTATGCTGGGTTTGCGCCCGATTGGTCAATCCGATCCAGCGCCAGCAGCAGGGATGCGACGCGGTTGGCGGAGGCGGCCCAATCGGCCAGGCGAATGTAATTGTCGGTGAACCAGTTGCAGGCACCCTGCACCACGACAAAGGCTGCGGCCGCCTGGACCACCTCGCCGAGCAGCATCGTGCCGGCGACGTATTTCGGCATGCAGAGCAGCAGACCGACAACCGGCGCCAGCAACGTATTGCTGTGCGTGACCAGGGTCAGGCGCATGAGTTGCCAGCAATAATTCAGCCACGTGGCAATCACCGCCCGCAGCGCCGTGCTGACGGCATCGAGCCGGTCCTTGATGTTGTCAGGCAATGTCTTGCCTTCGCCGCTCTCGCGGATGTGGGTTCCTATCGCGCGTAACTCGGCTTCGGTTCGCTTGTTGTCCTCCACCACGCGGGTCAGGCGGCTGCCGATCAGCGTCATCGCCGCCGCAACGATGATGGAGTAGACGATCGCCGCCACCACGAGGTAGCCGGGAATGGTCAGCGCCAGGCCAAATATGTCGATGGTCGAGCTGCCCCCCACCGTCCAGAGGATGCCGATAAAGGTGATGCCGGTGATCAGCGAGGAGAAAAGCCCGAGCACGAGGTCGACCGGCAGGTCGGTGGCAAGCCGGGCGTCCTCGGCGATGCGATATTCCGGGGCTTGATGCTCCCCCGGCATGAATCTCAGCCGGACATAATGGTCGCGCTCCAGCCAGTATTTGTAAAGATGCGTGCTCAGCCACGCGCGCCATTTCCGTTGCAGGGTCATGCGGCCCCAGACCGAGAACACCACGAGCGCGAGGCTGGCTGCGGCCAGCGGCAGGAATCGCCATGCCTGCGCCAGCAGCTCTGTGCCATCCTTGCGTTCGACGGCATTGAAGAAATCGCGATTCCAGAAATTCAGCGCGTACTGGGTCAACAGCTGCAGCAGCACGGTGGCGATCAGCAGCAGCGTCAGGAGCCAGGCTCCTGTGGCTGCCGCACCGCCCCAGAAGCCGCGCGCGCTTTGCCAGAAGCGGGAGAGCAGGCGCTGCTCGCTGGGAGCGATGTAGCTGTCGTCATTCATGAGCTGGATCTTGCAACACGATCGGCCTCACCATCACCTCCGTCACCAGGCGATGCATTTCCGCCGGCCGGCAAAGATCCGTTCCCGGACTGAGCAGCGCGGCGGATCCGCCGGCAACCCCGTAGCGCAGGGCGGTTTCGAGACTGTCGTTGCTGCAAAGGCTCCAGACCATTGCCGCCAGAAAGCTGTCGCCAGCGCCGGACACGCTGATCGGCTCGATCGGTAGGCCATAGGCGCGCAGGACCAGATCGCGCGTGATCAGCAGGGCGCCGTCCGGCCCCATCGAGAGCGCGATCACCTCGACCTGTCCGCGACCGATCAGGCGCCGTCCCGCCCCGATCAGCGAAGCATCATCCGACGCGGTTATCCCGGCCAATTCCTGAAACTCGCGAAGATTGGGCTTGATGAGATAGACGCCGCCTTCGAGTGCAGCCCGCAGGGAGCGGCCGGAGGTATCCACGATCACCTTGCTGTGCGCCTTTGAGGACCGCGCCAGCCGGCCGTAAAAATCCTCCGGCACGCGAGCCGGCAGGCTGCCGCTGGCAATGACAAACGCCGGCCGCGGCTCGATGCGCGCGATCGCGTCCAGGCATTCCTGCCACTCGGATTCGCCGAGCGGCGCTCCCGGAAAGACGAAGCGAAATTGCTCGCGGGTGGTCTCGTCGAAGACCGTCAGATCCTCCCGCGTCTCGTTTTGGACGGGGACCATGACGCCTTGCACGCCTTCGCGCTCGAGCAGAGTACCAAGCAATTGCCCGGTGGCGCCGCCGGCCGGATAAATGGCTTCCGCGTCGATGCCGAGCCGCTTGAGAACCCGGGCCACGTTGATGCCACCCCCGCCGGGATCGCTGCGCGCCGGCGCACAGCGCATTTTGATGAAGGGCGCCATTTTATTCACCGACGTCGAGGCGTCGACGGCGGGATTGATGGTGAGGGTGACGATGCCCCGCGAACTCTCAGCCAATGTCTCGGACCTCCGCTCAAAGCCTAGCCAGCGACCGGATTCGGGTTGTTGATTGGGATCAAGTCCGTCCCGTACCGCGGAATTCGCCGATCCTTGACTCGCCGGTAGCGATCCTCTTCTCTTCGCGGGCCCGCCTTGGGCAGTCACCCTCAGCCAAGAAAAACAAAAAAATGACAGCCGAACGGAAGATGTCGCCGACGCATGAAGCGCCCTATCGCGGCCTGCGCGTGCTGGACTTCGGGCAGGGCATCGCATCGCCTTACTGCGCGATGTTGCTGGGCGTCTACGGCGCCGAAGTGATCAAGGTCGAACCGCCGGAGGGCGACTGGTCGCGCTATCTCGGAACCACCTATGGCAGCCACACCGCGCTGTCGGCGGTCTATAACAGGGGCAAGCGCAGCCTCTGCCTCGATCTCAAGCACGCCGAGGGCATCGCGATCGCCAAGCGGCTCGCTGCGGATTGCGACGTGCTGATCGAGGGCTTCAGGCCCGGCGTCGCGGCCCGGCTGGGGATCGGCTATCAGGACCTGTCGCGCAACAATCCCGGCCTGATCTACCTCTCGGTCTCCGGTTTCGGGCAGAACGGGCCCTATTCGAAGCGCCCGGGGTCGGATTCGGTGGCGCAGGCCTTTTCGGGACTGGTCTCGGTCAATCTCGGCAACGACAAGGTTCCGCACCGGGTCGGCCACACCATCTCCGACGTCGCCACTGGCGTCTATGCATTCCAGGCCATCGCCACCGCGCTGTTCGCCCGCGCCACTGTCGGCACCGGCCGCTGGATCGACGTCAATCTGGCGCAATCGACCGCCGCACTGCTCGGCCACAAGGCGGCCGAATATGTGCTGGAGGGCGGCACCCCGCGCGCGCTCAACGTGCCGGCCGGCTCCTACCAGAGCAGCGATGGCTGGATCATGGTCACCTTGGTGAACGAGGCGCAGTACAAGCGCCTTTGCACCGCGATCGAACGCGAGGATCTCGCCAGCGATCCGCGCTTTGCCGATTTTGCCAGGCGCGCGGACTCGGCGGACACGCTGATGGCGCAATTGCGCGAAGTATTCCTGACTGAAACCAGCCAGGTCTGGCTCGGCCGGCTTCACGCGGCGGATATCATCGCTGAACACATCCTCACTCCCGGTGACTGGCTGCACAATGCTCACGTCGAAGCGACGAGGGGCGCGGTCTGCCAGGACACGCCCGGCATTGGAAAGATATTTACCGCGCGCACGCCGGGCATCGCGGGACCATCCGAAGATGATCTGTGCCCCGCACCAGATATCGGGGCCGACAGCCGCGAGATTCTGCTCGACGCCGGTTTCGATGCCGATGCCATCGACAGTCTGATCAGCGCCGGCATTGTCCGCACCTCCGCCCGCTAGGCCGGACCAACAGGAGACCATCCGCCATGGCTCAGGAATTCGTTCGCTATGCCGTCTCGGATGCGATTGCCGAGATCACGCTCGACCGCGCCCCGGTCAACGCACTCAGTCTGGCACTGATCGACGCGCTGCTGGCGGCGCTGGCGAAGGCGCGGGACGACGACAATGTGCGCGCGGTGATCATCTGCAGCGCCCACAAGGTGTTTTGCGCCGGGCTCGACCTCGACATCATCAGGGGCAAGCGCGCCACCGAAACCAAGGGCTTTCTCGAACGGCTGTATTTCGCCCTCAATGACATCCAGTACCGGATGGGCAAGCCGACCATCGCCGCCGTCGACGGCGCGGTGCGGGCGGGCGGCATGACGATCGCGATATCCTGCGACATGATCATTGCCGGAGACGCCTGCACCTTCGGCTACCCCGAGATCGATGTCGGACTGATTCCGGCTATTCATTTCGTGCAACTGCCGCGGCTGGTCGGCAAGCATCAGGCTTTTGGTCCCTTGTTCCTCGGCGACCCCTTCGACGCTGCGACCGCGTTTCGCATGGGCCTGGTCAGCGAAGTGGTGCCGAAAGGTACAGCGCTCGATCGGGCCCGGGAGCTTGCAAGGCGCCTGGCCGCCAAGTCGCCGATCGTGATGAAAATCGGTCGCGACGCCTTCATGCGCGCCGTGGATTCCGACTATCGCCGCGCGGTGGAGAACGCGGCCGAGAGCTTTGCGCTTGTCGCCAGCACGGAAGATTGTCAGGAAGGGCTCAACGCCTTCGTCGAGAAGCGGGCGCCGAAATACACCGGACGCTGACAGGCGTTACCGAACCAAATCAGCACCTGATAACGGGGGACGCGATGGCAGGATTATATTTCGAGGAGTTCGAGGTCGGCCGCGAATTTCATCATGAGTTCAGCCGCACCGTCACCGAGATGGACAATACCATGTTCAGCCTGATGACGATGAACCCGCAGCCGCTGCATCTCGACGCCCATTTCTCGGAAAACACCGAATTCGGCCAGCGGCTGTTCAACAGCCTTTATACGCTCGGTATCATGATCGGCATGAGCGTCTACGACACCACGCTCGGCACCACCATCGGCAATCTCGGCATGACCGACGTCAAATTCCCGAAACCGGTGTTTCACGGCGACACGCTGAAGGCGCATACCAAAATCATCTCCAAGCGCCTCAGCCAGTCGCG
>JBBQUA010000013.1:0-42852 GCA_038212905.1 Hyphomicrobiales bacterium
GCCTCGCCGCGCGGGGCTGCCACCATCTGCAGCCCGACTGGCAGGCCGGAGGCCGTGAAACCGCACGGCAGCGACAGCGCCGGGCAGCACACCAGCGTGATCGCATAGACGATGCCGAGCCATTCGACGTAGTTGTCGAACTTCTTGCCGGCGCATTCGGCGACGTAGCGGTTCTCGACCGGAAACGGTGCGACGATGGTCGCGGGCGTCAGCAGGAGATCATAGGTTTCGAAAAACTCGATGGTGCGCGCGGTCATCGTCACCCGCTGCGCTTCAGCGCGCTCCAGCTGCTCGACCGTCAGCTTGAGGCCTTCCTCGATGTTCCAGATCACCTCGGGCTTGAGCTGGTCGCGCTTTTCGCGCAGCAGCGCCGCCTTGCTCAGCGCGAAGTCGAAGGCGCGCAACACATGGAAGCATTCATGGGCTTCGCGCAAGTCCGGATGCGCTTCCTCGACAATGGCGCCGGCTTCGGCGAAACGCTGCGCCGCCTTGCGGGTGATGGCGGCAACCTCGGGATCGACCGGGGTGATGCCGAGATCGGGTGAATAGGCAATCCGCTTCGGCTTGTCGCCGGAACGCGCGGCCGACAGGAACGAGTTCGGCAGTACCGGCAGCGACAGCGGATCGGCCGGGTGTTCGCCGCTCATGGCGTCGAGCAACAGCGCGAGGTCCTCGACATTGCGGGCCATCGGACCCTGCACCCCGAGATTGCGGTCGACCGCCGCGGCCAGCGTATGCGCGACGCGGCCGATGCTCGGACGCATGCCGACGACACCGCAGAAGCTCGCGGGGTTGCGCCGCGAGCCGCCCATGTCGGAGCCGTGGGCGAGCCACGCCATCCCGGTGGCGAGCGCCACGGCGGCGCCGCCGGAGGAGCCTGCGGCGGAGCGCGACGTATCCCAGGGATTGCGGGTGGCGCCGAACACTTCGTTAAACGTGTTGGCGCCGGCGCCGAATTCCGGGGTGTTGGACTTGGCGTAGATCACGCCGCCGTTGTTTTCGAGATGTTCGACCAGGATATCGGAGCGGGCGGGGACATTGTTCCGGTAGATCGGCGATCCCTGCGTTGTCAGTACGCCCTTGACGCTGGTGAGGTCCTTGATCGGCACCGGCATGCCCGCCAGCAGGCCGCGGCTGCCCACCGGCTTCTTCATCAGCTCCCTGGCATGGGCCCGGGCGCGATCGAAGCACAGCGTCGGCAGCGCATTGACCTTGCCGTCGACCTCGGCGATGCGCTTTTCCAGCACGTCGAGCAGGTCGAGCGGCGTGACTTCGCCCTTGTTGAGCTTATCGACGATGGCGCACGCCGTTGCTTTTACCAGTCCCTGATCAGCCACTCGGATATCTCCCAATCATTCCGCTTCGAGGATGCGGATTGCCTAGTGCTGTAAAACATTTTCCGGCAAAGTGGAAATGCAAGCCAGCTTTGGAGATTCCAGTATGACGACGCCATCAGATACGCCGGACTGGCGCAGCATGAGCCAGCAGGAGCGCGATCTCGGCCTCAACAACGGCGTTCACGTGCCCACGAGTGCCGACCTCGTCGCCGGCTGGGACCGGCGTTCCCTTGAGAAGCGGGCGCAATATTCCGATCATCTCGATCTGCTATATGGCCCGCGCGAGCGCAACCGGATCGATTTCTTCAAGGCAGCGGACAAGGCGCCGACGCTTCTGTTCATCCACGGCGGTTATTGGCAAACCCGCGCCAAGGAAACCTTTGCGCTGTTTTCCGATGGTCCGATGGCGCATGGCATCAATGTCGCGCTGACGGGCTACACGCTGGCGCCGGATGCAACGCTGGATCAGATCGTGGCCGAAATCCACGCCGGGATCGATCATCTCGCCGCACAATTGCCCGCGCTCGGCGGCGACGGCAAGGGGATCGTGGTAGCCGGCTGGTCCGCTGGCGGCCATCTGACTTCAATGGCGCTGTCGAACCCCAATGTGAGGGCAGGGATGGCGATATCGGGCATCTACGATCTCGAGCCGATCCGGCATAGCTATCTCAACGTGAAACTCGGGCTCGACCAAGCGACCTCGCAGCGCAACTCGCCGATGATGCAGGAAGGCGGCCCGAACAAGCCGTTGTCGCTGGTCGCCGGCGCCGCCGAACTGATGCTGCTGCGCAAACAGACCGCGGACTTCGCGGGGCATCGCGCCAAGTACGGATTGCCGGTGACGTATGAAGAAATTACCGGCGCCAATCATTTCACCATCATGAACGAGATGGCGTCGCCGACGGGGCGGATCACGACACTGATCAGGCAGTTGTTCGAGCGGACGGCGGGGTAGTTGGCCCGTCATTGCGAGCGCAGCGAAGCAATCCATTCTTTCTTGCGGCTCGATGGATTGCTTCGCTGCGCTCGCAATGACGTCGAGAGACCGGGGGGCTACCCCCACCCCGCCGTATGCCCGCCATCGACGGTGAAAATCACCCCCGACGTATAACCCGAGCGATCGGACGCCAGAAACGCCATGAGGTCGCCGATCTCGCGGGCATGCGCGGGACGGCCGAGCGGCATGCCCTTCTGGAATTCCTTGTAGCGGTTCTCGTCACCGAACTGGTTTTTCGCGCGGGTCTTCAGCAGCGTGACATGGCGGTCGGTACCGACCGGGCCGGGATTGATGCCGACCACGCGGATGTTGTCGGCGAGACTCTTGCCGCCGAGCGCCTTGGTAAACGCCATCAGCGCCGCGTTGCCGGCGCTGCCGCAGATGTAATTGGCGTCGAATTTTTCACCGGCGGCGCCGATGTCGTTGACGACGACACCATGGCCGCGCGCCTTCATCTGCGCGTAGATGGCGCGGGTCAGGTTGATGTAGCCGAACACCTTCAGCTCCCAGGCATGGCGCCAGGTCGCCTCGTCGATCTTGTCGATCGAGCCGCCTGGAATATCGCCGGCATTGTTGACGAGGATGTCGATGTCGGCGGCGTCTTTCGCCAGCCTCGCGAGGTCCTCGGGCTTGCGGAGGTCGACGACGGCAATGGCGGCGTCGATCTGATGCGCGGAGCGCAGCCGGTCGGCCAGCGCCTTCAGCGCGTCACCGTTGCGCGCGGCCAGCAGCAAATGGCAGCCTTCCTCGGCGAAAGCTTCGGCCGCGGCCGCGCCAATGCCCTTCGATGCGCCCGTAATCAGGACGCGCTTGCCGCGCAAATGCAGATCCATGGGATTTCTCTCTTGATGGGGGAGGGCGCCGGAAAAAGGGGTTCGGGTGGGTCTGGATAGTTAGGCCCGCGCCGAGGAGGCGGTCAACATTGCACTGCAGCGTTGCGCCGCGGCCGAGTTTGGTCCATTGCAATCCGATCCAATCGACGGCGTTACCGGCGCCGCAAGGCATCAAGGAATTTCCCGATGAGCAATGAAAAAAGGCAATACCGGATCGCGGTCATTCCCGGCGACGGTATCGGCAAGGAAGTGGTGCCGGAAGGGCTGCGCGTACTGGAAGTGGCCGCGAAAAAGCACGGCGTATCCGTGCATTTCGATCATTTCGATTTCGCCTCCTGGGATTACTACGAAAAGCACGGCGAGATGATGCCGGAAGACTGGAAGGCCAGGATAGGCAAGCATGACGCGATCTATTTCGGTGCGGTCGGCTGGCCCGCGAAAATTCCCGATCACATTTCGCTGTGGGGATCGTTGATCAAATTCCGCAGGGAGTTCGACCAGTACGTCAATTTGCGCCCGGTGCGGCTGATGCCGGGGGTGCCGTCGCCGCTCGTCAATCGCAAGCCCGGCGATATCGATTTCTGGGTGGTGCGCGAAAACACCGAGGGCGAATACTCCTCCGTCGGCGGCCGCATGTTTCCGGATACCGACCGCGAATTCGTCACCCAACAGACCGTCATGACCCGGGTCGGGGTCGACCGCATCCTGAAGTTCGCGTTCGAGCTGGCGCAGTCGCGGCCGAAGAAGCACCTGACCTCGGCGACCAAATCCAACGGGATTTCAATTACCATGCCGTATTGGGATGAGCGCGTGGAGGCGATGGCAAAGAATTTTCCCGGGGTGAAGTGGGACAAGTACCACATCGACATCCTCACCGCGAACTTTGTGTTGCATCCCGACTGGTTCGACGTCGTCGTGGGATCGAACCTGTTCGGCGACATCCTGTCCGATCTCGGTCCAGCCTGTACCGGCACGATCGGCATCGCGCCGTCAGGCAATATCAATCCGCCCGGCCTGTTTCCCTCGGTGTTCGAGCCGGTGCACGGCTCGGCGCCCGATATCGCGGGGCAGGGCATCGCCAATCCGATCGGCATGATCTGGTCCGGCGCGATGATGCTGGAACATCTCGGCGAGAAGGAAGCGGCAGCATCGATCGTCGCCGCGATCGAGCGGACGCTTGGCGAACGCACGCTGCGCACGCGGGATCTCGGCGGCAATGCCGACACCACCGCCTGTGGCAAGGCGGTAGCGGACATGGTGGAGTAGGAGTGCTTCCTCCCTTCTCCCCTTGTGGGAGAAGGTGCCTGAGCGAAGCGAAGGCGGATGAGGGGTCTCTATCCGCGGAGACTGACCCCTCATCCGACGCGGACTGCGTCCGCGCCACCTTCTCCCACAAGGGGAGAAGGGAAGATCGCCGTTATCCCTTCGCGATCCTTCGGCAATGCTGCAACGATGCCTCGATCAGGTTCTCGCTCGCCTCGGGCGTGCGGAACGCCGAATGCGCCGACAGCGTCACGTTCGGCAATCTGGTCAGCGGATGATCGCCGGGCAATGGCTCGGTGTTGAAGACGTCGAGCCCGGCATGCCGGATGTGGCCTGATTTCAACGCCGACATCATGGCGTCTTCATCCACGACAGCGGCGCGCGCGGTGTTGACCAGGATCACGCCGGGCTTCATGGCTGCGATCCGTGCGGGTGACAAAAATCCGCGGGTTTCGTCGTTCAGCAACAGATGCAGCGAGACGACGTCACTCTCGGCCAGCAATTTTTCCAGCGTTACGAAGGCAACACCGGGATGCGTCTTCGGCGACCGGTTCCAGGCGATCACGCGCATGCCGCTGCCACCGGCGATACGGGCGACTTCCGCGGCGATGCCGCCGAACCCGATCAGCCCGAGCGTCTTTTTGGTCAGCTGCATGCCGTCCTCGCGCAGCCAGTTGCCGGCGCGCATCTCGCGGTCCATTTGTGCAATGCCGCGCGCGGCGGCCCACATCAGCGCGATGGCGGCCTCCGCGACGGCGGTGTCGCCATAGCCCTTGATCAGATGTACTTCGATACCGAGCTCGGCGAGCTCTTCGGGATTCATGTAGCTGCGCGCGCCGGTGCCGAGAAACACCACGTGCTTTAGTCCTGTGCATTTTTTCGCGATCGCGGTCGGCAGCGCGGTGTGATCGACGATCGCGATCTCGGCGCCACCGAGCACCTCGGGGTATTGTTCCGGCGTGATGTCGGGGTCGCGATGGATCCGGACCTCGGGATCGCCTGATTTCGTCAGCCGCTCGAAAATGACCGCCAGCGATTCGTTGGCGTCGACAAAAACTCCGCGCACTCAATTTCTCCGTTGTTAGGATGCGACGCCGGCGATCGCCAGCACGGTATGCATCAGGACGTTGGCGCCGGCGGTGCAATCGGCCTGCGTTGCGTCTTCCAGCTCGTTGTGGCTGACGCCGTCCTTGCAGGGCACGAACACCATCGCCGACGGCACCACATTGGCGAGGTTGCAGGCATCGTGGCCGGCGCCTGAGGTGATGCGGCGGTGGCTGTAGCCGAGGGCCTTGGCGGCGTTCTCGACCGCGTCCACCAGTTTCGGATTGAACACGGTAGGCGGCTTCTTCCAGATCGCATCGAAGGCGATTTCGGTCCGGCGCTTTGGTGCGATCTCGGCGATTGCGGCGCGCAGATCCTTGTCGATGGCGTCGAGGGTGTCGGCATCTGGGCTGCGGATATCGACGGTGAAGGCGATCTCGCCGGGAATGACGTTGCGCGAGGGTGCGGCGATGACGGCTTCGCCGACCGTGCCGACGGCGTTCGGGCCATGCGCCCTTGCGATCCGCTCGACCGCCAGCACGACTTCGGACAGCGTTGCGAGCGCATCGCGGCGCAGCGGCATCGGCGTGGTGCCGGCGTGGCTTTCGAAACCGGTGATCTTGCCGTCGTACCAGACGATGCCCTGGCCGCGATCGACCACGCCGATGGTCTTGTTCTCGGCCTCCAGCAACGGGCCCTGTTCGATATGCAGTTCGACAAAGGCGCCGAATTTGCGCACGCCGACGGCCTCCTCGCCGCGATAGCCGATGCTGTCGAGCGCCTCGCCGACGCTGATGCCGGCAATATCCTTGCGGCCCAGAATGTCGTCGGTGGTGTAGTCGCCGGCATAGGCCGCTGACGCCATCGTCGCCGGAGCGAAGCGCGAGCCTTCCTCGTTGGTCCAGTTGACGATGCAGATCGGGGATTCGGTTTCGATCCCGGCGTCATTGAGGGTGCGCACCACCTCGAGCGCCGCCAGCGTGCCGAGCACGCCGTCGTACTTGCCCCCGGTCGGCTGGGTATCGAGATGCGAGCCGAGACCGACCGGCGGCTTCGACATGTCGCGCCCCCGGCGCAGGCCGAACATGGAGCCGAGCGCATCGACATGGACCTCGAGGCCGGCGTCTTCACAGGCGTCGCGGAACCAGTCGCGCACCTGCTTGTCCTCGGGGCCAAGCGTCAGCCGCCGCACCCCGCCCTTCGCCGTGGCGCCGAATTTCGCGGTTTCGTGGATGGTGTCCCAGAGGCGGGCGGAGTCGATTTGCAGGTTGGACGAGATTTTGGTCATTCAGGGTTCCGGAAAAGCAGTTGGATGTATCGCTGGGCGACATGGTAGGATTATCTGGCACTGCCTGTCGAGGCATGGAGTTCCTGGATGAACGTCGGTCTATCGAAGAAAGAGCAGGGCAGCCTCAGCGAACCGATGCTGCCGAGCCTGCAGGCCCGGCTGGCATGTCGCGCCGGGATGGCGACCACCACCGCGGGCGTCGCCAACGGTTTCGTCCAGGGCAATCTGGCCATCCTGCCGGAGAAGCTCGCGGCCTCGTTCCACCGGTTCTGCCAGCTTAATCCAAAACCGTGTCCGATCATCGGCATGTCCGAGGTCGGCGACCCCCGTATTCCCGCGCTCGGGATCGATCTCGACATCCGCACCGACGTGCCGCGCTACCGGGTCTGGCGCGACGGCGAAGTGGTCGAGGAACCCACCGATATCACGGCGCATTGGCGCGACGATCTGGTGGCGTTCGTACTCGGGTGCTCGTTCTCGTTTGAAGAAGCGCTGCTGGCGGACGATCTGCCGATCCGCCACATCGACTGCAACGTGCGCGTGCCGATGTACCGCACTAACATCGCGTGTGCGCCGTCCGGGCCGTTCGCCGGCCCAATGGTGGTGTCGATGCGGCCCTTCAAGCCGGCGGATGCCATCCGCGCGGTGCAGATCACGTCGCGATTCCCCGCGGTCCATGGCGCGCCGGTTCATCTCGGTCATCCGCATTCGATCGGAATCAAGGATATTGCGAAACCCGATTACGGCGATCCGGTGCCGGTGGGAGACGACGAGATCCCGGTGTTCTGGGCCTGCGGCGTCACCCCGCAGGCGGTGATCGCAGCCGCAAGACTGCCATTCGCAATCACGCACGCGCCCGGATTGATGCTGGTGACGGACTTGCAGAACAAGCAGTTGGCGGTGTTGTAAACCGTCATTGCGGGTTTGTTTCCACACCCACCGCCGTCATCCTGAGGTGCGCGCACTTTGCGTGCCTCGAAGGATGAGCCGCAAGCACGCAATCAATCATCCTTCGAGGCGCGCCCAAAAAGGCGCGCACCTCAGGATGACGGCGGTGTGTGTGGCACATGTTCCGGCAGCACCACGCCAAAGGTCCTGGTCAAATCCGCCACCTGCGCCGGCGTCAGAAATCGCGGGTTCAGCCCGCGCAACAGCAGATAGAGCTTTGCCGTTTCCTCAAGCTCCTCGATCGCAAACACCGCGGCTTCCAGCGTGTCACCCGAGACTACCGGGCCGTGATTGGCGAGCAGCACGGATGAATATTTTCCGGCGAGTCCCTTGATGGCGTCGGCCACGGCGGGATCGCCCGGCCGATAATACGGCACCAGCGCGGTAGCGCCGCATTTCATCAGGTAATACGCCGTCATCGGCGGTAGGACGGCGCGGGGATCGATCTCCGGCAGCATCGACAGCGCCACCGAATGGGTGGAATGCAGATGCACCACCGCGCGCGCGGCGCCGCGGGTCTGGTACAGCGCGGTATGCAGCGGCACTTCCTTGGTCGGGGCATCGCCGGACACCAGCCGGCCGTCGGCATCGAGCCGCGACAGCCGCGCCGGATCGAGCGAGCCGAGCGAGGCGTTGGTCGGCGTCACCAGCCAGCCGCCGTCGTGAAGCCTGACGCTGATATTGCCCGAGGAGCCCGGCGTCAGCCCTCGCTCGAACAGTGAGCGGCCAAGCCGGCAGATTTCATCGCGCAAGGCCGTTTCGGTCATAGCATGATCCCGGCAGCATCCTGTTTGCCGCTTGTCTCATGCTTTGGCAGCACGGCCAAGCCGTGATACCCAGAGGTAAAGCCGCCCGCGAAACGCGGCGCTGACAAAGCCCCGGGGAGTGTTCATGCCTGAATCCGTACCGCAGAAGCCGCGTATCGCCGTCATTGGGCTCGGCTCAATGGGGTTTGGCATGGCAACCTCGCTGCGGCGCGCGGGTTTTGATGTCACCGGCTGCGATGTCTCCGACGACGCGGTGGCGCGGTTCGTGGCCGACGGGGGCGGTGGCGCCAGGACGCCGGCACAGGCGGCCGGTGGCGCCGACATCGTCGTCAGCGTGGTGGTCAACGCCGCCCAGACCGAGACCATTCTGTTCGGCAGGGACGGCGTCGCCGAAACCCTGGCCGATGGCGCGGTATTCATCTCCTCCGCCACCATGGACCCGGACGTGGCGCGGCGGCTGGCGAAACAGCTGGAAGCGACCGGTCGGCACTATCTGGATGCGCCGATCTCCGGCGGCGCGCAGCGCGCGGCGCAGGGCGAACTCACCATCCTGGCCTCGGGGAGTCCTGTGGCCTTCACCAAAGCGAGGCCGGCGCTCGATGCGATGGCCGCGAAGCTTTACGAACTCGGCGATGCCGCTGGGCAGGGCGCCGCGTTCAAGATGATCAACCAGTTGCTGGCCGGCGTGCATATCGCCGCCGCCTCGGAAGCGATCGCCTTCGCCGCCAAGCAGGGCCTCGATATCCGCAAGGTCTATGAGGTGATCACGGCATCCGCCGGCAATTCCTGGATGTTCGAAAACCGCATGCCGCATGTGCTCGACGGCGATTACACCCCGCGCAGCGCGGTGGACATATTCGTAAAGGACCTCGGGATCATCCAGGACATGGCGCGGACGGCGAAATTTCCGGTGCCGGTATCGGCCGCGGCGCTGCAGATGTTCCTGATGACGTCGGCCTCCGGCATGGGGCGCGACGACGACGCCTCGGTCGCGCGGATGTATGCCCGCGTCACCGGCACGCATCTGCCGGGCGAACCCAAGTAAAATTCAACGAAGAGGACATCGGATGCCCCGTTTCGCCGCCAATCTCTCTATGATGTTCACCGAGGTGCCGTTCCTCGACCGTTTTGAAGCCGCGGCGAAAGCGGGATTTACATCCGTCGAATTCCTGTTTCCCTATGACCATCCGGCCGAGGAGATCGGCAAGCGGCTCAAGGCCAACGGCCTGACCCAGGCTCTGTTCAACCTGCCGCCGGGCAACTGGGACGCCGGCGAAAAGGGCTTTGCCGCGTTGCCGGAGCGTTTTGTCGATCTGCAGCAGAGCCTGCGCACCGCGCTGCCTTATGCGCAGGCGACTGGCGTCAAGCGGCTGCATCTGATGGCGGGCATCGCCGACCGCGCAGATCCCAAGGCGGTGGCTGCGTTTCGCAAATCGGTGGCCTGGGCGGCCGACTTTGTCGCCCCGCATTATCTCGACATCGTGCTCGAGCCGATCAACCCGCGCAACGTGCCCGGCTACTTCCTCAATGATTTCTACTTCGCGCGCGACCTGATCGATGAGCTGAAAATCCCCAATCTGAAATTGCAGTTCGATATCTATCACTGCCAGATCATCCATGGCGACGTCACCATGCGGCTGCGCGAAATGATGCCCATTATCGGCCATGTCCAGATCGCCAGCATTCCCTCGCGCAACGAGCCTGATGGCGAAGAGCTGAACTACCCCTTCCTGTTCGCCGAACTCGATCGGCTCGGCTATGGCGGTTTTGTCGGCTGCGAATACAACCCGCGCGGCAAGACGACGGATGGCCTTGGCTGGTTCAAGCCCTATGCCGGAGCAAGATCGTGACGCTCGCCAGAAAAATATTTCTTGGCTGCATTGCCGACGACTACACCGGCGCCTCCGATCTCGCCAATACGCTGACCCGCTGCGGCCTGCGCACGGTGCAGACCATCGGCGTGCCTTCCGACGATCTCAAGCTGCCCGAAGTCGATGCCGTGGTGGTGTCGCTGAAGAGCCGTTCGATCGAGGCGGGGCTTGCGGTATCGCGCTCGCGATCCGCGGAAAAATGGCTGCGCCGACACGGCGCCGACCATGTGCTGTTCAAGATCTGCTCGACCTTCGATTCCACCGACGCCGGCAATATCGGCCCTGTGATGGATGCGTTGCGCGCCGATTGCGGCGACGCGATCGTACTGGTGACGCCGGCCTTTCCCGAGACCGGCCGCACCGTCTATATGGGCAATCTGTTCGTGGGCTCCGTGCCGCTCAACGAAAGCCCGTTGAAGGACCATCCGCTCAACCCGATGCACGATTCCAATCTGGTGCGGGTATTGGCACGGCAGAGCCAGACCAAAATCGGACTGGTCGGCCTCGCCGACATCGCGGGCGGACCGGACGCGGTTCGCGCCCGGCTGGCCGATCTCGCCGTCAAGGGGTTTGGTGGCGCCATCGTCGATGCCGCCTTCGACCGCGATCTGGAAACCATCGGCGCGGTGGCGCTGGATCATCGGCTCTCCGTTGGTGCATCCGGCATCGGGCTCGGGCTCGCCCGCGCGCTGGTGGCCTCGGGAAAAGTCAAATCGAGTGCGCTCCAGGCGGCTTCCGACGCGGCGGTCGGCGGACCGGCGGCGTGCCTGGCGGGCAGTTGCTCGCAGGCGACGCTGCAGCAGATCGCCAGCGCCGAAGCCGTGATGCCAGTGCTGCACCTCGATCCGGACCACATCATCGCCGGTAAGGAGGAAGCCCGGCGTGCGCTGGCCTGGGCCAGGGACCGGCTAGGCGAAGGCCCGGTCCTGATCGCCAGCAGTTCGACACCGGATCAGGTCGCAGCTCTGCAATTGCGACATGGTCGCGATGCAGTTGGGCATGCCATCGAGCAGGCCATGGCGGATATCGCGGAAGGATTGATCGGGGCGGGCGTGCGCAGATTGGTGGTTGCCGGTGGTGAAACGTCAGGCGCGGTGGTCGACCGGCTAGGCATTCCCGGTTTCCTGGTTGGTGCAGAAATCGCTGCAGGCGTGCCGGTTCTGCGCGCGGTCGGGGCCGCCAATGGCGAGATGCTGCTTGCCCTGAAATCAGGCAATTTCGGCGGCCCGGAATTTTTCTCTGATGCGCTGAAGCTGATGCGTTAGCTCAGACGCGTTTCTTCCCCGGAAATATGCGGGCATCAATGCCAGCACGGTGGAACACTGGGTTCCGTCGGGTGTGGCCGGGCTGGCGCGCGAGGCCGGCCGCATTTCATCTCTTGGTTGTAGCCAAATGATGATACGGCTTGGGTAAATTAACGGTAGGACAACACCTCTGGTGTTTGATGCGGGCGTCCTCGCGCATTGTCGATTCGCAAAGCGCGACAAACATCAGAAGCGCCAACGCGCTCAGCACAGAGACCGCCGCCATGATCAAGCTCAATCGCATCGGTAACAAATTGGGTCTCGCCGGCGCCGTCAGTGTGTTGCTGGCGATCGGTCTGGTTGCCAATCAATTGGCGACGGAATCCACGGTGACGGTCGCCAATGACCGCACCGATCGATTGCAGCGGGTGGCCGAGAGCACGCTCGCGGGCCATCTCGGCATGCGCCAGATGCAACTCGCCGCCCGCGGCATCAGGCTGGCAAGGTCTCCGTCCGACATCGACAATGCCGTCGCCGAGATGCGCCAGGCCGGCACTGTCGAAGCCAGGGAAATTGATGCCGCATTGACGACGGCGCAAAAGGCCGAAACCAGGGACCGGCTGCAGAAAATCAAGTCCCTGATGGCCAGCTACAGCGCCGGCATCGAGGAACTCGCGAAGGCGCAACGCGATCTGCTCGCGCAGATCGACAAGCGATCGGAGATATCGGTTGAATGGGCCAAGGCGATCGCCGCCCAACAGGCGTCGCCGGCGCTCGCCAAGCTGGATAACCGCGTCGAGATCGAAAAGCTGCTGCTTCAGGCCGACATCAAGGTGAACGCGCTGCAGGCCATGGTCTGGCGGCTGAGCGCGACCGGCGATGCAGGCCTGATCGGTGCAATTGCGAAGACCCAGACCGCGCTCAGGAACAATTTCAATGAATTGCGGGGCGAAGCCGACGACAGGGCGTTGCTGGTCGTGATCAGCTCGCTGGACAAGATCGTGAAGCGCTTCTTGGCCGCCAATGAGGAAGCCGTCAAGATCGAGGAATTGAAGGCCGATATCGTCACAAATCGCACGGCAAATATCGTCAAGGAGGCCGGCGAACTCATGGAAGTCGCGGTCTCCGGCGCGCAAACGAGCATGAAAGCCTCAAAGGAGGAAGTTGCTGCGGTCATCGCGCAGGCCAACCGGATCAGCATGGCAGTGGCGGTCGTGGTGGTGATCTCGCTGATCGCGTCGGTGATCTTCTCCTTCCTCGGCGTTTCGCGTCCCATGACCCGGCTGAATGGCGCGCTCGGCCAGATGGCCGGCGGCAATCTCGATATCGCCATTCCCGGCGCCAACCGCGGCGACGAAATCGGCGACCTCGCCAAGACCGTTACCGTCATCCGCCAGAATGCCGAGCAGAAGGCCCGCGACGAAGCGGAATCCAAGATCACGCAGGATCAGGTCGCCGCCCGGCAGCGCAAGGCCGAGATGATCAAGCTCGCCGACGATTTCGAAGGCGCGGTCGGCGAGATCGTCGAGACCGTATCCTCTTCCTCGACGCAGCTTGAAGCTTCCGCCGGCACGTTGACCGCGACCGCGGAACGCGCCCAGGAACTCACCGTCATGGTGGCGGCGGCTTCTGAAGAGGCCTCCACCAACGTGCAGTCGGTGGCGTCGGCGACCGAAGAGATGGCCTCCTCCGTCAACGAGATCAGCCGTCAGGTGCAGCAATCGGCGCGGATGGCCACCGAGGCCGTCGGCCAGGCCCGCACCACCAACGATCGCGTCAGTGAATTGTCGAAGGCGGCGGCCCGCATCGGCGACGTGGTCGAACTGATCAATACCATTGCGGGCCAGACCAATCTGCTGGCGCTCAACGCCACCATCGAGGCGGCGCGGGCCGGTGACGCCGGCCGTGGTTTTGCGGTTGTGGCGTCCGAGGTTAAGGCGCTCGCCGAGCAAACGGCGAAGGCGACCGGCGAGATCGGCCAGCAGATTGCGGGCATCCAGGCGGCGACCCAGGACTCGGTCAACGCCATCAAGGAAATCAGCGGCACCATCGAAAAGCTGTCGGAGATCTCATCCACCATCGCGGCGGCGGTGGAGGAGCAGGGCGCGGCGACGCAGGAGATTTCCCGCAACGTGCAGCAGGCAGCGCACGGCACCCAGCAGGTTTCGTCCAACATCACCGACGTGCAGCGCGGCGCCAGCGAGACCGGCTCGGCGTCCTCGCAGGTGCTCTCCGCGGCGCAGTCGTTGTCCGGCGACTCTAACCGCCTCAAGCTCGAGGTCGGTAAGTTCCTAAATTCGGTCAGGGCGGCCTGAACGGCGCTTTCTGTGCGGGGAAGGTCAATCCCGGCAGCCTTCTCCGTATTCCTACCCGGACTAAATTAACGCTAATCTGTGACGTTGAAGATAGCTTGATCGAGAACGCCTTCCCGCAATTGTTGTGAAGGTAAATGGGAAGATTCGCCGATGCAGCGCTTGAGGTTTTCGATTGGTTTTCGCATCTACTGCATTATCGGGCTCAGTTTTTGTGGCTTGATTGGTTTGGCGGCGATGCAGGCCAACAATCTCGCGGATTCCCTCAAGCAACAGCGCCAGAGCGAATTGAAGCACCTCGCCCAGGTCGCACTTGGTATCGCTCGAGAAGAGTACGATGCGGCGGTGCGCGATCGTTCGTCGGACGAACTCGCCCGCAAGACCGCGGCGAGCCGTATCTCGAAATTGCGCTACGGTAACGACGACTATTTCTGGATCAATGATCATGGACCGCGGATGATCATGCATCCGGCCAAACCCGAGTTGAACGGACAGGACCTCAGCAACAGCAAGGACCCGACCGGCAAACGGCTTTTCGTCGAATTCGTCGATGTCGTGACGAAAAATGGATCCGGTTACGTCGACTATCAATGGCCGAAGCCCGGCAAGGATGCGCCGCAGCCGAAATTGTCCTATGTCGTGGGATTTGAACCCTGGAACTGGGTGATCGGCACCGGTGTCTATATCGACGACCTTCAGTCGCAGCTCTGGGAGAGCGCGAAACAGGTAATGTTCGCGGCGCTCATCGTGATCGTTTTGCTGGGGGCTGTTACCATCGTCATGGCGCGAAGGATGAGTTCGGCGCTGGTGGCGATGACGTCGTCCGTCACCAAGCTCGGCGAAGGCAACTTCAGCATCGAACTGCCGGGGCTCGGTCGAGAGGACGAACTCGGCGACATGGCCCGTTCGATCGAGCAATTCAGACTGAAGGCAGGGCAAAAGGCACGTGATGAAGCCGAAGCCAAGATCACGCAGGACCAGTTGACCGCCGAGCAGCGCAAACGCGAGATGCACAAGCTCGCCGATGACTTCGAAAGTGCGATCGGCGAGATCATCGAAACCGTGTCGTCGGCCTCGACCGAACTCGAAACCTCTGCAGGTACCCTGACCTCGACCGCGGAACGCTCGCAGGAACTCACTGCCGCGGTCGCGACAGCGTCCGAGGAAGCCTCCGCCAATGTGCAGTCGGTAGCGTCTGCGACCGAAGAGATGTCTTCGTCGGTCAACGAGATCAGCCGCCAGGTTCAGGAATCCTCGCGGATGGCCAATGAGGCGGTCGACCAGGCTCGCACGACCAACGACCGTGTCGGCGAATTGTCGAAGGCAGCAGCCCGCATCGGCGACGTGGTCGAACTGATCAACACCATCGCGGGACAAACCAACCTTTTGGCGCTGAATGCCACCATCGAGGCGGCGCGCGCCGGCGAAGCCGGTCGCGGCTTCGCCGTCGTGGCCTCCGAGGTGAAGGCGCTGGCCGAACAGACCGCCAAGGCCACCGGCGAGATCGGCCAGCAGATCGCCGGCATTCAGGCCGCGACCCAGGACTCGGTCAATTCCATCAAGGAAATCAGCGGCACCATCGAGAAACTGTCCGAGATCTCCTCGACCATCGCTTCTGCAGTGGAAGAGCAGGGCGCGGCGACACTGGAAATTTCCCGCAACGTGCAGCAGGCGGCGCAGGGCACGATGCGCGTCTCCTCCAACATCACCGACGTGCAGCGCGGCGCCAGCGAGACCGGCTCGGCGTCCTCGCGGGTTCTTTCCGCGGCACAATCCCTGTCGGTCGAAAGCAACCGCCTCAAGCTAGGGGTAGGCAAGTTCCTCAACTCGGTCAGGGCGGCGTAACGGAGCAGCCACGGCACCTGCTCTCCCGGAGGGGCGGCGGGTTGCCGCCGGGGTAGTATCGGGGAAGTGAAGGCCGGCGGCGTCCGGGCGTTGGCTTTTCGGTCCGGTTCGGGTAAATCAGCCCGAACGAATTGGCCTTTTGGAATGCCAATCCCCGCCGTTTCGCGGGACCGAGGAATCCCCGGTCTATGGTCTCACTGGTCCGTATAGCGCTGAGCCGTCCCTACACTTTCGTCGTGCTGGCGCTGCTGCTCCTGATCATCGGGCCGCTCGCCGCGCTGCGCACCCCTACCGACATTTTCCCGGACATCCGGATCCCCGTGATCGGCGTGGTCTGGAACTATACCGGCCTGCCGCCGGACCAGATGGCCGGGCGCATGATCACGCCATTCCAGCGCGCGCTGACGACCACGGTCAACGACATCGAACACATCGTGGCGAACTCCTATAACGGCATCGGCATCGTCAAGATATTCTTCCAGCCCAATGTCGATATCCGGATCGCCAACGCCCAGGTCACCGCGATTTCGCAGACCATGGTCCGACAGATGCCGCCCGGGGCGACGCCGCCGCTGATCCTCAATTACAGCGCCTCCACCGTGCCGATCATCCAGGTCGCGCTGTCGGGCGAGGGTCTTACCGAACAGAACCTCGCCGATATCGGCATCAACCAGTTGCGTACCCCGCTGGTGACGGTGCCGGGCGCCGCGATCCCCTATCCGTTCGGCGGCAAGCAGCGTCAGGTCCAGATCGATCTCAATCCGCAGGCGTTGCAGGCGCGCGGGCTGTCCGGGCAGGACGTCGCCAACGCGCTCGCCGCGCAAAACCTGATCACCCCGGTCGGCACCCAGAAGATCGGCGGTTTCGAATATATCATCCAGCTCAACAATTCGCCGCTGCGAATGGAAGAACTCGGCAATCTGCCGATCAAGGCCGTCAACGGCGCCATGGTCTATGTCCGCGACGTCGCCAGCGTGCGCGACGGCAATCCGCCGCAGACCAATATCGTCCACGTCGACGGCAACCGTTCGGTGCTGATGATGGTACTGAAGGCCGGCTCGACCTCGACGCTGGATATCATCGCCGGCATCAAGCAGAAGGTCATCGACGTCAAGGGCTCGCTGCCCGACGCGCTGAAGGTCGGGTTCATCGGCGATCAGTCGGTGTTCGTCCGCGGCGCGATCACCGGCGTCGCTGTTGAAGGCGTCATCGCGGCGCTGCTGACCAGCGTGATGATCCTGCTGTTTCTGGGAAGCTGGCGCTCCACGATCATTATCGCGGTGTCGATCCCGCTGTCGGTGCTCGGCGCCATCGTGATGCTGTCGGCGATCGGCGAAACCCTCAATATCATGACGCTCGGCGGCCTGGCGCTGGCGGTCGGCATTCTCGTCGACGACGCCACGGTGACGATCGAGAACATCAACTGGCATCTGGAGCAGGGCAAGGACGTCGAAACCTCGATCCTGGACGGCGCCAACCAGATCGTGACGCCGGCCTTCGTCTCGCTGCTGTGCATCTGCATCGTGTTCGTGCCGATGTTCTTTCTGCAGGGCGTGGCGCGCTTTCTGTTCGTGCCGATGGCGCTGGCCGTGATATTCGCGATGATCTGGTCGTTCCTGCTGTCGCGCACGCTGGTGCCGACGATGGCGAAATACCTGCTGCTGTCCCACGTCCATCATGCCGAAGGCGAGGGGCCGCCGCCGACGCGCAACCCGCTGGTCCGGCTTCAGCGCGCGTTCGAGGCCGGCTTCGAGCGCGTGCGCGGCGGCTACCACGGCCTTTTGTCTATGGCGATGGCTCGGCGGCCGGTGTTCGTGATCGGATTCCTCGGCCTCGTCGGGGTTTCCTTCCTGCTGGTGCCGTATCTCGGGCGCAACTTCTTCCCCTCGGTCGATGCCGGTTCGGTCCTGATGCATGTGCGCACCCAGGTCGGCACAAGGGTCGAGGAAAGCGCCAATCAATTCGCCGACGTGCAGAAGGCGATCCGCAAGATCATCCCGCCAGGCGAGATCGAAACGCTCGCCGACAATATCGGCATGCCGATCAGCGGCATCAACATGACTTACAACAACACCGGCGTGATCGGCCCGGCGGATGGCGATATCCTGATCAAGCTGAAGCAGGGGCACCGTCCCACCGATGAATACGTGCAGGCCATGCGCGAACAGCTGCCGCGGATGTTTCCCGGCATGACGTTCTCGTTCCTGCCAGCCGACATCGTCAGCCAGATCCTGAATTTCGGCGCGCCGGCGCCGATCGATCTGCAGATTCGCGGCGCCAACGTGTCCGCGAACTTCGTCTATGCCAACAAGCTGCTGAACCGGATGCGCCGGATCCCCGGCATCGCGGACGCGCGCATTCAGCAATCGCCGAACAATCCGAGCTTCAATGTCGATGTCGACCGCACCCGCGCGCAATATGTCGGCCTGACCGAACGCGATGTCACCAACAGCCTCGTCGTCAATCTGGCGGGCAGCGCACAGGTGGCCCCCACCTTCTTCCTCAATCCCGACAATGGCGTGTCCTATTCGATCGTGATGCAGACGCCGCAATACAAGATGGATTCGCTGAACGCGCTGGAGACGTTGCCGCTGACGGCCGCTGGCACCGCCGTGCCGCCGATCCTCGGCGGCATCGCCAGCATTTCGCGAACGGCCTCCAGCGCGGTGGTCTCGCAATACGACATCCAGCCGATGGTGCAGATCTATGCGACACCGCAGGGCCGCGATCTCGGCGCGGTGGCAGCCGACGTCAGGAAGGCGATCGCGGACACCGCCACGGAGGTGCCGAAGGGTTCCTCGGTGGTTTTGCTCGGCCAGGTCGAGACCATGAACAGCGCATTCTCCGGGCTGTTGTTCGGCCTGCTCGCCGCGGTGGTGCTGATCTACCTGCTGATCGTGGTGAACTTCCAGTCATGGTCGGACCCGTTCGTGATCATCACGGCGCTGCCGGCGGCGCTGGCCGGTATCGTCTGGATGCTGTTCACGACCCGGACCACGCTGTCGGTGCCGGCGCTGACCGGCGCCATCATGTGCATGGGCGTCGCCACCACCAACAGCGTGCTGTTGATCTCGTTCGCGCGCGAACGCTATGAGGAGCTCGGCGATCCCATTGCGGCAGCGATCGAGGCCGGCTTCGTCCGGTTACGCCCGGTGCTGATGACGGCGCTGGCAATGATCATCGGCATGGCGCCGATGGCGTTCGGCCTCGGCGAGGGCGGCGAACAGAACGCGCCGCTCGGACGCGCCGTGATCGGCGGCCTGATCTTTGCAACGATCGCGACGTTGATGTTCGTTCCCGTGGTTTTCAGTATGGTACACAAGAAGCAGGGCGCCAAAGCCGCCGCCGCACCGGAGACGTCGCATGCCCACTGAACACAGCTCGCCGGTATCGCGCCGGAAGTTGGGCATTTTCGGCGTCCTCGCCGGGGTCGCCGCGGTGTTGGTCGTCGCCACCGGGATCCGGGCGCGCGAAGATTCCAGCGCGAGGCTGCGCGAATGGACCGACAACCAGGCCGTCCCGACCGTCGCGGTGGTGCTGCCCGACGCCAGGGCGCTCGCCGCCACCCTCGATCTGCCGGGCCGGCTGGAAGCCTATTCACGGGCCCCGATCTTTGCCCGCGTCAGCGGCTACCTCAAGAGCTGGAGCGCCGACATCGGCGCCCAGGTCAAGGCGGGCCAGGTGATCGCCGAAATCGAGGCGCCGGACCTCGACCAGCAGCTGTTGCAGGCGCGCGCCGATCACTCCGCCCAGCAGGCCAGCGCCAAGCTGTCCGAGGCCACGCTCAACAGGCGCAAATCGCTGATCGCCTCGAACTTCGTGTCGATGCAGGAAATCGACGAGCGCACCGCCGACCTCTCCAACAAGAAGGCCGCGGTCAATTCCGGCCAGGCCAATGTCGAGCGGCTGGAGGCACTGGCGGGCTACAAGAAGATCACCGTGCCGTTCGACGGCGTGGTCACCGCCCGCGATACCGACGTCGGCGCCCTGATCAATGCCGGTGGCGGCTCCGGCCCTGCGATGTTCGTGGTGTCCGACATCAGCAAGCTCAGGGTCTATGTCAACGTTCCGCAAAACTATGTGCCTTCGATCAGGATCGGCGCCAAGGCCGTGATCTCGATGCCGGAATATCCTGACCGGACCTTCCTCGCCACCGTCGAGGCCTCCTCGCAATCGGTCGACGTCGGCTCCGGCACCACGCGGATGCAGCTTGCGCTCGACAACGCCAAGGGTGAGCTGATGCCGGGCGGCTACGCCAATGTGCGGATGAGCCTGCAGCGCGACACCCTGCCGCTGCATATCCCTGCCAGCGCGCTGATCTTCAACAAGAGCGGCATGCGGGTCGCCACCGTCGGTCCCGACGACAAGGTGATGTTCAAGACCGTTACCATCGCCCGCGACCTCGGCCGCGACATCGAACTGGCGTCAGGCATCTCGCCGGATGACCGGATTATCGTGGCACCGCCTGACGGCATCGCCGACGGCGATCAGGTCCGCGTCGCCGGCGACAAGGGCGGAGGCGGCGCAAAACCGGCGACGGCTTCGGAGAAGCAGGGCAGCAAGGGGTAATCTAGTTAGCGCCTGCAAGCTGCCACATGACGTCGCAGCCGCGATGCAAATGCGCTCGCGCCGGGCCGGATCCATGGCGCATTCGCTATTCTCTCGCGGGCGTCTTCGCTCTAGGATCGTCAGGGCAACTTGACCCGGGAAGAGCCGGGATGACGACCGTTGCACAGCCGCGGGTGATTGCAATTCCAGGTTCGGGGCGATGGATGGATTTTGTCTGGTCGACCGCTGCCGTGGCGGCAGCGATCGTTTCCGGCCGGTTGTCTTCGGCACTGGCGCCGCTCCCGAATATTTCGATGGTCTTCCTGATGGCGGTGCTGTTTTCCGCGGTCAGCTTCGGAATGCGACCGGCTATCTATGCCTCGGTTCTGTCGCTTCTCGCGTACAACTATTTTTTCATTGAGCCGCTTTACAGCTTCCAGATCGCGCAGCCGCACGAATTGCTGGCGCTCATGATCTTTCTGATCGTCGCGGTCGTGACTTCGGCCCTGGCCGGACGCGTCCGCGATCAGGCCCATGCGGCGAATGAGCGGGCGCGCGCCATGCGACGGCTCTATGAATTCACCTGGAAGCTCTCGGGACTTGCGGACACGGATGCCGTGGCGGACGGGGCTGCCGGCGAGATCCATACCAGCCTGCGCCGCCCGGCCGCTGTTCTGCTCGATCGGAACGGCGAACTGTCGCTCTGCGCGGCGTGGCCGCCCGAGGACACGCTGGACGCGCGGACCATGGAAGCGGCACGACTGGCGTTCGCGCGGAACGAGGCGGTTGGTTGCGGGACCGGGACGATGTCCGATGCCGCATGGCATTTCATTCCGCTTCGTACACAGAGCCGATCGCTCGGCGTGGTCGGCGTGGCGCGCGATGCCCGTGGCCTGGCGCCGGATGCCGAAGCGTGCGCGCTTCTTGCGACGCTTGCCGAACAGACCGCCGCCGCGCTTGAGCGCTCGTTGCTGGCGCGGGAAACGGTGCTGGCGCGGAACGCGGCAGAGACCGAACGGGTCCGCAATATCCTGCTCGCGTCGGTCTCCCACGATTTTCGAACGCCGCTGGCGTCCATTCTGGGTTCGGCGACGAGCCTGCTCGATTATCGGGACCGGCTCGACGACAAGCTCCAGCTCGGCCTGCTTGCCGACATCAAGGCCGAAGCCGAGGGGCTCGACGAGATGGTCCGCAATCTTCTGGCGATCACCCGGATCGACGCCGGAGCGCTCGAGTTGCGGCGTGACTGGGTGGATCTTCGCGAAATCGTCGAGCGCGTCGTCAGCGCGGTCAAACGACGCGGCGCTGCCTTGTCATTCGTGATGGATTTGCCGCCGGAGCTGCCGATGATCGCCGCGGACGCGACCTTGATCGAGCAGGCCATCGTCAACGTGGTGAACAACGCGGTCTCGCACACGCCGGCCGGGACCCGCGTCCTGATCGACGCGATCGTGTTGCCGGAATCGATTTCCCTGCGCGTCACGGATGATGGCCCGGGCATTCCCGCGGAAGACCTGTCGCGCGTGTTTGAAAAATTCGTGCGCGCGCGCAGCGGCATGGCATTCGGTGCCGATAAATGCGAAGGAACCGGCCTCGGGCTTGCCATCACCAGGGGCATTGTCAGCGCACATGGCGGTTCGGTCAGCGCCGAGAGTCCGGTCGTTCAGTCAGGCGGGACCCGGATGACCCTGACATTCCCGCGCAAGGAGCCGTGATGGCGAAGATCCGTGTTCTCGTTGTCGATGACGAGCCGGCCATCCTGCGGTTTCTCAAGCCGGCGCTGGAAGCCAACAATTATGTGCTCACGAGTGCCGGCACCGTCGCGGAAGCCATCAAGCGGATCGCCGCTGATACACCGGATATCGTGGTCCTCGATCTCGGGCTTCCCGACGGGGACGGCAAGGAGGTGATCGGGCAGGTGCGGAAGTGGTCGGACGTGCCGATTATCGTGCTGTCGGCGCGCGACCGGGAGGCCGAGAAAATCGAAGCGCTTGACCTCGGCAGTGACGACTTCGTCAACAAGCCGTTCGGGGTCGGTGAGCTGCTGGCGCGGATGCGCACGGCGCTGCGGCACCGGCTGGAACGTGTCGCCGAGACGCCCGTGCTGCGCACCGCAAACCTCGAAATCGACAACGTTCGGCATCGTGTCATGCGCGACAGCGTCGAACTCAAGCTGACGCCCAGGGAATTCGACCTGTTGTCCTTTCTTTCGCGGCATGCCGGAAAAGTCGTCACCCACAAGCAGATTCTGAGCGCGGTCTGGGGGCCGGCCCATGCGGCCGATACGCAGTATCTTCGTGTCTATATCGGTCAACTTCGGCAGAAGATCGAAGCGGATCCGGGCGACCCCCGTGTCATTATCACGGAGCCCGGTATCGGCTACCGGGTTGCCGAAGCGACCGAATAGAACCGTCTCATCTTCAGCGAGCTCTGGATCTGAAAACGGCATGGGCCCGTGCCGCATCTTTATGAGTCCCTTATGCGCAAGCCCGCATTTTCGCATTGAGCGCTTAGGGCGATCTTCCTAGCTGTAACGGCGCGACCCGCCATTGGGTTGGAGGAAGACCACCGTGAGCTTGCGTGACGAGGGGGATGCTCCCGGCAGCAACGCAGAAGATTCGCAGCTGTCCGGGAATCTGCTTCCGCCAGTCCTCGGTCTGGTGGGGATCGGCGTGCTTGCTTGCGCCGTATGGGCCTTCGGGCTCAACGGCAACTATCCAGCAGAGGAGCTCTTGCGTTGCTCCGCCATATCGGACGGTCCCTTGCGGCTGGTTTGTTATGACCAGGTGGCGATGGTGCACGAACCGGCAAAGGGCGCGCTCGCGCCTATTCGAATTTATCCGCCAGAGGAATCAAGATGAGTACCACCATCGCAATGCCGGGGACCGACCAGGCAGGTCATAGCGTGCCAGCCGCGGGCTTCTGGGCGCTGACGCTTGGAAGCATCGGCGTCGTATACGGCGATATCGGCACAAGCCCGCTCTATGCGATGCGCGAAGCCGTGATCGCCGCCGTCGGGGCGGGCAATGCGGCGAGCGAAGCGATCGTTCTCGGTATTCTGTCGCTGGTGATCTGGGCGCTGCTGATCGTGGTGACGGCCAAATATGTCGTGCTTCTGCTGCGTGCGGACAACAATGGCGAAGGCGGCACGCTCGCCCTGATGGCGCTCGCGCAACGCGGGCTGGGACGTGCAGGTTCGATGGTTGTTCTGCTCGGCATTGTCAGCGGCGCCTTGTTCTACGGCGATGCCGTGATCACGCCGGCGCTCTCGGTCCTGTCCGCGATCGAGGGGCTGAAAATCGTGACGCCCGCTTTCGATCCCTATGTGGTGCCGATCACCGTCTTGATTCTGATCGCCCTGTTTGTCGTGCAGTCGCGTGGCACGGCCAGGATCGCCGCTTTTTTCGGCCCCATCACGCTGGTCTGGTTCGTCGCGCTGGCCGCCGCCGGGATCTGGCATGTGGCGCAGAATGCCGCCGTGTTGGCGGCGTTCAATCCGCTTCACGGGATCAGCTTCCTGGCCAACCACCGCATCGTCGGCTTTCTGACGCTCGGCGCCGTGTTCCTCGTGGTCACGGGGTCGGAAGCGCTGTACGCCGATCTCGGGCATTTTGGCCGTCGTCCGATCCAGGCGGCGTGGCTGTTCGTCGCGCTGCCGGCGTTGATACTGAATTACCTCGGGCAGGGCGCCCTGATCCTGGCTGACTCAAAAGCCATCGAGAGCCCGTTCTTCCTGATGTATCCCGACTGGGCGCTATTGCCGATGGTTGCCCTGGCGACCGCCGCGACGGTGATCGCAAGCCAGGCCGTGATCACCGGCGCCTATTCGCTGACCCGGCAGGCCATTTCGCTCGGCCTGCTGCCGCGCCTCGAAATCCGCCACACCTCGGCGGCTTTGGCCGGCCAGATCTACATGCCGCGCGTCAATACCTTGCTGCTGATCGGCGTGCTTCTGCTGGTGATGTTGTTCCGATCCTCCAGCGCGCTGGCATCCGCCTATGGCATCGCCGTCACCGGTACGATGGTCGTGACCAGCACGCTGGCCTTCGTCGCAATCTGGAAGGTGTGGAAGTGGTCGGCGGTCGCGGCGGCGTGCCTGATCGGCCCGTTCCTGCTGATCGATCTGACCTTCTTCAGCGCCAACGTCCTGAAGATATTCGAAGGCGGCTGGATGCCGCTGGCGCTCGGTTCAATGGTGATGCTGGTGATGTATACGTGGCGGCGTGGCAGCCGGATTCTTGCCGAGAAAACCCGCCGGCTGGAATTGCCGCTGTCCGATCTGATCGGGATGCTGGAAAAGAAACCGCCGGTCCGCGTGCCCGGGACGGCGATCTTTCTCACCAGCGATCCCCAGTGCGCGCCGACCGCATTAATGCACAGCCTCAAGCACTACAAGGTGCTGCACGAACGTAACGCCATTCTGACGATCGAATCCGATCCGATGCCGCGCGTCGATCCAGCCGACCGCGTCCGCCTCGAAGCCATCTCGGAGACATTTTCCCGCATCGTGCTGCGGTTCGGATTCATGGAGACGCCCAACGTGCCGCAGGCGCTGGCGATCGCGCGCAAACTCGGTTGGCATTTCGACATCATGTCGACGACGTTCTTCCTGTCGCGCCGTACGCTCCGGCCGGCCGAAGCCTCCAGCATGCCGCGTTGGCAGGATCACCTGTTCATCGCGCTGGCGCGGACCGCCAATGACGCCACCGATTACTTCCAGGTCCCGACCGAGCGGGTGGTGGAGGTCGGGACCCAGGTGAAGGTCTAGCTAGCGCCTGAGCCTTCGGCCCAGCGCCTCAACGAACCGATCGGCATCGGCCTCGTTGTTGAAGATATGCGGTGAAACCCGCATGCGGCCGAGCCGCGGCGCGACGTAGATGCCCTCGGTGGCCAGTCCCTCGACCAGCGTCTTGGCCGTTCCGTCCTTGAAGCCGAGGCTCAAGATGTGCGGCGCCCGCAAGTGACGTTGCGGGACGCTGACGCCGAGATCGCGCACGCCTTCCGCGATCCGCTCCGTCAGGACAGCGAGACGTTGCGTAATGGCCGCGGCGCCCCATTCGGCGATCATTTCCATGCCGATCGACGCCATCTCCAGCGAGACAAAATGATCGCGCTCGCCCATGTCGAAGCGCGCGGCATCGCCGACATAGCGGGTGTCGGAGAAGTAGATCGCGTTCTCCGCCCTGACGTCGCGGCGGCCGGCCGAGGTCTGCTCCAGCGGCGTGCCGTCCTGATGGCGTTTGGCGATGTAGAGAAAGGCGCGGCCATAGGGGCCGAGCAGCCATTTGTAGGTCGGGAAGATCACAAAGTCAGGATCGAGTTGCCTGACGTCGAGCGGCAGAACGCCGGCGCTCTGCGTCGCGTCGATCAGGAAGAGGGCGCCTTGCCGGCGCAGCGCGGCCGCCACTTTTTCGATGTCGATCTGGCCGCCGTCGGACCAGTGCACCGACGAGATCGATGCCAGCGACACCGGCGGCGCGCCCGGCCGCTCAATGGCGGTTGAAACCGCCGAAGTCCAGTCGCCATCGTCGGGCTGACGGATCGTCTCGACGGCAAAGCCCTGCGCGTCGGCGCGGGTCTGCCATTCCAGCATCGGAGAGGAGTGATCGTTCTCCAGCACGAGCACGCGCGTGCCACGCGGAATTGTCAGGAGTTTTGCCGCCGTCGCCACGCCGTAGCTGATGGAGGGGATCAGCGCGACGTCGGCGGCATCGGCGTTGATGAGGCGGGCGGCGGCGATGCGCGCGCGGTCGTGCTGGCGGCCGGCAAAGCCGGCGTCGAGTGTCCAGGGTTGGCCCTTGCGTCCCACCGCATCGCGGCCGGCTTGCAGGGTTTGCAGCGGCAGCGGACTGTAGGAGGCGGAATTCAGGTAGCAGATATCGCGCGGGATATCGAACAGGTCGCGTTGCGAGGCAAGCATGGGCGTCACCAGTTCATCGTCGCCGCGACCCGATCGAGCAATTCCGGATCGTCGAAGTTTTCGGCTGTGGTGAGCGCACCGGCTTCGATCATGTCGGCATGGCCAAGGCTCGTTCGGATGCCGATGGTCGCGATGCCGGCCGCGGACGCGGACTGAACGCCGGAGCGTGAATCCTCGAAGGCGAGGCAGAGTTCTGCCGCCGCGTTGACGGCGCGCAGGGCTTCCAGATACGGCATCGGATGCGGCTTGCCGTGGGCGAGCTCATCGCCGATCACGACGGTTTTGAACCGGCCGGCGATCCCAAGCCCGGCAAGCAGCATTTCGGCATTGAGGCGCGGCGCGTTGGTGACTGCTACCATCGGCACGCCGGCTCGGTCGGCGCGCGCCAAAAGCGGCATCAGTCCCAGCAGCGGCCTGATTTTCCCGGCCACGAGGTTGCGGAACGCGGCTTCCTTTTCGTCCATGATGGCCAACCGGCGTTCCGGCGGCTCGTCCGGCAGAAACCGTTCGCCGATCGACGCATTGGAAAACCCCATCAACTCCTTGCTGGCGCGGGCGCTGTCGAAGATATGACCGCGCGGTCCAAACACCTGGTTGAAGGCTTGCAGATGCAGCGCATCGGTGTCGGCCAGCGTGCCGTCAATGTCGAACAGCAACGCCTTCGCTGAGCCGGGCATGCCGGTCTATCGCCCGTCGTACCGGTCCGGTCCCATCGCCCAGTCCCACTGGTCGTGACCGTGTGCGTAGGTCTGGTTGGTCGAGGCCGGATTGCGGTTGACCAGCGGTCGCAGGTACATCGGATGGGTGGCGCTGCGCACCTCGTGCTCCACCGTGAACAGGTGCCTGCCGTCGGCGAGATCGACGATGTCGCGAAAGCGGTACTGGTACGGGTTGTCCTCCTGGGAGACCAGGCCGCGATCCAGCAGCCGGCGATAGGGACCGGAAAAATTCGTGATGTACATCTGCACATGGTGGCCGTCGTACTCCGGCAGCGCGCGATCGGTCTCGCGGAACTGGAGGTACTGATCCCGGCCCATCCTGGCGCGCGCCATGGCGCCGTCACCGTTTTTCAGTTCGGCGGGTATACCCATGATTTCCGGATAGAAATCGGCAATGGCTTTTGTCGTTCCGACCGGCACGTCGAACTCGACATAGGGAATGCCGAGCGTGATGCGCCCGAACCGCGCGGCGTCCGGCTCATGGCAGCGCACGCGATTGCCCCACGGGCAGATCGCCTCGACATAGTCGTTGTGCTCGCTGAAGGCGAAGGCGGTGCCGGCCAGTTTTGCGGCGACGGCGGCGAGCCGGTTGAGCAGTGCCTCGCGGCCCGAGATGACGAGGCCGGTATGGCCGCGTAGCAGCTGCGCTTCGCCGCTCGGCAGGTGAAACTGGCTGCGGCCGACATTGATCCACATGTTGGTGTCGGACACCATCAGATAGGGATCGCGGGTCAGCCCGAGCCCGGTGACATAGAACAACGTGGCCAGCCGCTGGTCGGGCACCTGGATGTTGACGTGCTCGAGATGGATCGAGTTGCCGAGATCCTCGGCGGCGCGGTCGAATGGTTGTTGCATGGACGCGGGTTCTCCACTGCGTTTTGCCGCATCATAGGCAAGTGCCGCGCCGTAATCCACTCCCCGCCCCCCCGGCGCTATCCCTTGATAGCGCCGGCCGCATAGCAGGATTGAGCCGTTCCCGGCGCACTGGTGAAGCAGACAAAGACCTTGTCGAAGCGTGGATCGGCGTAGAGCACGCCGGTGCCCTCGCTGGTCGAGAAGGTGGCGGCGCCAAACACGGGCCGCGCATTGTCAGGCAGGATGACGGGGTAGAAGCTGTCGCGAACGAAGCTGCCGGGCGGGGTTGGGTTGGACGGTGTGGGGCCGTTCCCTGATTGGCTCGTCGTCGGCGTGACCGTCAGGAGCGCGCCCTGATAGGTCAAATTGTAGTTCGCGGAAGCCGCGAGGCTGCCCTGGGTGATGGAATAGCTGCCGGCCGACGATGCCGTCGTGGCACTGGTGGCAAGGGCGCCGGTCAGGCTGTCGCCATTATAGAGGTTTCCGCTCAGCTGGTAGGTCAGGGGGGCATTGGGTGTGCCGGCTCCGCGTGTCTGCGAATCCGCCGTGACCGTGATGCTCGCCGGCGCCACGCTCAGCGCGCCGTTGACATATCCGATCTTATAGTTGGCGGAATTGAAGCTGCCCCCGGTGGCGCCGCTGGCGGTGATGGCATAGGGCGATCCGGCGACATCAGCGGTGCCTGCCGCGCCCGCGCTGGCAAGCGTGACCGAGCCCACCGACTCGCCGTTCTGCAAGCCGGATGTACCGAACGCGGTGCCCGCAAGCGTCAGGGACTGGCCGTAGGTCTTGCCTGCGTTGTTGGCCGTGATGGTCAGTGCCGCCGGATTTACCGTGAGTCCGCCGGAGACGTAAGCGATGGTGTAGTTCGACAACCCGCTGCCGATGGCTGCACTGGCATCGATCGAATAGGGGACACCGCCGTTGACGCCAGCACTGCCCGCTGCGCCGCTGCTGGTTAGCGTGACGCCGGTGACATCATCGCCGTTCGCGGTGACCAGGCCCGCCGTGGTAAAGCCGGTGGTGCCGAGATTTTTCACGTCGCCGTAAGTCTTGTTCTGGTTCGCTGCGGTGATCGTCAGCGCCGCCGGGTTCACCGTGAGCCCGCCGGAGACGTAACTGACGGTGTAGTTCGGCAACCCGCTGCCGGTGGCCGCACTGGCGTCGAGCGAGTAGGAGGTACCGCCGTTGACGCCGGCGCTGCCGGCCGCGCCGAGGCTCGCCAGCGTGACGCCGGTGACGGTATCGCCATTCGCGGTGACCAGGCCCGCTGTGGTGAAGCCGGTGGCGCCGAGATTGGCGGTGTCGCCATAGGTCTTGCTCTGATTCGTCGCGGTGATGGTCAGCGCCGCCGGATTGACCGTGAGCCCGCCGGAGACGTAGCTGACGGTGTAGTTCGACAACCCGCTGCCGGTGGCCGCACTGGCCTCGAGCGAGTAGGGGGCACCACCGTTGACGCCGGCGCTGCCCGTCGCGCCGAGGCTGGCCAGCGTGACGCCGGTGACGCTGTCGCCGTTGGCGGTGACCAGGCCCGCTGTGGTGAACCCGGTGGTGCCGAGATTGGCGGTCTCGCCATAGGTCTTGTTCTGGTTCGCCGCCGTGACGGTCAGCGTTGCCGGATTCACCGTGAGCGTGCCGCCGGTGACGGCCAGGGTGTAACCCGAAAGCGATGCCAGCGAGCCGTTCGAGCCCGTGATGGTGTAGCTGCCGCTTCCGACAGCGGCGCTGGCGGCCGAGCCGGTCGAGGTGAACACCGGCGCGCCGCTATATATCGCTGACGCCGTATCTCCCGCAAACGCGCCGGTAACCCCGCTCTGCAAACCGGTCACCGCGAATGACGAGGATACCGTTGCCGTCGCGTCTTCACCATAGGTCTTGACCGCATTGGTCGATGCGAAGGTCAGCGTCGGCTGGTAGGCGAAGATGTAGCGGTTGCCGGCCGGCACGGTGCCGGGTGCCCGCGTTGCAAGGGTCGCGTTCCAGACGGCGGTTTGGCCGCTGTCGAGATAGGCGGCGGCATTGGGACCGAACGTATCGGTGCCCGGCGCGTTGGAGTAGACCAGCCAGCGGCCGGTGCCGGACACGCCGATCGCGTCGCTGCCGCGGTTGTTGATGAAGTTGCCTGCCGCTGAAAGCACCACATTGGCGTTGCTGCCCGCGGTCACTTTCGCTGACGATGCGATGCTGACATTCCCGCCTGACGACACCAGCGTCACGGCGCCCGTTGACGTCACGCCAGTGGTTCCTGCAACGCTGCCGACCGTCAGCGAACCGGTGTCCGTCAGGCTGATCGCGCCGGTATTGGCAGCCAGCGTGCCGATGCTGTTGCCGGCATTGGTCAGGGTGTAATTTCCGCCCGTTCCGAGCAGCAGGAGATTGTTAGCTGTAACGGCCGCCGATTGGGTCCATGTGCCGGTCCCGGACAGAACCAGCGTATTGGTGTTAACAGCCTGATCGATGACGAAGTTCGCGGTCGGGTCGATCTCGAGATTGGCGAGGCTGGCGAGGCGCGTCTGCGCCGCGGTGTTGCTGGCGGCTGCGGCGGAAAGCGCGGTCGAGAGCGTGGACAATGTCGTGGCCGCACCCTGTTCCTTCAAATAGGTGCCGTAGATGCTCAGTCCGCTGATGGATGCGCTGGCGTTCTGCTGCAACGTGGCGCCGCCGCTGGCGCCGGCGGTATAGGCCAGCACCTGCTTAGGGCTGCCCCCAGTGAGTGTGCTGGCCGGGAGCAGGAAGTAATAATAGCCATTGGCGCCGGTGGAGCCGACTGCCGAGGCCGCGACATTAGCGGCGGCGCCGCTGAGGCCGCTGACCGACAGACCCGCCGCCGTGCCGACCAGCGGGGTGGTGCCGCGGTCGCCATAGGCGGTGCCGGTCACCACCTGCGGCGCCGACGCATACAGCCATTTGAAATAAGCGAAACTGATGTTCGCGCCGGTGCCGATGCCCCACGCCGAGGTCGACCAGTTATATCCGGCGGCGCCGAGCACCATCGACTGCATCTGCGCCGTCGTCTTGGGCATCGACGAGGTGGCGATGCCGCCGGTGCCGGTCGTGCCGGTGCCGAGCGCGTTGCTCTGGCCTGATGCGTCGGTGTTGAAATAGGAGCTCTTGATGAAGCCGTTGGTTCCGGAAACCGTGCTGTTGCCAACGAGGCCGCCGACATTGGTGGTGCCGCTGACGTAACCGATCGAATAGGACGAGGCGATGCGCCCGTAGGAAGTGGTGCTGTTGCCGGTATTGGAGCCAACCAGGCCGCCGACATTGGTTGTGCCGTAGACCGCGCCGGTGGCATAGGCGCCGCCGGTGTTGTTGAGCGCACCGATGACGTTGGTGTTCAAGCCGACAAGCCCGCCGACATTCGTGGTGCCGCGCACGATTCCGGTCGCGAACGACAGGTCGATAAAGCCGCTGTTGGCCGTTCCGTCGTTATTGCCGACGAGACCGCCAACATTGGTGTTGCCGGAAACGGCGCCAGTGGCGAAGGCCTGCGTGATCTGGCCAGCGTTGAAACCAGCCAGGCCGCCGACATTGTTGACGCCGGAAACGGCGCCGCTGGCGTAAGTGGAGTTTCCGGAGAGCGTCCCGTAAAAATAGCCGGCAAAGCCGCCGACATTGTCGCCCGTCGCCGTGACGTTGCCGGTCGCATAATTGATGCCACTGAGACCGGCAGCAAAGTAACCGCCTACGCCGCCGACGTTATTGCGGCCGTTCACCGTCGCCGAGGACCGCATGTCGGTGTTGAAACCCGAACTGGAGTTGATCCAGCCGACGACGCCTCCGGTGTAGTCGCGGCCACTCACCGTTCCCGCGCCGGTGTTGAAGTAGCTCCAGGAGCTCTCCACCGAACCGTACAAGCCGCCCACGAAGTCGCGGCCCGTCACCGTCGCCGACGAGGACGATGCTGCCGAGGTGGTATCGTTGAGATAAATGGTGGCCACGGTGGAGCCGTCGTCGAGATATCCCCGGTTGCCGCCAAGGATGGACCCGACGTGATCGCGGCCGGTGATCGAACCGCCGACGAGATTGACGTTCTTGATGATCTGGTTGCCTGCGGGATTATAGGCGTAGCCGAACAGGCCGACGTAGTCGGTTGTCGGACGGTTGATGAACAGATTCGAGATAGTGAAGCCCTTGCCGTCAAAGGCGCCGGTAAACGGATTCGCCGACGTGACGGCGAACGTGCCGGATGTCGGAACCGTACCGGTTCCGTTCGTGGCGGCGTAGCCGACCGGCACGAAGCCGGCGTTGAGCCACACGCCTGAAGCGCGCGCGGTCTCGGCCATGTCGATCGCGCCACCGAGGGTGTAGGTGCCGCCGAGGTTCAGCGCCATCAACTGGAGCTGATGCGCGTTGGTGATGGTGCCGTTGGTCGATGCTTCCGACAGCAGCATCGGCCGTGTGGCGCCCGCGGCGCCGCCGGCATTGTTGAGCGTCGAATTGGCATCCACGATCACCCAGCCCGGGCCGCCAGCGGTGGTGCCGAAGGTCCAGCCGGCGAAATTGGATGCGGAGGTGAACTGCGCGGTGGTGAGGCCGGTGGCGCCGGAGGTGCTTCCGGAGCCGAATGCGTTGGCTCGACCGCTGGTCTGGGTGTCCCAATACGATGACGACAGGGCGCCCAGTCCCGGCTCGAGCTCGCCAACGAGTCCGCCGACCTTCGAAGTTCCCGTTACCGCGCCGGTCGCATACGACTGCGTAATGGTGCCGCTGAGATAGCCGGCGATGCCGCCGACGGAATCGCTGCCGCTGACATTGCCGGTCGCATAGGACGTCCTGATCGTGCCATCGGCGAAGCCGACAAGGCCGCCGACCGACGAGTTTCCCGTGACCGTCGCCGACGAATAGCTGTTGCTGACCGAGCCGCCGAACTGGGAGCCGACAAGGCTGCCAACCGCAACGCCGCCGGTGATGCTGCCGCCGGCCAGGCCGACATTCGAGATCGTCGCGTTGCTGGCGTTGCCGAACAGGCCGACGAAGTTCTCGCCTGGACGATTGATCGTCAGTCCGCTGATGACGTGGCTCAGACCGTCAAACCGGCCCCCGAACGCGCCGGAGCCGTTGCCCACCGGCGCGAAACCCGCGCCGCCGTTCATCGCCGCGCTCGAACTGGCATCGATGTCCTTGTTGAGCGCGTAGTTGCCCGTCAAGTTAGTCTGCATCGCTTGCAGGTTAGCGAGCGTGGCTACGTACATGTACGGGATCAGCGTACCGTTGACATTGGTCGCGTAATTTTGCGACGGGCTCGTATAGCTTGTCGTGTTGAAATAGATCGAGGTGGCGCCTGCGCCGCTGGTGGTGGCCTTGGCGCCGCCGCCGAACGTGACGGCCTGACTGACAGAGCCGCTCGCAGCGGTATCGGGCAGAAGCCGGATTCCCTTGCCGCCAGTCGCGGTGATGTTGGCATTGACCGCGATGCCACCCGCGCTCAGCAGGCGGACATCGCCGCCGGAGTTGATGGCGCCGTTGACCGTGATGCCGCCGACGGCCGTGCTGTTGCCGGCGAGCGTCACCGCGCCTGTCGTCGTGATGCCGCTGGTTCCGCCCGCCGTTCCGACCGTCAGCGCGGCGGCGCTGGTGCGCGCCACGTTGATGCTGCCGGTATTCGCCGAAAGTGTACCGATCACGTTTGACGGGTTGTTCAGGATATAATTGCCGCCGGTGCCGAGCAATTCGAGGTTGGTCGCCGATACCCTGCCGTTCTGTGCGACGGGGCCGGTATTGCTCAATGTCAGCGTCCCCGCCGTGATGCCGGTGGCGAGCGCATTGCCGTTATCGTCGGTCAGGGCGCCGCCGATGGTGAGGCCGTTGGTCCCGGAAAGCCTGAGTGTCCCGTTGGCGCCGACGCTGGCCGCGAAGGTGCCGATCTGGTTGTTGGCATTGGTCAGGCTGTAGGTGCTCACGACGTTGGTCGTGCGCAACACCATCGTGTTGGCGTTGATGGCCTGCGTCTGCGTCAGCGTGCGCGTGCCGGCGAAGGTCACCCGGAACGTGCCCGCGGTCACGCCGTTGATGCCTCCAACCGAGCCGATGGCCAGGCTGGCGTTGTTCGAAACATTCAAGGTGCCGGTGACGTTGGACGCGATGGTGCCGATCGTGTTGGTGCTGGTGGTCTGGTCGAGAGTCGAAGCCGTGAAAAGATTGAACGTGCCGCCGCCCTGAACCAGGAGGTTGTTCGCATTGATGGTAAAGCCCGAATACACGATGCCTTGCGCGTTGAGCGTCAGGGTGCCAGCCGCAACCGTGCCCAGAAAACTCAGATTTCCGTAATTGGGGTCGCCAATTCCTGCAGCCGTTCCCGCCGAAAACGCCGCCGTACCGCTCGTATTTGAATATGTGCCGCCGGCGCTTGTGATGTAGGTCGCCGCATTGGCGGAGAACGTGCCGACGCTGATCGTGCCGCCCAGCAGGTAGATGTCCGAGGCGGTCGCATTCAGCGCCAGATTGCCGGTGGCGCCGGTGATATTGCCGGTCACCTTGATCGCGCCGTCCGCGACGAGGTCGGGGCTGGCGGTGGTGACGACCACGTTGCCGATCGAGCCCGGCAGTGTCGCCGCACCGAGGGTGATCTGGCCGGTCATGGCCGCCGAACCGAAGTTGAGCGTCTTGGCGGTAATCAACGCCAGGTTCGCCGCCGTCAGGTTCAGCGCGCTGCCGCTGTTGTTGATGCCCATCGTCGTGGACGGGGTGAGCGACTGGATCGTGACGACACCGCTGCCGGCATTGGCCGTGAATGTCAGGGCACCCGCACTGAGGCTGTCGGTCGTCATCGTGATCGAGCCGTTGGTCGCCAAGTTCTGGATAGCGCCGGTGGTACCGTTGGTACCCGTGCCGGCCTTCAGGCCGCCTGTCGTCGTGATGGCGCTGTCCCAGATGCTGGTTCCGGCCGTGAGCGTTACGGCGCCGCCATTGCCGCCGTTTGCATTGGTCGCGCGTCCGGCTCCGCCGGTCGCCGAAATCGCACCGAGCGAAGTCACCGAGCTGCCGATGGCGCCGTTGGTTGCCGTAAGCTGGATGGTCCCGCCCGCGCCGCCGGCGACGTTGCTTCCGCCCGATGGCGTGGCGCCGTTTGCCGTGATCGTGACCGTACCGCTTGCCGCCGAGAGAATGTTGCCCTGCGAGTTGGTGACCGTGACGTTGCCACCTGCGCTTGTCGTGGCGCCGGCGAACCCGGAACTGTTCAGCGCGGCCAGCGTAATATCGCCGACGTTCGCCGCCAGCGATGTTGCCCCCGTACTGTCGGCTGCCAACGTGCCCGTGGTGATGCTGATCGCGCCTGCTGCAACGGCCGTCGTCGGCACCGTCGAGATCGACGTGCCCGCGGCCATCGTGAAGGCGGCCTTGCCGGCGCTGCGGTTGGCGCTTGCCGCGCCGGCGTCGTTGATCGTCGCGGTAAAGCCGCCCTTCGAGACGACGTTGGCATTCACCAGAATGCTGCGTCCGGCGTTCAGCGTCAGCATCACCGAATTGGTCATGCCGATGTTGTTGTTGATCGTGATGTCGTTATTGGCCTGCAGCGTCACATTGGAGGCGGCGGCGTTGATCGTCGTCGGTGCAATGGTGATATCGGATGCATTGTTGCCGCTGCCGAACGAACCCTCTGGTAGCGTCGCCGCGCCGCCGGTGGCGACCGTGATGTTGCGCGGATCGAGCAGCCAGTTGCCCGTCGCCCCCATCGGCGCGAGCGTGTTGACAAAGGCGGTATCCCGAACCGAGAGGCGCTCCTTGCCCGACGTCTCGACGAAGCCGCCGTCGCCGCCGAGCGCGCCGCCCTGGGCGCTGATGGTGCCGGCAAAGGTGGTGAGTTGATCCGACCAGACCACGACGTTGCCGCCATTGCCTGACGTGACGGCGTCGGCCCTGATGACGGTGTTGCTGTCGATGCTGGTGGTTTCGGCGCGTTGAAGGGGACCGGAGCCCCTGATACCGCCGTCGATGGCGATACTGCCGCCGCCGGTCTTGCCGGACGCGTCGACGGTGGCTTCCCTAAGCTTGATGTTATTGCCGGTGACGTTGATGCGACCGCCGGTTCCGTGAGGTGAGGAGGCATCGAGACGCCCGGAGATCTTGACCTTGCCGCCAGCACCGCCGCCGATGACGATGGCGCCGGTATGTCCGTCGATCGATCGCGCCTGCACGAATCCGGAGATGTTGACCGCGTTGCGCGCGGCCTCGCGGGCCGTCGCCGCCGAGATGGTGACGCTGCCGCCATCGGCGGTGATCGAGCCCGAATTCCTGATCAGTGCGCCGCTGCCGCCGGCCGATGTCGGCACCGCCACCTGCAGGAACCCGTCACCGGAAAAATCGAGTGTTGCCTGTTCGCCGGATCCGAGGCCGGCCTTGCCGAGCGGCACGTTGATGCTGCCGGAATTGGATACGGTGCCGCCGATCAGCGCCGCATAGCCGCCGCGGCCGACATTGATACTGCCGGCATTGCTGACCGCGGCCGAGGCGCCATTACCGGTGAAGGTCCGCTTGCCGGCCATGAAGTCGGCGTCCGAGATGCCGAGGGTGGAGGCGACGAAGCCGCCGGTATTGACGGTGCCGCTTTGAGTGATCGCGATGCCGTTGGGATTGACGAGATACACTTGGCCGTTCGCGGTGATGGAGCCGGAAATTGTCGACGGCGTGTTGCCGGTAACGCGGTTGAGCAGCGCCGCTGAACTGTTGGGTTGTGCGATATTGACGGCGCTGCCTTGCCCGACCGAGAAGCTTTGCCAGTTGACGACCGCGCTCTGGCTCGACTGGGTAATATTAAGCTGGTTCGCCGAGGGTTGCGCGATCGCGACATTGCCGGCTGCGACGCTGCCGCCGGTCGGCAGGTTCTGCGCCTGCGCCACGACGACCAGAAGGGGCGAGGTCAATGCCGTGGTCGCCAGCAGCAACAGCGTGCGCTTGACGGAGCGACGTCGAGCGAAAGCAATCAAGGAATGTTCGACAGAATCTCTCATGGCAAAATGCCCTAGCTAAAATCTGAACGCCGAAACTATTGTGAAACGATTTCCCGCCGGCACGCCGTCGCTGCGCCTTGCGTGGCCGTATTCCAGGCTGAGCGACCCCGTCGACAGCGTGCCGACGGCGCCGCCGCCCAGTCGCAGGCCTGCGCCGAAGGAAGAGGCATGAATGCGTGGCGCTTCCAGCGCCGTCGGATTCTGCAAGGACACCTCGCCATAGGCGCCGAACAGATAGGGCGATGCGACCACGCCGATGGTCGGCCCCATTGGTCCAAAGGACGGGTTTTGCAGCGGCACGGCCCAGGGCGAGGATACTTCACCGCGCACCACATAGCCTTGATCGCCGACGATGGAGCCGGCGTCGAATGCCGACAGGCCCGAGGTGTTAGCGATGCCGATCTGCTCGCTGCGCAGCAGCGGCGCGTTGAACGAATATTGTCCCCGTGCCGTCAGGCTGATCGCGAGATGATCGAGCAGAGTCTGGTTATAGCCCAGCACGATGTCGAACTTGTTGAAGCTGGCGTCGGCGCCCTGCCGTGAAAGCGGCAGGATCGGCGTTGCCTGGGCCGCGGTGCGCGCGCCGAGTCCAACGGTGCCGAACGACGCGGTGGCGCGGCCGGAGATCACGGCGCCCCACGGCGTCAGCACGTCGCCGTCGTTGACGAAGCGGACGATCCGTAAGCGATCCTGCGACAGCGTTACCGGTACCGTGGCGACGAACAGGCTCTGCTTCTCGTCCTGCGCGTCGAGCGCGAGTTCGCTGTTGAAGTTGGCGATGCGGCCGCGCAGCCAGGCATAGCGCAGCCGCAAGGACAGCCGTTCGAACACGTCGGTGGTCTGGATTCCGGCGACCTGCACCGGTGTGGTGTGGGCGTTGGTATATTCCGCGTTGAAGGTCAGGCCGTCGACCCACAGCGGCAGAATGACCCCCGCCGCCAGCGTGCGGTTGCGTGGATAGCGCTCGAAGAACCCGTTCTCGCCGCCGCCGGGATGGCCGCTGGCGCGCAGATACACCAGTTCGCCCCAGCCGGCGACGCTGTTGAAGTCGAGGCCTGTTCCCAGCGTGGTTCGGCCCAACGCTTTCGAGAGCGTGTTGTCGTAAGTCAGGATCTCCGAGACCGCCTGGTACTTGGCATCGATCACCAGCACGGTGGCGCCTTGGCCGGTTCCCGGCGCCAGCGTGGAGCGCAGGATCACGCCCGGCGTATCGCCGGCCAACAGCACCCGGCGCTCGATTTCCCTGAGCGTGATACCGCGCCGTCCGGTCAATGGTCCGACCAGACGCGTGATGCGATCACGCACGCGTTCGGGCAGGTTTTTGGTCTCGACGCGCTCGATGAAGCCGTCGACCACGACGAGCTTCAGCCGTGCACCGTCGACCAGTTTCTGTGGCGGCAGGATCACCCGCACCAGCACATAACCGGCTTTCGCATAGGCCGCTTCCAGTTCACGGGCGGCGGCGAACACTTCGGCGCCGGAGACGCGGCGGCCGGAGAGTTTTGTTTCGAGATCGGCAATCGCCGCCGTCAACTCCGCCAACCCGCCGGTGACGCTCACGCCGGACAGTTTGACGAACAGTTTTTCGGCGCCCGCTGGCGCCTGGAGTCCGGGGGCTCCCGGAATCACGACGCCGCTGCCGCGTTCGAGGTTCGGCGCGAAAGTCGGCGGGGTAATCTGCGAGGCGGTTTGGGCAGCGGCCGAGGCCGGCAGCATCGCCAGGCTGGCAGGAAACAACAGGGTCGGAAGAAGCTTGCGCCAGGCGCACCGCAACAATACCGCGAATCCGGCCTCGGCGAGACATCGACTCGCGGCACACGCAGGCGTCCTATGACGCAAAAAATTCACCTCAAACCCCGTTACTCAATATGGTTGTCACGATTTTTCGTCGTGTTTAAATCGGGTAACCCTTTGCAATATCTGCCAACGAATTTAACGCTAACGAGCGCCGAGTTGGCAGTAACCGTGCGTTTTTGGGTGTCGATCGATTTTTGTCTCGCGGCGCGAATGTGTTGTTTCCGCCACATATCGTCGCCGCCCCCCAACCCTGTCGGCCTTGCCGGAATTAATGCATGGCCTGACAGTGGCGTCCTGACGGGAGGGCCGCAAAATTCTGAAATTATTCTGAAATTTGGCGACCCGACGGGCAAATATTAAGATATTCGTCTCGACGCCCCGTTTTGGCACAGCCCAAACGCCGCGAGAGCGAGAGCGAGAGCGAGCCGGAGCCCGATCCTACTGTGCATGGGGTTGTTTTCGCGATTTTGTGTTGGGCTCACGCCAACACAACAGGTCTACCCGCCGTAACTCTGCACCAGGCTTCCCGCCACCAGTGACCAGCCGTCGACCAGCACGAAGAAGATCAGTTTGAACGGCAGCGACACCACCACCGGCGGCAGCATCATCATGCCCATCGACATCAGCACGCTGGCGACCACGAGGTCGATGATCAGGAACGGCAGGAACAACAGGAACCCGATCTCGAAGGCGCGCTTCAGTTCCGAGATCATGAAGGCCGGCACCAGGATGCGCAGCGACAGATCCTCGGGCGTCGCCGGCGGCGGCTCCTTCGACAGGTCGATGAACAGCTTGAGATCCTTCTCGCGCACGTTCTTCTGCATGAAGCCGCGCAGCGGCACCGACGCTCTCTGCAGCGCGTCCTCGATGCCGATCTGGTTGGCGATCAGGGGCTTGATGCCGTCATCATAGGATTTCTGCAGCACCGGCCCCATCACGAACGCGGTCAGGAACATCGCCAGCGCAATGATCACGGAATTCGGCGGCGCGGTCGCGGTGCCCAAGGCGGTGCGCAGCAATGACAGCACCACCACGATCCGGGTGAACGACGTCATCATGATCAGGATCGATGGCGCGACCGACAGGATCGTCAATAGCGCGATCATCTGGATCGCGCGCTCGGTGACGCCGCCGCCACCGCCGCCGAGGTTGATGCTGATATCCTGCGCGAACGCCGGAGCTGCGAGCGCTCCGGCTGATATCAGTGTGGCAAGGAATAAAACAACTCTACGCGGGGAGGCCGCCGGCCTCACGAAGGGTTCTTTGGACGGCCCAGCAAGGACGCCATCTCGTCTTCGAGATTCTCGAAGCCGCTCTTCATCGGTGCCGGCGCTGGCGGTGGCGGTGGCATCGGCTCGTTGCGCGGTGCGGCGCGGCCTTGCGGCGGCTCGGGCGCCACCGGGGGTGCTACGGTTTCGCCGGCCGGCCGGCGCAGGGCGGCTTCCAGCCGCTGCGCCATCTCGGCGAGATTCTGGTCGGCGCTGGACTGCGCGGAGGGAGGCGGCGGCGGCGCAACTGGAGGCGGCGGCGGTGCGGCGGCGCGTTCGGGCGCGCGCGGCGGCGCCTTCGGCGGTTCGGGCCGTGGCGGCCGCGGCATCATGGGCTCGCTGCGCGAGGTGACCCGGGACGGCATCGGTTCCGGCCGCAGCTCGAGGCGGGGCTCGGGCCGGCCACCCAGCGGCTCCGGCGCGAAGCCGGCCATCGGATCGGTGCGCTCGGGACGCCGTTCGGGCATCGGCGGCGGTGCCGGGCGGCGCACTTCGTCGGCAAAGGAGGGGCGAACCGGCCGCGGCGGCGGCTCGGGCATCTGCGGTTCGGCATGGTCGAACATGTCAGACCTGGCAGCCTCGCCATCGCTCCAGTTGGTGTCGGGCAGCGGCGCGATCCGGGGCGCCGGCTCGGTGCCGCCGCCGACGGCGGGCCGTGGCGCCTGTTCCCGTCCGGGCATGGCGCGCACGATATTGGCTTCGACGACGATGTCGGTGGGCCCGCCGATCATCAGCAGATGCTCGATGTTGTCGCGCCGCACCAGTACCAGCCGCCGGCGACCATCGACCGCGGCAGCGTCGATCACCGCCAGCCGTGGCATCCGCCCGCGATTGGTATTGGCGCCGAGGCGGTTGCCGGCGAATCGGCGAACCAGCCAGGCTGCGAGGCCGATCAGGGCCAGCACGGCCACGAACGAGAAGAAGAATAGAAGTGGTTGCGACATGCTATGTCCCCAATAGCGCTTTCTTCACATATCTCGTTCGTCCGGCGGACCGGACCCGGACAAACCTTGAGGCCCAGAAAGCCCGAAGATCAGCCGTATGTCTTAATTCCCCACGGCAAGAAGTGCCGGCCGCGCATCTTAATAAACCAAGAATCGCTTGAGCCAAAACGACTTCTGAGCGCCCCGCGCGCTTGGTTAACGCAGCTTTCGTGGCGAAAATGCGCTCTGTTGCAGGCTGGAACGCCATCGGCGCCCGGCCATGGCCGGTTGTGCACGGTTACATCGGGCGATTTTAACCCGTTGTTAACCATACACACGGCAAATTCTGCCTACCTCAGCGGCGCCGTGCCCCTGACGTAACGGGGCCGATGCGATGGCTATCAACGATTTTCCGATGTTGTCGGCGCTGCGTACCAAGATGCAGTGGCACCAGGAGCGCCAGCGCGTGCTCGCCGAAAACATCTCCAATTCCGACACGCCGAACTTCAGGCCGCGCGATCTGGTCGAGCCGAAATTCGACAAAAACGGCGCAACCCCGGCAGCGATGGGATCGCTGGCGGTGATGCGCACCAGCACCAGCCACATCGCCCCCGCGGGCGGCGGCGACACCTTCGCGCAGCAAGGCCGGGGCGGGTTCCATACCAGGCCCGCCGGCAACGCCGTCAATCTTGAAGACCAGATGCTCAAGGTCTCCGCCAACCAGATGGACTACGCCGCGGCCACCTCGCTCTACACCCGCAGCCTGGGGCTTCTGAAAACCGCCATCGGCAAGCGCTGAGCTTTAAGGAAACGCGATCATGGCAAGCGACGGAAATGACTTCGGCCGATCGATGAGCATCGCGACCTCCGGCCTGCGCGCGCAGGCGGGACGGATGCGGGTGCTCTCGGAAAATATCGCCAACGCGGATTCCACCGCGCAGACCGCCGGCGGCGATCCCTATCGCCGCAAGGTCCCGACCTTCTCCTCCGAACTCGACCGCACGCTGGATGCCAGGGTCGTGACGCTCGGCAGGGTGCGGCCCGACGCGTCGGCGTTCCGGGTCAGATACGAGCCCAACAATCCGGCGGCGGACGCCGCCGGCAACGTCAAATATCCCAACGTCAATTCGGTGATCGAAATGACCGACATGCGCGAAGCACAACGATCCTACGAGGCAAACCTCAACATCATCAGCGCCACGCGCCGGATGATTCAACGCACGCTCGACATCCTCAAGGCCTGAACAGGAAACCTTAAGCCATGGCTTCACCCACAGTCGCTGCAAATGCCTACGCCGCACTCGCCCGCATGACCTCCAGCGCCGGCGCTGGCGCCAGCAAGGGCGCCGAAATCGGTGGCGGTCAATCCTTCGGCGCGGTGCTCAAGGAGGCGCTCGGCAGCGTGATGGAGGCCGGCCGCAAATCCGACGCGCAGACGGTGGCGATGACGACGGGCAAGGCCAACGTGATGGACGTAGTGACGGCGGTTGCCGAAACCGACGTCGCGGTCTCGACGCTGGTGTCGGTGCGCGACCGGATGATCCAGTCCTACGAAGACATCATGCGGATGCCGATCTGACGAATGTCGTCATTGCGAGCGCAGCGAAGCAATCCATAGCCGGAAACAAGCTGGATTGCTTCGTCGCAAGTGCTCCTCGCAATGACGGGGGCGTATGTTTCCCGAGTAGACAGGAATCTGAAATGACCGGTGCTGAAACCCTCGATGTGGCGCGCGATGCGATCTGGACCATCGTCGTGGTGTCGTCGCCGCTGATGGTGGTCGGCCTCGTGGTCGGCGTCGTGGTGTCGCTGTTCCAGGCGCTGACCCAGATCCAGGAACAGACCCTGGTGTTCGTACCCAAGATCCTGGCGATCTTCGTGACGCTGCTGCTGGCGCTGCCGTTCATGTCGGAATCGCTGCACGGCTACATGATGCGGATATCGTCGCGAATCATAGGCGGTTGAGGCATGATGTGCATGAATCATGCGCATCGACGTCACATTGCTGCCGGCACTCGCCGCGACTTTCATGCTGGTATTTGCCCGCATCGGCGCGATGGTGATGCTGTTGCCCGGGCTCGGCGAGGCCAATATTCCGGTTCGCATCAAGCTGGCGATCGCG
>JBBQUA010000014.1:0-40898 GCA_038212905.1 Hyphomicrobiales bacterium
GTTGAGGCGACGCTGAACGATTGGATCCGCACCGGCAACCTCGCTCCATTGACGTCGGCGGACGACGCGATCGCCGTTGACCATAATGCGAGAAATAAAGCTGCCGCCCTCTTGCCTCAAATTGCCTTAAAGGCATCCTAGTGGGTTTGGGACAGTGCCCACGGCTCTGGTTAAGGGGAATTGGATGGCAGAGTTTTTTCTACATAGTTTCAATACGTTGAGTCATGGCCTGATTGGTTACGTCATCCCCTTCCTGTTCGTGCTGACGATCGTCGTTTTCTTCCATGAGCTTGGCCATTTCCTGGTGGCGCGCTGGGCCGGCGTGAAAGTGCTGACCTTCTCGCTCGGTTTCGGGCCCGAACTCGTCGGCTTCAACGACCGGCACGGCACCCGCTGGAAGATTTCGGCGATCCCGCTCGGCGGCTATGTCAAATTCTTCGGCGACGAGAGCGAGGCCTCGACGCCGTCGTCCGAAACGCTCTCCGCCATGACCGCAGAAGAGCGCGCCGGCAGTTTCCACCACAAGAAGGTCGGACCGCGCGCCGCGATCGTGGCGGCCGGTCCGATAGCCAACTTCCTGCTGGCCATCGTGATCTTCACCTGCCTGTTCACGTTCTTCGGCAAACCAAGCACGACGGCGCGCGTCGACAAGGTGGAAGCGGGCAGTGCGGCGGACAAGGCCGGGTTTCAGGCCGGCGACATCGTAACGTCGATCGATGGCAAGGCGATCGCAAGCTTCTCCGAGATGCAGCGCATGGTCGGCACCCGCGCCGGCGAGCAACTGGCGTTCACGATCAAGCGCGGCGATACCAGCCTGCAGATTCAGGGCACGCCGCAGCTTCGGGAAGTGAAGGATTCGTTCGGCAACGTTCACCGCCTCGGCGTGCTCGGGATCACCCGCGCGACCAATCCCGGCGACACCGTGACCGAGCGGGTGGATCCCGCTACCGCGCTCGTGCTCGGGGTCAAGGAGACCTGGTTCGTGGTCGAGCGCACGATGGCCTATATTGGCGGCATCTTCACCGGGCGCGAAGCGGCCGATCAGGTCGGCGGGCCGATCCGGATCGCGCAGATTTCGGGGCAGGTCGCCACCATCGGCGTTGCCGCCTTGATACATCTGGCCGCGGTGCTCTCGATCTCAATCGGACTGCTTAACCTGTTTCCGGTACCGTTGCTCGATGGTGGTCACCTTTTGTTCTATGCGGTGGAAGCCGTGCGCGGGCGTCCGTTGTCGGACCGGGCGCAGGAGATGGGGTTCCGGATCGGACTGGGCCTTGTCCTCATGCTGATGGTGTTTGCGACCTATAACGACATTCTGCACCTGACGGCATCGTGAGAAGGCTTTTTTGTGACGTGGCCGATAGGCAACGTCTTGGAATGAAAATGAAATTGCACTGCGATAGGACGTTTGCCGCCCCGGCAAAATTGGCTACAAGCAGAGCAACGAATGGGAATCTGTTGGTTCGTAGGGGTGCGGACCAACCGTGGAATAACAAGGGCGCTTGGCGCATGAATGTTGGAATGCGAGTGCGGGGAGGCTTGTTGGCCACCCTGATCATGTTCGCGATGCCGGTCGCCGTTACGCTGGCCGCTATGCTTGTGCCGTCTGCGGCCGTTGCCCAGACTGCGGCGTCGATCGTGGTGGAAGGTAACCGGCGCGTCGATGTCGAGACTGTCCGCTCGTATTTCAAGCCGGGACCCGGCGGGCGCCTCGACCAGGGACGAATCGACGACGGCCTGAAGTCGTTGATCGAGACCGGTCTGTTCCAGGACGTGCGAATCAGCCAGGCGGGCGGGCGTCTCGTGGTGACCGTGGTGGAAAACCCGGTCATCGGTCGCATTGCCTTCGAAGGTAACAAGAAGATCAAGGACGAGCAGATTTCCACGGAAATCCAGTCCAAGCCGCGCGGGACGCTGTCGCGCCCGATGGTGCAGTCCGATGCCCAGCGCATCGCCGAAATCTACCGCCGCTCCGGCCGCTATGACGTGCGCGTGGTTCCTGAAATCATCGAGCAGCCGAACAACCGCGTCGACCTGATTTTCACGGTGACCGAGGGCCAGAAGACCGGCATCAAATCGATCGAGTTCATCGGCAACGTCGCTTACTCGTCGTATCGCCTCAAGGACGTCATCAAGACCCGGGAATCGAACCTGCTGAGCTTCCTCGGCGGTAACGACGTCTATGATCCCGACCGCGTCGAAGCCGATCGCGACCTGATTCGCCGCTACTACCTGAAGAACGGCTATGCCGACGTGCAGGTCGTCGCCGCGCTCACCGAATACGATCCGGAGCGCAAGGGCTTCCTGGTGACCTTCAAGATCGAAGAGGGCCAGCAGTACCGGGTCGCCCAGGTCAATTTCGCCTCCAGCATCGGCACGCTCGACGCCAACACGCTTCGCCGATTCTCCCGCGTCAATGTCGGCTCGCTCTATAACGCCGAGGCGCTGGAGAAATCCGTCGAGGAAATGCAGATCGAGGCCTCGCGGCGCGGTTACGCCTTTGCCATCGTGCGTCCGCGCGGCGACCGCAATTTCGAGGCGCATACTGTCTCGATCACCTTCGCCATCGACGAAGGCCCGCGAACCTATATCGAGCGCATCAATGTGCGCGGCAACAGCCGCACCCGCGACTACGTGATCCGCCGCGAATTCGATCTGTCCGAAGGCGACGCCTACAACCGCGCGCTGGTCGATCGCGCCGAGCGCCGCTTGAAGAACCTCGATTTCTTCAAGTCGGTGAAGATCACGAGCGAGCCCGGATCCTCCAGCGACCGCGTGATTCTCGTGGTCGATCTCGAGGAGAAATCGACCGGCGACTTCTCGGTGTCGGGCGGCTATTCAACGACCGATGGCGCGCTTGCCGAGGTCAGCATCTCCGAGCGCAACTTCCTCGGCCGCGGTCTCTATGCGAAGGCATCGGTGACCTATGGCCAGTATGCGCGCGGTTACTCGCTGTCGTTCGTGGAGCCCTACCTGCTGGACTATCGCGTGGCGCTCGGGCTTGACCTGTACCAGCGCGAACAGCTCGCCAACTCCTATATCTCGTACGGCACCAGCACGATCGGCTTCAGCCCGAGGATCGGCTTCAGCCTGCGCGAGGATCTGTCGCTGCAGGTTCGCTATTCGATCTATCAGCAGAAGATCTCGCTGCCGAATTACCTGCGGAATTGCGACAACAACCAGTTCCTGGCCGACGGCGTGACGCCGAATCCGTCGTATAATCCGAGCCCGGCCTTTTTCGCGCCAGCAGGCTTAAGCCCTGTCAATGGCTCAGCGCTCGGCTGCTACGTCGACGGCGAAGCCTCATTGCCGGTTCGCAAGGAATTGCAGAACGGCAAGACGCTGACCTCGTCGATCGGCTATTCGCTGAACTACAATACGCTCGACAACAACAAGAACCCGACCGACGGCCTGCTGGTCGATTTCAAGCAGGACTTTGCCGGCGTCGGTGGCGATGTCAGCTATCTGAAGAGCGCGATCGACGCGAAATACTACACGCCGCTGGTCTCCGACATCGTCGGGTTAATTCACGTCCAGGCCGGCATTCTCAACAAGATCGGCAACAGCGATCTGCGCATGCTCGATCATTTCCAGATGGGTTCCAATCTGGTTCGCGGTTTTGCGCCTAACGGCATGGGCCCGCGCGACATCAACCCCTACGGCACCCGCGACTCGCTCGGCGGCACCAAATATTGGGGCGTGTCGGCGGAGCTGCAGATGCCGTTCTGGTTCCTGCCGAAGGAAATCGGACTCAAGGGCTCGGTCTATGCCGATGCCGGCGGGCTCTATGACTACCAGGGGCCGACGTCGTGGGCCTTTACCAACGAAGTCAATGCGCCCGGCTGTATTCGCGGGACCACCATTCCGCTCCCGGCCGGTTCCTGTACGGGACTGGTGTATGACAATGGCAACGTCGTCCGCAGCTCGGTCGGTGTTGGCTTGATCTGGGCCTCGCCGTTCGGTCCGCTACGCATCGACTACGCGATCCCGTTGACCAAGGGTGCGTATGACCGCGTGCAGCAGTTCAAGTTTGGCGGCGGAACATCGTTCTAGGACGTTTTCGAGCGAAGTGGATTTCCAGTTCGCGTGAAGAGAGCGCGGCAAAACAGAGATAGACCCCGGTTGTGACTGATCAGAACCGGGGCTCTCGTTCGATCACCGGCCGGACCGCGACGGGTGGAATGGCGCAACCGACATTTTTCAAGCAACCGCCGACGTCGACGCTGGCCGAACTCGCCGCGTTGACGAAAGCTCATTTGGTCGATCCCACACTTGGCGGCCTTGAGGTCAGGGGGCTGGCTTCGCTCGATGAAGCCGGACCGATGCATCTGGCGTTTTTCGACAACCTGAAATATGCCGACCAACTCGCTTCGACCAAGGCCGGAGCGTGCCTGGTCAGCGCGCGTTTCGAGGCCCGCGTGCCTGCCCATGTCGCGGTCCTGCGCGCGGCGCAGCCGTTCCGTGAATTCGTGACGATTGCCCGCGAGCTGTATAGCGACGCCCTTCGCCCGCAATCCTGGTACGGCAATGCCGGCATTGCTCCCTCCGCGGTGATCGATCCGACGGCGCATCTGGAAGACGGCGTGATTGTGGATCCGCTGGCGGTGATCGGCCCAGGCGTCGAAATCGGCGCCGGAACGGTGATCGGTTCGGCGGCGGTGATCGGCGCCAATGTCCAGATCGGCCGGGACTGCAATGTCGGCGCGCATACCGCGATCCAGTCCGCGCTGATCGGCAACAACGTTCTGATCCATCCCGGCTGCAGCATTGGGCAGGACGGCTACGGGTTCGTGTTCTTCGGCCCTGATGGCCATCTGAAAGTGCCGCAGACCGGCCGCGTCGTGATCCAGAACGACGTCGAGGTCGGCGCCGGGACCACCATCGACCGCGGCAGCCTGCGCGATACCGTGATCGGCGAGGGCACCAAAATCGACAATCAGGTCCAGATCGGCCACAATGTGACGATCGGCAGGCATTGTCTGCTGGCCGCCCAGATTGGGCTGGCGGGCAGCCTGACGATTGGCGACAATGTGGCGTTGGGCGCCAAGGTGGGGATCAACAACCATCTCAAGATCGGCGACGGCGCCCAGGTCACGGCGATGAGTGCCGTCAAGGATGACATCCCGGCCAACGGCCGCTGGGGCGGCCATTTTGCCAAGCCGACAAGGCAATGGTTCCGGGAAATCGTGGCAGTGGAGCGTCTGGCGCGCGATAGTGCAGCCGATCCGAAGGGCGAGGGGCGGGAGTGATGGAGGAGGCAGCAGTCAGGTTTGCGCTGGTCGATATCAATGAGATCCTCAAGACGCTGCCGCATCGTTTTCCGATGTTGCTGATCGACAAGGTGATCGATATCCGGACCGATTATTCCGGCACCGGCATCAAGAACGTCACCTTCAACGAGCCGTGCTTCCAGGGGCATTTTCCCGATCGCCCGGTTTATCCCGGCGTGATGATGATCGAGGCCATGGCGCAGACCGCCGGCGTGATCGGCATCAAATCGGTCGAAGGCACCGAGAAGCCGCGCGCGGTTTATTTCCTCACCATCGACAAGTGCAAGTTCCGCAAGCCGGTGATGCCCGGCGATACCATCGAATACCACATGCGCAGTATCGGCCGCCGCAAGGCCATGTGGTGGTTTCACGGCGACGCCATCGTCAATGGCGTCACCGTCGCCGAGGCCGACGTTGGCGCGATGCTGACCGACTAGCTTTGCATCGGCTCGTCTTTTGCGCGCATCGGCGGATACCGGCTTGCCGCAACATGGCGTAACCATACGTCACTGGACAGCTCAGCGATGTCGCGCTAACCACCGGAAAAGCTTACACATTAACAAACTCCACCACTTGGCCTTACCGGACCCTTCGATGAGTATGATCGATCCCACCGCGCGGATTGAGGATGGTGCTGTGATCGGCGCGGGCACCTCGATCGGGCCCTATTGCGTGATCGGGGCCAACGTGGTGATCGGCGCCAACTGCAAGCTGCTCGCGCATGTCTATGTCACCGCGCAGACCACGATCGGCGACGGCTGCACGATCTATCCGTTTGTCTCGCTCGGCACCCCGCCGCAATCGCTGGCCTGGCGCGGCGAACTGACACGACTCCAGATCGGCCAGGGCTGCACCGTCCGGGAGCAGTCGACCATGAGCGCCGGCACGGCGGCCGGCGGCGGCATCACCCGCGTCGGCGATCGCGGTTACTTCATGAACTGCAGCCATGTCGGTCATGACTGCGTGGTCGGCAACGACGTGATCTTCGCGACCTCGGCGACGCTGGGCGGCCATTGCGAGATCGGCGATTTCGTTTTCATGGGCGGGCTGTCGGCGGTGCATCAGTTCGGCCGCGTCGGCTCGCAAGCAATGGTCAGTGCACTCACCGCCGTACGCGGCGACGTCATTCCGTACAGCCTGGCGAATGGCCAGTTCGCCCACCTTTCAGGCCTCAACATCGTCGGCATGAAGCGCCGCAAGTTCAGCCGCGAGCGGCTCGCCAGGGTCCGATCGTTTTATCTGAAGCTGTTTCACGGCTCCGGTGTCTTTGCCGAACGTCTCAACGAGGCGCGGCAACACGCGGATGCCGATCCTGCGATTGCGGAAATTCTCGATTTCATCGATGCCGGAAAGCATCGCGAGTTGTGTCAGCCGCGGAAGGCCGGCAAGACGCCTTGATCCTTGACCTTGATCCTTGATCTTGATCCTTGGGGCGTCGGGGGCATGCCATGACGGATGAGGCTTTGCAGATTTCTTCGCCGGTCGGCGTGATCGCGGCCGGCGGCGTCATGCCGTTCGCGGTGGCCGACTCGCTGATCGCGCGCGGTCTCAAACCCGTATTGTTCGCGCTGAAGGGCGCCTGCGATCCGATTGCCGTGCAGCGCTTTCGCCATCACTGGATCGCGGTCGGCCAGGTCGGCCGGGCCATCAAACTGTTTCGCAGCGAGAACTGCCGCGATCTGGTGTTCATCGGCACGCTGGTGCGGCCGGCGCTGTCGGAGATCCGGCTGGACTGGACCACCATTCGCATGCTCGGCCGGGTCTGGGCGGCGTTCCGCGGCGGCGACGATCATCTGCTGTCAGGGATCGGCCGCATCCTCGAACGCGACGGTTTTCGGATGGTCGGAATCAAGGACGTCGCCCCCGACCTGCTGATGCCCGAGGGGAGCGTCACCCGGACCGCGCCGGACGACAAGGCCGCCGCCGACATCGCGCGCGGGCGTGAGGTGTTGCGGGCGCTGAGCCCGTTCGACATCGGCCAGGCAGCCATCGTGATCGACGGCCATGTGGTCGCCGTGGAAGACATCGAGGGCACCGATGGCCTGCTGGCGCGGGTGGCGCGGTTGCGCGGCGAGGGCCGGATCCGCGCCAAGGCGCCGCGCGGCGTGCTGGTGAAGGCGCCTAAGAGCGGTCAGGATTTGCGCTTCGATCTGCCGACCATCGGGCCGCGCACCGTCGAGCGCACGATCGAGGCCGGCCTCGCCGGCATTGCCATCGTCGCCGGCCATACCATCGTGGTCGAACCGCAGGCCATGATCGCGGCCGCCGACGCGGCCGGCCTGTTCGTGACGGGTTTGCCCGCGTGATTCCGCCACGAACAACCGTCGCACGAAAAATATTCCTGATTGCGACGGAGGAATCCGGCGACCGGCTCGGCGCCAGCCTGATGAAGGTGCTGCGCCAGCGGCTCGGCGGCGCGGTCCGTTTCGAGGGCGTCGGCGGCCAGGCGATGGCGCGCGAGGGACTGGCGTCGCTGTTTCCGATCGAGCAATTGTCGATCATGGGCCTCGCGGCCGTGGTGAAGCAGCTGCCGATGCTGCTGCGGCGTATCACTGAGACCGCCGCGGCGGTGACGCAGGCCTCGCCTGATGTGCTTGTCATCATCGACAGTCCGGATTTCACCCATCGCGTGGCGCGCCGCGTCCGCGCGCGCGATCCCGCGATCCCGATCGTCAACTACGTATCGCCTTCGGTCTGGGCCTGGCGTCCCGGCCGGGCGCGCGCGATGACCGCCTATGTCGATCATGTGCTGGCGCTGCTGCCGTTCGAGCCCGAGGAATATCGCAAGCTGCGCGGCCCGCCTTGCAGCTATGTCGGTCATCCCCTGATCGAACAGATCGGCACGCTTCGGCCCGGGCCCGACGAGCAGAAGCGCCGCGACGAAACCGCGCCGGTCCTGCTGGTGCTGCCGGGAAGCCGCCGCAGCGAGATCAGGCATCACATGGCGGTGTTCGGCGCGGCGCTCGGCCGGCTGCGCGACGAGGGCGTGGCGTTCGAACTGATCCTGCCGACCATGCCGCATCTGGTCGAAGCGGTGCGGGAAGGCGTCGTGAACTGGCCGGTGCAGCCCCGGATCGTGATCGGCGAGGGCGAGAAGCGGGCCGCGTTCCGGATTGCGCGCGCGGCGCTGGCCAAGTCAGGCACCGTCACGCTGGAGCTGGCGCTATCAGGCGTGCCGATGGTGACGGCCTATCGCACCGGCGCGATCGAAGCCTGGATCATGCTGCGGATGATCAACGTCCCCTCGGTGATCCTCGCCAACCTCGTGGTCGGCGACAATGTGGTGCCGGAATTTTTGCAGACCGACTGCACGCCGGAAAACCTGTCGCGCGCGCTGCGCGACGTGCTGGAGGAAACGCCGCTACGGCGGCGGCAGGTCGAGGCGTTTGCAGGGATCGACGCGATCATGTCGACCGGCAACGCGACGCCAAGCACGCGCGCGGCGGATATCGTGCTGGCGACGATGCGGAAGGCGCGCGGGGCGGGGTAGTATGGGTGAGCACGCTGCGCTTTGCCCACCCTACAATCCAGACGAAAAAGCCGGATGCGAAAGTCGCATCCGGCTTTCAAATTATCGCAACGCCTGCGCGCTTACTTGCGCTTGTCGATCGCGACGTAGTCGCGGCGGGCGACGCCGGTGTAGAGCTGGCGCGGGCGGCCGATCTTCTGCTGCGGGTCCTCGATCATTTCGCTCCACTGGCTGATCCAGCCGACGGTGCGGGCGACCGCAAACAGCACGGTGAACATCGAGGTCGGGAATCCCATCGCCTTCAGCGTGATCCCCGAATAGAAATCGACGTTCGGATAGAGCTTCCGATCGATGAAGTAGGGATCGCTCAGCGCGATCTTTTCCAGCTCCAGTGCGACCTTCAGCATCGGATCGTCGCCATGGCCGGTCTCGGCCAGCACCGCGTGACACATCTTCTGCATGATCTTGGCGCGCGGATCGTAATTCTTGTAGACGCGATGGCCAAAACCCATCAGGCGGACTTCGCTGTTCTTGTCCTTCACCTTGGCGATGAATTCGGGAATCTTGTCGACGCTGCCGATCTCGGCGAGCATCGCCAGGGCGGCTTCATTGGCGCCGCCATGCGCCGGGCCCCACAGGCAGGCGATGCCGGCGGCGATGCAGGCGAACGGATTGGCGCCGGAGGACCCGGCGATGCGCACCGTCGAGGTCGAGGCGTTCTGCTCGTGGTCGGCATGCAGGATGAAGATCTTGTCGAGCGCGTCGGCCAGCACCGGATTGATCTTGTAGTCCTCGCAGGGCACCCCGAAGCACATTTGCAGGAAGTTCTCGGCAAAGGAGAGCGAGTTCTTCGGATACATGAAGGGTTGACCGATGGTGTATTTGAACGCCATCGCGGCCAGTGTCGGAACTTTCGCGATCATGCGCATCGACGCGATCATGCGCTGCCGCGGATCGTTGATGTCGGTGGAGTCGTGATAGAACGCGGCCAGCGCGCCGACCGCCGCCACCATGATCGCCATCGGATGGGCGTCGCGGCGGAAGCCCTGGTAGAAGCGGGCCATCTGCTCGTGGACCATGGTGTGATGGATCACGCGGCTGTCGAAATCGGCCTTTTGCGCCGGGGTCGGCAGTTCGCCGTAGAGCAGCAGGTAGCAGGTTTCGAGAAAGTCGCCTTTTTCCGCCAACTGCTCGATCGGATAGCCGCGGTATTCCAGAATGCCGGCGTCGCCGTCGATATAGGTGATCTTGGACTGGCAACTGCCGGTCGAGGTGAAGCCGGGGTCATAGGTGAACATGCCGGCCTGGGCGTAGAGCTTGGCGATGTCGATGACATCGGGCCCGACGGTGCCGCTCAAAATCGGGAAATCATAGCTCTTGTTGCCGACGGTCAGCGTGGCGGATTTCTTGGAAGTGGCGTCCATCGTGTAGTCCCCGATGAGATCGTTGCGAAAACCGGCGGCCGGGCGCGCCATAACGCGATGGCTGGCGCGGCAAACCGGGTGTTCTGAAAGTACCTCGAAATGGGTAGCTTATTGCTGTTTGCACTGCAAGACGGCCGCGGCCGGCCTGCAATACCACCTTATGAGGGGGTCTGGTCGGCGAGCCGGGCCAGGCATTCCTCGCGCCCCAGCACCGCCAGCACGTCGAAAATTCCCGGCGACGTGGTGCGGCCGGTCAACGCCACCCGCAGCGGCTGCGCCACCGCGCCGAGCTTGAGGTTGCTGGCATCGGCGAAGGCGCGCATCGCAGCTTCCGTGGTTGCCGCGGTCCACGGCGAAACCGGCTCAAGCGCGCCACAGAGCTGGCCGATCAGCGCGCGGTTTTCCGGCGTCAGCAACGCCGCCGCCTTGGGCTCGAACTCGAGCGGGCGGTCGGCGAAGATGAAATAGGCACTGTCGATCAGCTCGATCAGCGTCTTGGCGCGCTCCTTGAGGCTCGGCATGGCCTGCAGCAGTTGCGCGCGCGTGGTGTCGTTGAGTTTGGCCTTCAGGGCCGAGCGGTCCGGCAGATGATCCAGCACGTCCTCGAACATGGTCACCAGCGCGGAATCCCCGGCGTGGCGGATATAGTGGCCGTTGAGGTTTTCCAGCTTGGCGAAGTCGAACCGCGCCGCCGAGCGGCCGACGCCCTGGAGGTCGAAGGCGTCGATCATTTCCTGGGTGGAAAAGATCTCCTGGTCGCCATGGCTCCAGCCCAGCCTGACGAGGTAGTTGCGCAGCGCCTCCGGCAGGTAGCCGAGCGAGCGATAGGCATCCACCCCCAGCGCGCCATGGCGCTTGGAAAGCTTCGAGCCGTCCGGCCCGTGGATCAGCGGAATGTGCGACATGCTCGGAATGTCCCATCCCAGCGCATCGTAGATCTGCTTCTGGCGCGCGGCGTTGATCAGGTGATCGTCGCCCCGGATCACATGGGTGACGGCCATGTCGTGGTCGTCGACCACCACCGCGAGCATATAGGTCGGATTGCCGTCGCCACGCAGCAGCACGACGTCGTCGAGGTTCTCGTTCTGCCAGACCACGCGGCCCTGGACCTGGTCCTCGATCACGGTCTCGCCAGTCTGCGGCGCCCTCAGCCGGATCGTCGGCTTGATGCCGGCGGGCGCCTCGCTCGGATCGCGGTCGCGCCACAGGCCGTCATAGAGGCGGGTGCGGCCCTCGGCGCGGGCCTTCTCGCGCATCGCGGTCAGTTCCTCCGAGGTCGCGTAGCAGTGATAGGCCTTGCCGCTGGCGAGCAGCTGCTCCGCCACCTCGCGGTGGCGCGCGGCCCTCGTGAACTGGTAAACGACGTCGCCGTCCCAATCGAGCCCGAGCCATTTCAGCCCGTCCAGGATGGCGGCGATCGCGGGCTCGGTCGAGCGCTCCCGATCGGTGTCCTCGATCCGCAGCAGCATCTTGCCGCCGAGCTTTTTGGCATAGAGCCAGTTGAACAGCGCGGTGCGGCCGCCTCCGATGTGGAGAAAGCCGGTCGGCGAGGGGGCAAAGCGGGTGACGACGGAATCGGTCATTACAGCGGCATTTCGGGGACATTAAGGGGTTGCGCGGAGCGCGGGGTTGTATAGCAGGAACCGTGCATAACTAAAGCCTTCCTTGCGAGGTGCGGATTTGGCAGAAGGTCGGCTAAATCCGAACGGGAACCAACATGACAGCAGAAACACTGGCCGCAGAGACAGGCCGCGATTTCATTCGCGATATCGTCCAGGCCGACCTCGACGCCGGGAAATACCGCCAGATCGTGACGCGCTTCCCGCCGGAGCCGAACGGCTATCTGCATATCGGCCATGCCAAGTCGATTGCCCTCAATTTCGGCATCGCCCAGGAATTTGACGGCCGCTGCCACCTGCGCTTCGACGACACCAATCCGACCCGGGAAGAGCAGGAGTATATCGATTCGATTCAGGCCGACGTGCGCTGGCTCGGCTACGACTGGGGAACCGACCTCTATTACGCCTCTGATTATTTCGAGCGGCTGTATGAATGGGCGGAGGGCCTGATTCGATCAGGCCATGCCTATGTCGACGACCAGTCGCAGGAGGAAATCCGCGTCAAGCGCGGCACGCTGACCGAGCCCGGCAAGAACAGCCCGTTCCGCGACCGCTCGGCGGAGGAAAACCTTGATCTGTTCCGCCGCATGAAGGCAGGCGAGTTTCCCAATGGCGCGCGCGTGCTCCGCGCCAAAATCGACATGTCCTCCGGTAATATCAACCTGCGCGACCCCGTGCTGTATCGCATCCTGCATGCGCACCATCCGCGCACCGGCGACAGCTGGTCGATCTATCCGAGCTACGATTACGCCCACGGCCAGTCCGACGCGATCGAGGGCATCACCCACTCGATCTGCACGCTGGAATTCGAGGACCACCGGCCGCTCTATGAGTGGCTGCTAGAGCGGCTGCCGGTGCCGTCGAAACCGCGACAGTACGAAATGGCGCGGCTCAATCTCACCTACACGCTGTTGTCGAAGCGGGTGCTGACCGAACTGGTGCGTGGCGGCCATGTCGCCGGCTGGGACGATCCGCGGATGCCGACCATCGCCGGCCTGAAGCGGCGCGGCGTGCCGCCGGCGGCGATCCGCGAATTCATCAAGCGCATCGGCGTGGCAAAAGCCAACAGCGTGGTCGATGTCGGCATGCTGGAATTCTGCATCCGCGAGGATCTCAACAAGTCGTCGCTGCGCCGCATGGCGGTACTGCGGCCCCTGAAGGTCGTGATCGAGAATTACCCGGAAGGGCAGAGCGAGGAGCTCGACGCCGTCAACCATCCGGACGATCCCGCAGCGGGCTCCCGAAAGATCGCGTTCGGCCGCGAGCTCTATATCGAGCGCGACGATTTCATGGAAGTTCCGCCGAAGAAGTTCTTCCGGCTGTCGCCCGGCACCGAAGTGCGGCTGCGCTATGCCTATTTCATCAAATGCACCGGGGTGATCAAGGACGCGGCCGGCGAGGTGATCGAGCTGCGCTGCACCTACGATCCCGCCACGAAAGGCGGCAATGCGCCTGATGGCCGCAAGGTCAAGGCGACCATGCACTGGCTGTCGGCGGCGCAGTCGCAGCCCGCTGAAATCCGCATCTACAATCCGCTGTTCGCAAAACCCAGTCCGGACGCCAGCAATTTTGTCGCCGATCTCAACCCGCAGTCGCTGGAAATCCTCGGGGATGCGCGGATCGAGCCCGCGATCGCGGCCACCAACTCGTCCGACGTGGTGCAGTTCGAGCGGCAGGGCTATTTCGTCCGTGACGCGGATTCGACGCCGGAGCATCCGGTATTCACCCGCACGATCGGGCTGCGCGATACCTTTGCCAAGGAAGTCGGCGGCAAGGCGTGATGCCATTCTGAATGGGACCAACGATGCCAAACGCCGCCGACATTGCCTCCGACATCATGTCGAGATGGGCCGATACCTTCAGCAAATTCGATCCGGAGGCGCAGGCGTCGTTGTATTCGAGGCACGCCCTGTTCTTCGGCTCGAACCCGACGCTGTATCGCGGCCGGGACGGCGTGGCGGCCTATTTCGAGGGCCTGCCGAAATGGAATTCACGCGCCGTCCGCTTTGCGGATGTCAGCACCGAGCAGGTCAATCCCGAGCTGATCAATTTCGCGGCCACCGCCGCGTTCGATGTCGATGGTGCGCCGAAGCTTGCGGTCAAGATCACCTGGGTGATTGCCCGCGAAGACGGCGACTGGAAAATCGTCAGCCATCACGTGTCGTCGAAGGGCCCGCTGATCTAGCGGCGGGCGCGCTCAGCAATAGCCGTAGAAGCCGCAGACATAGGGCAGCTGCGCCCCTTCGCTGGCATAGGGACCGCCGTAATAGGGCCCGGGATTGTAGAACGACCACGACGAGCCGTAATTGTAGGTGCCCCGGTTCCACGGCGGGTTGGGGAAGAGGTTGTAGGGAATGATCGGCGGTTCGTCGCGGACCTTCTCCACCACGACGACGCGGCGGGTCACCACGACGGGATCGGCGAACACAGCACCGAGCCGGCTCTGGGTCGACAGATCGGCGGCATCCGCCGGCATCGCGCTGACGGCGAGCGCGACAGCGGCGAAAGCGGAAAGCGTGATCCTGTGCGGCATGGCCCGACCCCGGTTGGTTCGGCGACCCTAGCCGCAACATGGTTAACAAAGATTAAGGATTCTGCATCCGTTCCGCTTTCGGGCCGATAACAGCTTCCGATAGCCTCGTCCTCCGTTTGTAATCGTAGGGCGTACCCGATGGCGGAGCGGGGCGGGGTTCGAGGGTTTGCCGGCACCTGGCCGCCGCGCGGGGCGGCGCAGGCCGGTGGCTTCGCGCCGTCAGGCTTTGCCGCGTGGCCGTCACTGGTCGACAAGTTGCGGGCGTGGATCCGTGCCGAGGCCGGCGCCGGCCGGCTGCTGCCCTGGGTGCCCATTGCCTTCGGCACCGGGATCGCCTTCTATTTTGCTGCCGAACGTGAGCCGGTTTTGCTGGTTGCCGCGGTTGCGGCGATCTTGCTCTGCGCGGTGGCGTTCCTGCTGCGCCGACACAAGGCATTTCCGATCGCCGTGATGATCGCCGCCGTCGCCGCGGGGTTCGCGGTGGCGACTTGGAAGACCGCGCGGGTCGCGCATGGCGTGCTGGCGCGGCCGATCTATTCGGTGTCGATTTCGGGCTTTGTCGAGGCCCGCGACATCCGCGCGCGCACCGACCGTTTTGTCCTGCGTGTCACTGCGATGGAGAGCCCGCGAGACCTGACAAAACTGGAGCGGGTGCGGCTGTCGGTGCGCAAGGGCACCGCGCCCGCCGTCGGCAGTTTTGTGCAGTTGAAGGCGCGCCTGCTGCCGCCATTGGCGCCGCTGCGGCCTGGCGCCTACGATTTCGGCCGTGACATGTATTTTGCCGGGATCGGCGCCTCCGGCTTTGTCATGGGCAGCATCAAAGCCGCGGCGCCGCCCGATTCCGGCGGCTGGTCGTTGCGCTATGCCGCCTTCATGCAGGGGCTGCGCGATGCGATCGATGCCCGTATCCGCGCCGTGCTGGACGGCGATCGCCGCGCCATCGCGACGGCGCTTCTGACCGGGCGCCGCGACGCCATATCAGACCCCGTCAACGATGCGATGTTCATCTCCGGGCTCGGCCATGTGCTGTCGATCTCGGGCTATCACATGGCGGTTGTCGCCGGCGTGGTGTTCTTCGCGGTGCGCGCGCTGCTGGCGCTGATCCCGCCACTCACCGTCGGTTTTCCGATCAAGAAATGGTCGGCCGCCGCGGCGCTTTTGGCCGCCGCGTTCTATCTGCTGCTGTCCGGCGCCGAGGTCGCGACGCAACGTTCGTTCTTCATGACGGCCGTGGTGCTGATCGCGATCATGGTGGACCGACGCGCCGTCACGTTCCGCACATTGGCGGTGGCGGCGATGATCGTGCTCACGATCGCGCCGGAAGCGCTGGTGCATCCGAGTTTCCAGATGTCGTTCGCGGCGACGCTGGGCTTGGTGGCGCTGATCCAGGTCGGCATGCCGCATCTGTTCGCGGCACCCGATAACTCCGCCACGGCGCGGCTGGCGCTGTGGGGCGGCCGCGAAATCGCGATGCTGGCGCTGGCCTCGCTGGTGGCGGGGCTTGCGACCATGCCCTATGCCGCCTTTCACTTTCACCGGGTGACGCCGTACGGCGTGATCGCCAATTTGGCGGCGATGCCGGTGGTGTCGGCGCTGGTGATGCCGGCCGGTCTGCTCGGACTGGTCGCGATGCCGTTTGGCTTCGACGGCTTGTTCTGGCACGCAATGGGCTGGGGCATCGACTGGATGATCGCGGTGACGCAATGGGTCGCCGCGTTGCCAGGCGCAATCGGGCGCATGGCGGCGTTCGGCACTGGGCCGCTGGTCGCCGCGAGTATCGGCATCATCTTGCTCGGGCTGTTGCGCACGCCGCTGCGCTTCGGCGGCGCGGCAGCGCTGGTGTTCGCGGTGGTCTGGGCGCTCGCGACCCCGCGGCCGGACCTCCTGATCTCCGCCGACGGCCACACCATCGGCGTTCGCGGCCGGGACGGGCGCCTGCACATGATCGGGAGCGCCAAGGGAAGTTTCGGGGGAAGTACCAAGGACAGTTTCCTGCTCCGGGAGTGGCTGGCGGCGGACGCCGACGGCCGCTCGGCGGCCGATCCCTCGCTATCCCAGGGCGTCTCGTGCGACCCGTCCGGCTGCGTGGCGCAGTTGGCCGACGGCGGGCTGGTCGCACTGGTGCTGCGGCCGGACGCGCTGGCGGACGATTGCGAGCGCGCGGCGCTGCTGGTGACCGCGCGGCAGGCGCCGGCGGACTGCGGCGCGCTGGTGGTCGACCGGGAGCGGCTGCGCCGGCAGGGCGCGCTGACTCTGCGTCGAGCCCGTGACGGCTTTGCGGTCGACGCGGTCAAGCCGCGCGGCGTCGACCGGCCATGGTCGCCGGCAGTGGCGGGCGGAATGGAGGGCGAAACCGGCCTGACGCGCCCCACCGCTCCTCGCGCGGTAGATGCGACGCCGTCGGAAGCCGATTTTCAGGCGGAGGAATAGAGGCGAAGACGCATCACCCGCCGTGGGGGTGATGGTCGCCGGGATCACCGGGATCGAAAGCGCCGAGATGATATTCATCCTCGACATCCTCGGTCAGCATCCTGACCAGCGCGAACGATGCGTTCGGAAACTGTTTCCAGATCGCGAGATCGTCGGCTGTGATGTTGACCCAGCCGAACGTGAACATATAGCGGCCGGGTTCGGTGACCCGCCCGACTTTCTGCCATGTGACCTTGCCGACCGACAATGGTGGTCCCGCCCGCTGCCCGCACGCTTCAACGGCGTGGACGTGCGACGCCAGCATTGGCCGGGTTGTGGGCGATTCTGCGGCTGGCGATGGCAATCACAAATGAAAATTGGGCGGCAAGAAACTCACAACCGTCATTGCGAGCGAAGCGAAGCAATCCAAACTTGCGGCAACAAGAAAACTGGATTGCTTCGTCGCAAGCGATCCTCGCAATGACGGAAATCAGACGAGCCGCAGTCGCACGGGCGCGCGTAGCGCCTGCCTCAATACTTCCGGTACAGCCCGATCAGCTTGCCCTGAATCCGGACCCGGTTCGGCGGCAGGATGCGGACTTCGTAGGAGGCGTTGGCGGGCTCCAGCGCGATCGAGGCGCCGCGGCGGCGGAAGCGTTTCAGCGTCGCTTCCTCCTCGTCGATCAGCGCCACCACGATGTCGCCGGTTTCGGCGCTTTCGTTGCGCTGGATCAGCGCCATGTCGCCATCGAGAATGCCGGCATCGACCATGGAATCGCCGCGCACCTCAAGCGCGTAATGTTCGCCGCTTCCGAGCATGTCGGGCGGCACGCTGATGGTGTGGCTGCGGGTCTGCAATGCCTCGATCGGGGTGCCGGCGGCGATACGGCCCATCACGGGGACCGAGACCGGACGCTCGCCATCATTGTCGGAACTGGCGCTGCGGACCTTGCCGAGCGTGCCCTCGATGACGCTGGGCGTGAAGCCGCGGCGGCCGTTGCCGGCGCCGCCACCGGAAAGCTCGGGCAGCTTGATGACCTCGATGGCGCGGGCGCGATTGGGCAGCCGACGAATGAAGCCGCGCTCTTCAAGGGCGGTGATGAGGCGATGGATGCCGGACTTCGACCGCAAATCCAGCGCGTCCTTCATCTCGTCGAAGGAAGGCGGAACGCCTGATTCCTTCAGGCGCTCGCTGATGAAACGCAGGAGTTCATATTGTTTGCGCGTGAGCATCTCGACCAATCCCCAGTTTGATAGCGTCGTTCGATTCCGAGAGGCGGTTCTCGGTCGACTCAGGTGAGTCCGGAATTCCGCTTAGATGGCACCAATACTCGAAACAAATCATGAACGAACACTATATGTTCCATATGTGTTCCGCAACCACTTAATTTCCGGTGAACACGCCCGGGTTTGTTGGGACAGTCCTTCATGCCGCAAACCGCTCAATCGGGCAGAAGCAGGATCTCGCAGGAGGTGCCGGCGAGGGCTGCCGGCGCAAACGGGCTGCGCACGATTAACGCCCGTGCCGCAGCGAGATTCCCGAGCAGCGACGAATCCTGGTGGCTGACCGGCGTGGCGATCACGACGCCGTCGGCGCGCCGCTCCAGCCGGGCGCGCAGATAATCTTCACGCAGGTCATTGGCGGCGACATCGCGTCCCAACAGCGCGGTCTCGCTGACGTGGTGGATGGCCGCGCGACCCGAAAGCTGACGAATCAGCGGCGCCAAAAACAGGAAGCCGCAGACATAGGACGACACGGGGTTGCCGGGCAGGCCGATCACCCTGATAGCGCCGAGCCTGCCGTGCATCATCGGCTTGCCCGGCCGCATCGCGATCCGCCAGAACGTCATGGCGACGCCCTCGGCCTCCAGCGACCGTTTCACCAGGTCGTGGTCGCCGACCGAGGCGCCGCCCATGGTGATCAGGATGTCGGCGCCGCTATCACGGGCGCGGCGAATGCCATCAATGGTGGCCGCCATGGTGTCGGCGGCGATGCCGAGATCGATGGTCTCGGCGCCTTCATGCCGGGCCAGCGCGCGCAGCGCGTAGCCGTTGGAATAGACGATCTGCCCGGGGCCGGGGTTGAGGCCCGGCATGACCAGCTCATCGCCGGTGGCGAGCATCGCCACCCTGGGCCGGCGGCACACGGGAATCTCGGGGTAATTCATGCCGGCGGCCAGCGACAGATCGCGGTCGGAGAGACGCGTCCCGCGCGTCAGCAGCACATCGCCCTCGCGAAAGTCGATGCCGGCGGGGCGGATATGCCGTCCCGGGCGCGCGGCCTCGGTGATGGTGATGCCGCCGTCCTCGGCCACGGTGTCTTCCTGGATGATGACGGCGTCGGCGCCATCAGGAATCACGCCGCCGGTAAAGATCCGCACCGCTTCGCCGGCGCCCACCGTTCTGTCGAACGGCCGGCCGGCCGCGACCTCGCCGATCACCTTCAGCCGTGTCGCCACCTCGGCGGCGTCGGCCGAGCGCACCGCATAGCCGTCCATCGCCGACATCGCCTGCGGCGGCTGGGTCCGCAACGCCGCGAGGTCGCGTGCCAGCACCCGATGATGCGCGGCATCCAGCGCGACCATTTCTTCGGGCAGCGGTTCGGCGCCGGCGAGGATGGCGGTCAGGGCGTCGGCGACAGGCATTAGCGCCACGGGGAGACTCCTTTGAAGATGACCACGGATGCGGCCGACAGGCCGCGTCCGTCATTGCGAGCGTAGCGAAGCAATCCATTCCGGCAAAGCAAAGAAAGAATGGATTGCTTCGTCGCTCCGCCTTCGCTCTTCGAGCGAAGCCTTACGCTCCTCGCAATGACGGCTTCCCTGCCTAAATCCCAAGCTCCTCAAGCGCCCTTGCCACATCATCCGGCGACGTCACGTGAACCCCGATCAGCCCGCGCGCCTTCGCGCCGGCGATATTGTCCGCGGAGTCGTCGAAGAATACGATGCGCTGCGCCGGCACGCCGATCGCCTTCACCACGTGATCATAGGCCGCCGCATCCGGTTTCCGAAGCCCGATGGTCGAGGACAGAAATATTTCGCGGAAGTGACTGAGCACGTCGGGATAGGTCTTTGAAAAATGCGCGACATGCGCTGGGTTGGTGTTGGAGAACGCATAGAGCGGCAGGCGCGCCGCGGCGCGCGCCAGCAGCGGCGCGATGCCGGGCATTTCCTCGGTGAAGATCGCGTTCCAGCCTTCCAGGAACTGGGCGTCCGATATCGCGATGCCGAGCGAGCCGCGCAGATTCTGGAAGAACGCAGCATCGTCGATCGCGCCGGTCTCGTGATGTTTGAAATGATCGTCGACCACAAACCGCGCCGAGACCTCGGCAGGCGCGCGGCCGGCATGGCCTGCCCAGATCGTCATGACCTTGTTGAAGTCGATATCGAGCACGACGCGGCCAACATCGAACAGCAGGGCGTCGGCGGAGGAGGGGAGGAGCGGGGAAGAGGTCATGGGAGTCGTTTACGAAAAACGATTGAGGTGGGCAACGGTAACAACGCTTCAATCTTCAGCAGCCCAGGGGACGGTCCCGCTGCTTCATTGATCTTCCGGGACCAGTGCGGGATTGTCGATCGCATTTCGAATGACTTCCGCGAGACGCGACAGCCGGTAAGGCTTTTCGAGAAGCACTATTCCGGCGTCCAAACTCAGGTGTTCCGAGCTGACATCGGAGTATCCGGTCGTATACACCAGCTTGATCCCGGGCCGCATCTGCCTGATGAGTTCGGCCAGTTTCCAGCCGTCCATCGCTCCGGGCATGACAATGTCGGTGAACACGAGATCGATCGGGGCTCCACTGTGCACCTCCCGCAAGGCTTCCGTCGCATTGCTTGCGGCGATCGTCTTGTATCCCAGTGCCTGAAGCTGCTGCGTGACAAAATCACGAACGATGGCGTCGTCTTCGACACACAGGATCGTCTCGTGGCCGCGCGGAAGCCGTTTTCGGAAATTGTCGGCAGCAAGCGAGGGGGCATGCTCGGATGCCGGAAGATACAGTCTGAACGTCGTCCCCTTGCCCTCGACGGTTTCGAACTCGATGTGGCCGCTAGACTGCTTGACGAACCCGTACACCATGCTGAGACCCAGCCCGGTGCCTTTGCCGACGCCTTTGGTGCTGAAGAAAGGCTCGTAAATCTTGCCCTGAATGGCTTTCTCGATCCCGGTTCCCGTATCGGTGACGCTGATGACGACATAACCGCCCGCGGAAAGTTCGCGGACGGCCGCTTCGTCCTGATCGATGGCAACCGTATCGGCATCGATCGTCAGTCGACCTCCGCCGGGCATCGCATCGCGCGCGTTGATTCCCAGATTGACCAGCGCCGACGACAGCTGATCCGGATCGACGAACACGGTCCCGATGTAGCCTCGCTTGACAAAATCGATCTCGATCTGGCGGCCGAGCACCGACATCAGCAGGTCGCTCGTCGTTGCAATCAGCGCCTCGACGTCCGTGCTGCGGGGCCGCAGCGGCTGTTTTCGTGCGAATGCCAGCAAACTCGAGGTCAGCCTGGCGCCGCGGTCGGCGGCCGATCCAATCATCTGAACGATCGCCGCCAGTTGCGGGCGGTCGGCAACGCCCTCCGCGAGCGTGTCGACCGTCCCCGTAATGACCGTCAGCAGGTTGTTGAAGTCATGGGCGACGCCGCCGGTCAGTTCGCCGATCGACCGGATTTTCTGCGCATGCGCCAGCTTGATCTGCGCAGCCTCCCTGGCCGCAACTTCCTGCTCGACACGCTGCTCCAGCGTCCGGGTCAGCTCGCGAAGATCATCTTCGAGCTTCCGGCGCTCGGTGATGTCCATGTTGATTCCGATCAGGCGCGTCGGCTTTCCCGCTTCACGAACGATCTGTCCGCGACTGTAAATCCAGCGCACGCCGTTCGGGCCCCGAATGCGATGCTCGAGCTCCCCGGAACCTCCTGACTCGATGATGTCAGCCTGCCGCTGTTCGAGCATCGGAAGATCCTCGGGATGCATCAGGCTGCGCCACAGATCGACCGGAATCGAGCGCGACCCCGCCGGTTCGATGCCGTGCAGACGGCATTGCTCGTCGGACCACAAATTGGGGCCGCCCCCGATATCCCAGTCGTAGCTTCCGATATGGGCCGCTTCCTGGCTCAGGCGCAGCAGCGATTCACTGGCTGCAAGTCTCTCCGCCGCCTCGTTCGAAGCCGTGACGATCTCCATGGACAGCACCACGCCGCCGATACTCTGATCAGGCAGGCGCCATGGCTGCATTTGCCAGCGCATCCAGGTCACCGTTCCATCGGAACGTCGAAGGCAAAAATCGTCCTTGTCGATTGTTTCGCCTGCTAGCACGCGGCGATTGGTTTCCCGGGCATTGTCGGTCGCGCGACGGAAGTCAAAAACAGAGTGACCGACAATCGACTGCTGTGTTTCTTCCTTGATCTCATTGTCGATCAGGAATCGAGGGCTGACGGCGAGATAGCGCATCTCGGTATCGAACATCGCCATGCAGGACGGCGTGGTCTCGATGAAGTCTTTCAGAGACCAGGAAGATAGATCCGAACTCGCCGCCTCCGGTGGAGGGTTAGTCGGTGGCAGCCCCGCGGCAAACGTCGTCATATTCCCTGGTCCATCGAGAAAAGCGGCTCGAAATTCTCGTCAATTGCGATCGCATCATCAAACGGAGATAGCGTAATCCCCGGTGGCGCAGGTGTCATGCGGTATTATGGTTCGGTCAGCGCTTGCTGCTTCTGCAGCCCAGCGGACATAACGGGTTATTCGAAGGGAGTCTTCAAGATTTCCAATGGGGAACGTAGCGTTGGTCCTCCGGCGCATCGCGCCGCGAGCGCCAACTTATAGCTGCGAAGTCATGCCTCACACCTCCTCCGGTGGTTTGGTGTGCCGGAACATCCGCAGCAGCGCGAGGTCGTAGCCAATCTTCAGACAACCGCAGACCACCAGCGGCAATCCTGAGAACGGGCCGGCCAGCATGAAACCGGCGATGGCGGGGCTGATCGAGGAGGCGAGGCTGCGCGGCACCGCGGTGACGCTGGCGGCCGCGGTGCGCTCGGCCGGCGTCACCACCGCCATCACGTAGGAGGAGCGGGTCGGCACATCCATCTGCGACAGCGCCGAGCGTACCAAGAGCAGCGTCAGCACCACGGTGAGGTCGGAGGCGAACGCCGCGGCGATCAGGCAGAGGCTGGAGGGGATGTGAGTGTAGACCATGGTGTTGATCAGGCCGATGCGGCCGGCGAGCCAGGCGGCCACCGGAAACGAAAATGCGCCGAGCAGGCTGGAAAAGAAGAAGTAGAGGCTGGCGGCCTCCAGCGACAGGTCGAAGCGTTGGAACAGCCACAGTGCCAGCAGCGATTGAACGACAAAACCGCCCGCAAAAGCGTCCATGCTGAACAGTGCTGCCAGCTTGTAGACGATGCCTTTGGATGGCCCGAGCGCGCTCTTCGGCGTGTTGGCGATGTGGCTGTGGTCGCGCGGCAGGCGCCGGTACAGCAGCGCCGCCGCCACGCCCAGCGCGGCATACAGATAGAACATCAGTCTGATGGCGGATAGCCGCGACCAGCCCAGCGAGGCGAGGTGCTCCGGCAAGGCCGCCGCCAGCGATCCGACCGCCGCGGTCAGCGCACCGATCAGGCTGTAGCGGGCAAAGATCGCGGTGCGGTCGCGGGCAGCGGTCTCTCGCGTCAGCAGCGCGTGCTCGAGCGGAACCAGCATGCCGGAATCGCCGCCGGACGGATTGATGCTGCCGATGAAGGCGATCAGCAGGACGAACGCAAACGTCTCGGCGGCCGGGAATACCAGGCCGGTGAAAACGATCAGCGCCGCGCCGGCGAGAAACAGGCTGCGCAGCTCGAACCGCGGCGCGACAAAACCGGTCAGCAAGGTCAGCGCAGCGGTCCCCAGCAGCGAGGCGCTGGCAACGATGCCGATCTGTTGCGGGCTGAAACCCACGGCCGAGAGATAGACCGGCAAAATGATGATGGCAAAGCCGTCGCCGAATCCGCGCAGCGCGCGGGCGGCGTACAGAAACAGAATATCGGAAGGTGTCTTGCTCAAGCCGCTCGCCATGTCTCATCTCCTGGAACGGAGCGAGACAACGCTTGGCTGCGCGCAGCTGACCGGGCGGTTGCCGATGACCCGGGATCGCGGCAGGTAATCACGCCGGGCAGGGCGGTTCAAGGGGGAGACGCTTTCGAGGGGGAGACGCTTTCGATCTCCACTGCGCGCATGTATGCTTCCGTCAACAAAAGCATCCGGGGGAAGTCCGTTGCGCCCAAATCCAATCAAACCGCGGCTGGCGGCCGGCGGCTGCGCGTTCGGCACGATGACGTTCGAGTTTTTTACGCCCGGCTACCCTGCGATCTGCCGCGAGGCCGGGGCCGAATTCATTCTCTATGACATGGAGCATTCGGGCGTCGGCTTCGAGACCATGAAGGCCCAGTTCGCATTCTGCCGCGGGCTCGATCTGGTGCCGCTGGTGCGCGTTCCTTCCGGCGACTATCACCACATCGCGCGGGCGCTCGACATCGGCGCGATGGGCATCATGGTGCCGATGGTCGAAACAGCCGAGCAGGCGCAGGCAATCGTCGACTGCACGCGATATCCGCCGGTGGGGCGTCGCGGCGCCGCGTTCAGTGTCGCCGGCCATGATGACTATGCGGACGGCGACGTGACCGACAAGATCGCCCAGGCCAACGCGCGCACCATGGTGATCGCGCTGGTCGAGACCGCAGAGGGTATCGAGAATGTCGATGCGATCGCGGCGGTGGAGGGAGTCGACGTGGTCTGGCTTGGCCACTTCGACCTGACGAATTTTTTGGGCATTCCGGCGCAGTTCGACCATCCGAAATTCCACGCGGCGGTCGATCGACTGGTCGAGGCCTGCAACAAGCACGGCAAGACGCCGGGCTTTCTCGCCGGCGACGAAAAGTGGGCGCGCGATTTTCGAGCCAAAGGCTTTCGCATGATCGCCTATGGCGTCGACACGCTGCTGATGCAGAGCGCGCTCGCGGCGGGGATCAGGATGTTGCGGGGGACGGTGGAGAAATAGAGCAGGGCGACCAGCCATAAAGCAAAACCCCCGCCGTTCTGAACGGCAGGGGCTCTTGCGAATGGATGGTTCGAGGCTGGGGGTAACCCAGGTGTCGTGCCAAGGACTCGCGCAATAATCAGACCGTGTCGATTGGGTTCCCACAAGGCGATTTTATGAGCAGCCGTCGTCAATTGTATACTCGAACGCGATGCCCTCAGGGTCGTGCTTCATCAAGCCTTTGCCGCAGGCGGCAAGCAGCGTATATCGTTCGCAACCAAGCATGACCGCCCGGCGTGGCCGGGGAACGATGTCAGGCGTGACCCGGGGAAATGTATCCATGTCCGAACCGTTGCTGTTTTCACCGCTGACCATTCGCGGCGTCGAATTGAAGAACCGCATCGTGGTGCCGCCGATGCACCAGTATTCTGCGATAAAAGGCTTTCCGACCGACTGGCATCTGATGAATGCCGGCAAATTCGCCGCCGGCGGCGCCGGGCTCGTCGTGGTCGAATCGACAAAAGTGGAGCGGCGCGGCTGCGGCACGGTCGGCGATCTCGGGATCTGGGACGACAAGTTCATCGAGCCGCTCGGGCGGCTGGTCAAGTTCATCAAGAAGCAGAACGCGGTCGCCGGCATCCAGCTCGGCCATTCCGGCCGCAAGGCGCGCGCCACCCGTCCGTGGGAAGGCGACCGGCCGCTGCAGCGAACGCCCGAGATCGACGCCGTGATCGACGACTGGGACGAATGGACGCCGGTGGCGCCGAGCGCGATCGCCCATAGCGAGAAATGGCCGGTGCCGCGCGCGCTGGAGCGGCGGGAAGTCAAGGACCTGGTGCAGGCCTGGGGCGAGGCGGCGCGCCGCGCCCACGACGCGGGATTCGACGTGCTGGAGCTGCACGGCGCCCACGGCTATCTCGTGCACGAGTTCCTGTCGGAAAAATCCAACCAGCGGACCGACGAATATGGCGGTTCGGAATTGAACCGGATGCGGTTCATCACCGAGGTGACCGAAGCGGTGCGCGTGCACTGGCCTGCGCACAAGCCGCTGTTCGTGCGGCTGTCGGTGGAGGACAATGCGGGGTGGGGGCCGGAGCAGAGCGCGCGGCTGGCGGCCATTCTCAAGCCCAAAGGCGTCGACGTGATCGACTGCTCCTCAGGCGGCATCACCGACGTGGCGCCGATCCTCGGCAAGGAGATAAAATACAGCTATCAGGTGCCGCTGTCGGAATATGTGAAGCGCCATGCCGACATCATGACCATGGCGGTCGGCCTCATCATCCACGGCGATCAGGCCGAGCAGATTCTTCGCGACAAGCAGGCCGACCTGATCGCGGTCGGACGCGAGATTCTCAACAATCCGAACTGGCCGATGGACGCCGCGCTGAAACTGGGCGTCGAGGGTCCGTTCCGCAACGTGCCGCCGCAGTTCGGCTACTGGCTCGGCACCCGCGACAAGCGCGGATTCGGCACCCAGCCCTCGACCTTTCAGAACGGCCTGCGCGATCCCGGCAAGGTGTCCTGAGGCAAGGGGGCGATGAGATCAGGTCGAGCTGGAGCAGCATGGGAATTCACCTCTCCCTTCGGGAGAGGTCGGCGCGCAGCGCCGGGTGAGGGGTTACGGTCTCTCATCAAAGCAGCACCCCCTCACCCGATTTGCTGCGCAAATCGACCTCTCCCCGTTGGGGAGAGGTAAACCGAATCCGGGTACGATGAGCCGGCGCCTGGGCGGCGGCTCAGGCCACGGCGGCGGATTTTCTGTGGTGCGAGAAGAACAGCTGCCGGATGTCGGCGGCAGGCTTGGCCGCACTGAACAGCCAGCCCTGCATTTCGCAGCAGCCGAGCGCGCGCAGCATTTCCCGCTGCTGCTCGGTCTCGACGCCTTCCGCGGTCGTGATCATGTCGCGGGCAGCGGCGATATCCACCACCGCCTTCACGATGCTGCAAGTTCCGCCTGTCTCGGCGATGTCGCTAATGAAGCAACGGTCGATCTTGATCTTGTCGAACGGGAACTTGTGCAGGTAGCTCAGCGAGGAATAACCGGTACCGAAATCGTCGAGCGCGATCCGCACCCCGATGGCGCGAAGCTGATGCAGGATGGCGAGCGCGGCCTCGTCGTCGCGGATGAGGACGGCTTCGGTGATCTCCAGTTCGAGCCGGCTCGCCGGCAGGCCGGAGGCGGCCAGCGCTGCCAGGACCTTCAACGCGAAGGTGCCGCTCCTGAACTGCACCGGCGAGACGTTGACCGCGATCCTGATATCGTCGGGCCAGGTCGCGGCCTCCACGCAGGCCGTGGTCAGCACCCACTCGCCGAGCTGATTGATCAGGCCGGTGTCTTCCGCGATCGGAATGAACTCAGCGGGCGAGATCACGCCGCGTTCGGGGTGGCGCCAGCGCAGCAGCGCCTCGCAGCCGGAGATCCTGTTGTCGCGAAGGTTGACGCAGGGCTGATATTGAACCTCGAGCCCGCCGTCGGCGATGGCCTGACGCATGTCCATTTCCAGGGTGCGCCGTGCCTTGACCCTTGCGTCCATCTCCAACTCGAAGAAGCGATGGGTACGGCGCCCGGCGGCCTTGGCGGCATACATCGCCAGATCCGCATTCTTCAGGATCTGATCGAAATCGGCGCCGTGCTGCGGCGCCACCGCAATGCCGATGCTGGCGTCGGTAGTGACCTGATGGCCGAGGCAATCATAGGGCTGTCGGATCGCATCGAACACCCGCGCCACCAGTTCGGTGACATCGGCCACGGTCTTGACCGCGGTTTGAATGATCGCAAATTCATCGCCGCCGAGACGCGCGACGAAATTGCTCGATCCGACGCATCGGCTGAGGGTGACGGCCACCGACTTCAGCAGCTCGTCGCCGATCAGATGTCCGAGCGAGTCGTTGACGCTCTTGAATTCGTCGATGTCGAGGTAGAGTACGGCGAATTGTTCGCCGGCGGCCAGCGTTGCGAATTCACCCTTCAACCGATCATGGAACAAGGTGCGGTTCGGCAGATCGGTCAGCGCGTCGTAATGCGCCAGATGGGTGATGCGCGCCTCGGCGTGCCTTCGCTCGGTGACATCTTCGTGGGTCGCCACCCACCCGCCATCGGCCAGCGGTTCGTTGGTGACCTCGATCGAACGCCCGTCGGGTCTCTCGATCACCATGGATTGCCGGAGTCCGATATCGCGCAGGACGCGGGTGCAATAGGCATCGACGTCGCCCACGAACGATCCGGTGGCCCTGCGATGGGCGACCACGTCGCGGAATTTGCAGCCGGGTTTTATCACTTCCCGCGACAGGCCGTACATGTCGATATAGCGCTGGTTGCAGATCACGAGCCGCTGCGACGAATCGAACAGCAGAAGGCCCTGCGTCATGTTGTTGACCGCGGTATCCAGCCGCTGCTTTTCCACGCGCAGCCGCTGCTGCGACGCCAGATGCTGCAGCGACAGCTTGCGCACCACCAGGAACAGCAGGGCGGCGATCACAAGGACGAAAAGTCCGGCCACCATGACCAGAAAGACCGTCTGCTCCTGCCAGTCGGCCAGCGCCGCCGCGACTGTTGTCGTCGCCATGATCACGATGGGAAAGTTGGCAAGGGCGCGGGCCGCCACCAGCCGGTCGCGGCCGTCCATCGGACTGGCCAGCCGGGTGGAGCCGTGCTCCTTGTCGAACAACGCCTGCTGATGCGCAGGACCCGTCTTGTAGTTCCGGCCGATCATCTCCTCGACATGAGGATGGCGAGCCAGCAGCGTGCCGTCGCGATGGTGCATGGCAATCGACGCATCCTGGCCAAGCGCCACCGATTGGAAGAAACTCGCGAAGCTGGCAGGCTCGATGCCTCGGCTGATGGACCCCAGGAACTCGCCATTCGATCCGGTCAGTTTGCGGGCGAGGATCGTCGTCCAGTTTCCGGTGACGCGGCTGTGTACGGGTTCGACCAGCAGGGACGGCGAGTTCGGGCCTGACTTGAAGCGTTTGAAATAGGCCCGATCGGCGACGCTGACGGCCGGGACCGGCCAGACGCTGGACGAATTGATCAGCATTCCTTCCGAATCGAACACGTTGACGGGGCCGACGTAGGACAATGCGGCGAGCTTGGTTTTGAGCATCAGGTGGATGTCGGGGCTGGACATCCGGCGTCGGTACTGCTCGCTGGTCTCGATCGCGGCGGATGTCACGTATGCGACAAGGCCTTCCTGAATGGCCTGAAAATCCGTGAGCTGTTGATCGAAATGACGGGAAAGCAACAAAACGGTGTTTTCCAGCTCGCGCTTGCTATTGTCCAGCGCGCGTTCGCGAAAATTACCTGCCATGACGGCGGCGCCGATCGCGATGGCCGCGATCAGGAATCCACCGCCGATGATGAGCCAGCGGATCGGGTTGCCGCTGACCGAGCGGGGGAAGTTCAGCAAGGCGGTCGGTTGTTCCGTCATCGGTCGTGATCGCTGCCATGGCTCGACGCCATGGGCATTTTTCCATGTCCCGGCTCCGGACATGATTACCTTGCCGTTATGGAAACGGGGTTAGGAAATTGAGTTAACGAGGGGTTACCGCCGACAAGTAACGGGCATGGAATTCCGCCGCGGAATCCTCGATGCATTACCGACGCCGTGTGCAAACCCGATCGGGCGGCCGGATTCCGCCGGCATCATTTGCCGGCAAGCAAGGACGAGATGGGCAATAGATTCCGGCGCGTGATCGGTCAACCGAAACTTAACCATCTAACATGCTGACGACATTCGGTGCCGGTCTGGCACGCAACTTGCGAGCCTTGATGCAGTTCGCAACGCAGGCCTATGCAGGAAACCATCACGATGAAAACGATGCTGAAAAAGTTTATCGCCGACGAATCCGGCGCGACGGCGATCGAATATGGTCTCATCGCAGCCGGCATCTCGCTCGCGATCATCGCTGTCATCAACGGCCTTGGCGTCAAGCTCAACACCAAGTTCACGTCGATCAACAGCTCCCTGAAATAATCGCGCACGCACGCGATCGGGAAGGGCTGTTCGGCGGGCGGTCTTTCGCTACTGCATGCCGGTGGAAGGATTGGCGGTCCGCGATTTCTTTCCGGCGACACCGACGGTTTCACCGCCCGGCCGTGTCCGGTCAATTTGCGCGGTACCGCGCTGGAAATTGGGATCGGTATAGGGATTGCCCGGCCCCTCATTCTGGCAGTGCTGACAGGCGCTTCCGCTCTCCCGGATCACTCCACCGTGAAGGCGGACGCGAGAGCAGGCGCGCCTCAGGCGCGATAGTGCCCGGACTTGCCGCCCTTTTTCTCGACCAGATGAATGCCCTCGATGCGGACGCCGCGCTCGACCGCCTTGATCATGTCGTAGATCGTCAGACATGCGACCGACGCCGCGGTCAGCGCCTCCATCTCGACGCCGGTCGGCCCGGTGACCTTGACGGTGGCCCGGACGATGCAGCCGGGCAGCTTCTGGTCCGGGACGATATCCAGCGTGACCTTCGACAATGCCAGCGGGTGGCACAGCGGGATCAGATCGGAGGTGCGTTTCGCAGCCATGATGCCGGCGACCCGCGCGGTGCCGAGCACGTCGCCTTTTTTGGCATTGCCGGAAACGATCAGCTCAAGCGTCGCGTGGCTCATGACAACCCGGCCTTCCGCCACCGCGACGCGTTCGGTCGCGGGTTTTTCCGAGACATCAACCATTCGCGCTTCACCCTTGGCGTCGATGTGGGTGAGGGCAGAACCGGCCTTTGAAGATTCGGAAGGTTTGGAAGATTTCCGCGCCATGCGTCAGCGCGTCCCTGTGGCGCGAGGGGTATCGCCGCGCGCCAATAGCGCACGCGTTGCGGCGGCGACGTCGGCCTGCCGCATCAGGCTTTCACCAACCAGGAATGTCTGCATGCCGACGCGCGCAAGGCGCGCCAGATCGGCTGATACGAAGATGCCGCTCTCGCCGACCATCAGCCGATCTCCGGGAATCAGCGGCGCCAGCGTCTCGCTGGTCGCCAGCGTGGTCTCGAAGGTTCGCAGATTGCGGTTGTTGACCCCGATCATCGGCGAACGAAGTTTCAGGGCACGATCGAGCTCGGCGCGATCATGGATCTCGATCAACACATCCATGCCGTGCGTCAGCGCCGCATCCTCGATGTCCCGCGCGGCGCCGTCATCGAGCGCCGCCATGATGATCAGGATGCAATCGGCGCCGTAAGCGCGGGCCTCGACCACCTGGTAGGTGTCATAGATGAAATCCTTGCGCAGCACCGGCAAATGGGTGGCGGCGCGGGCGGCCACCATGAAATCGAGATGGCCCTGAAACGACGGCGTGTCGGTCAGCACCGAGAGACAGGCTGCGCCGCCGGCCTCGTAGGCCATGGCCAGCGCGGGCGGATCGAAGTCGGCGCGAATGAGTCCCTTGGAGGGCGAGGCCTTCTTGACCTCGGCGATCAGCGCGTAGTCGCCCTGGCTAAGCTTGCGGCGGATCGCGCTGACAAAACCACGCGGCGGGATGGCGGCCTTCGCCAGCGCCTCAAGGGCAGAAAGCGGATGCGCGCGCTTGGCGGTCGCGATCTCCTCGCGCTTGTAAGCCTCGATCTTGGTCAGGATGTCGGACATCGATGAGCCCTTGGGGTCAGCCGTTGGAGACCGAGATCAATTGTTTCAGCCGCGCCAACGCCGCGCCGCCGTCGAGCGCCTGGGTGCCGAGCGCTACGCCTTCCGTCAGGTTCTTGACGCGGCCAGCGACGATCAGCGCCGCTGCGGCGTTCAGCAGCGCCACATCGCGGTAGGGGCTCGGTCGCCCGTCGAGCACGCCTTGCAACGCGACCGCATTGGCATCGGCATCGCCGCCCTTCAGGGCGTCGCCGCCGACGCGGGCGAGACCGGCTTCCTCGGGCGTGACTTCGAAGGTGCGGATATGGCCGTTCTCGAGGGCTGCAACGAAGGTCGGGCCGGCGAGGGTGATTTCATCGAGGCCGTCGGAGCCGTGCACCACCCAGGCGGATTCGGCGCCGAGATTCTTCAGCACCTGCGCCAGCGGCTGCACCCATTGCCGTGAAAATACCCCGACCATCTGCCGTGTCACGCCGGCCGGATTGGACAGCGGCCCGAGGAGATTGAAGATCGTGCGGGTCGCCAGTTCGACGCGGGTCGGGCCGACATTCTTCATCGCGGGGTGATGCGACGGCGCGAACATGAAGCCGATGCCGGCCTCGGCCACGCAGCGACCGACGCGCTCCGGCGTGATGTCGATCTTGACCCCGAGCGCGGACAGCACGTCGGCGGCGCCGGAACGCGACGACAGCGCGCGATTGCCATGTTTGGCTACCGGCACGCCGCAGCCTGCGACGATGAACGAGGCGCAGGTTGACACGTTGACCGAACCGGAGCCGTCGCCGCCGGTGCCGACGACGTCGATCGCATCGGCTGGAGCCGTGACGCGCAGCATCTTGCTGCGCATCGCCGACACCGCGCCGGTGATTTCGTCGACGGTTTCGCCGCGGACGCGAAGCGCCATCAGCAATCCGCCCATTTGCGAGGGCGTGGCCTCGCCGGACATCATGCTGTCGAAGGCTGACGCCGCTTCGTCGCGCGACAACGTCGCGCCGGTCGCGACTTTTCCGATGATAGATTTAAGGTCGTCCATCGCGTGCTTTCGGGAGTGCTAGGTCTTTCGCTGGAGCATGATCTTGTCGGAAAACCGGTGCCCGCCTTGCCGGATCATGTTCAGTTATTCGCGCCCGTCACCTGTGCGAAGGCGGCCTTGTTGATGGTGGTGCCGATCGTCTGTTCGATCTTGGTGACGTATTGCGCGACCTGTTCGTCGGTCAGCCCGCGCTGAAGGGTGTCCTTCAGTTTCTTGATCTCGTCCGAGGCAAGATCGACCGCCGGCACGTTGATGTCGGTGACGCGGAACACGATCCATTCGCTGCCACCGGCGCCGGCGCTTTGTCCCACGCCATCCTTCGCGGTCCGGAAGGCGGCTGTGATGGCGCTGACCGGCAAGCCGGGCAGGGTGGCATCGCGCCGCACACCGCTCGCGGTTTCGACTTTCGATCCGGCCGCCGCCGCTTGGTCGGCGAGCTTGCCGCCCTGGTCGAGCTTTTGCACCATCTCGGTCGCCTTGGCTCGCAGCAGGCTCGTGATCTGGTCGTCGCGCCATTTCGCCTCGACCTGGTCCTTGACCTCATCAAGCGTGCGTTCGCGCGAGGCGATGACGTCCAGCACGTCATACCAGACGTAGCCGCCGTTGAACTGGATCGGATCGTTGTCGGCGCCGATATTGCTGTTGAAGGCCTGCGATACGACGTCGAGGCCGCGGGGAATGCTGGTCACCGGCTGGCCGTTGAGGAGGCGGCCGGAGCGATCGACGGCGTCGACGGTCACGGCGGTAAGCCCCAGCTTCTGCGCGGCCTCGATGACGCCGGCGCCGCCACCGCGCTCGTCTTCCATCTTGTTGTAGAGTTCCGAGACCTTGGCGCGCGCGCGCTCGGTGGCAATGTCCTTTTTCAGCGTCGCGGCGACGCTTTCATAGGTCGCTTCGTTGCCCGCCTCGATCTTGCCGATCTTGACCAGGGCAACGCCGAACCGGCCCGGCACGGGCTGGCTTATCTCGCCTGACGGCAACGAGAACGCCGCGTCCGCGACCGCGGCATCGATGATCCCCGACTTGGCGACCATGCCGAGGTCGATATCGGACGGCTTGAGTCCGCGCTCCTTGGCGAGATCCTCGAATGACATCCCCCCCGCGAGGCGGCCACGCGCCGCCGCGGCTTCCTCAGCGTTCGGGAACACAATCTGCGAAAGCTGACGCTTCTCGGGCGTGCCGAGCTTGCCACGGTTCTGTTCGAAGATTTTTTTGGCGTCGTCGTCGGAGACCTCGGACCATTTGCCGATTTCTTCCGGCGTCAGCGCGACAAAGGATATCTTGCGGTATTCGGGAGCGCGGAACTGGGCCTTGTGTTCGTCGAAGTAACTGGCCAGCGTTTCCGGCGACGGCGCCTCGACGGTTCCGGCCTGGGCGGCGTCGAGTTTGACATATTCGATGGTGCGCTGTTCGTTCTGGAAGCCGCTGATCGCATCGATCAGCACTTTCGACGGTTCGAGGCCGGCCGAGACCGTGCCGGCGATCTGACGCCGCAGCGAAACCCGCCGCTGTTCGGCGATATATTTCTGTTCGGTGAAACCGAACTGCCGGATCGTGGCCTGGAAACGGGCCGGGTCGAAATTGCCGGCCACTCCCTTGAAATTCGGATCGTTGTAAATCGTGCGCATGATCTCGGCGTCTGATTGCCCGAGCCCCATTCGCCGCGCCTCTTCGTCCAGCGCGGCCTCGGCGATGGCTTGCTGCAGGACCTGGCGATCGAAGCCGAAGGCCCGGGCCTGCTCCATCGTCAGCGGGCGGCCGAATTGACGGCCGAGCTGCTGCAGCTTCTCGGTGTAGAGCTGGCGGAACTGTTCGGTAGAAATCTCGGTCCGGCCGATCTTGGCCAGCGTCGACTGCCCGAATCCCTTGAAGATATCGGCGATGCCCCACACCGCAAAGCTGAGGATCAGCACCCCCATGACGATACTCATGATGGTCTTGCCGAGCCAGTTTGATGAGGCTTTGCGTATTCCTCGAAGCATGGGTCCAACTTGTTTGCAGGAGGGAACCGGGTCGCGCCCACAGGGATTCGGTCGAATTCCGTAAAAGGGCGTCACCGAGTTGATAAAGCATCATAAAGTGGCAGCCGCGCCATCGCAACCTCACCGCGGAGGGCCAATTGAAGCGGCGGGTGGCCTGGGGCCCCATAACCGCTATCTGGCACCGGGCGCCGCGCTCTGCTAGCTCAGTCCGGCATTAATGCTCGGCAGGAAATCCCGATATGACCGACGCCATTCGGCCGCTGATTGCCGGCAACTGGAAAATGAACGGCCTCCGGGCCTCCGCGGCCGAATTCGAGGCCATGCTCGCAGGCGCAGGCGGGGTCGCCGCCAAGGCCGATCTGCTGGTCTGCCCGCCGGCGACGCTGATCGCGGCTTTCGCCGCGAAGGCGCGCGGCTCAAAAAACCTTGCGATCGGGGCGCAGGATTGCCATCCCAAGGCGTCGGGAGCCCATACCGGCGATATTTCAGCCGAAATGCTGGCGGATGCCGGCGTCAGCGCCATTATTGTCGGCCATTCCGAACGGCGCGACGATCATGGCGAGGGCGACGCACGGGTGCGACAAAAGGCCGAGGCGGCCTGGCGCGCCGGCCTCACCGCCATCGTCTGCATCGGCGAGACTCAGGCGCAGCGCGATGCCGGTCAAACCCTCGATATCTGCAGCGGACAGCTCACGGGTTCGCTGCCGGACACCGCGACATCAGGCAATCTGGTGGTAGCCTACGAACCGGTCTGGGCGATCGGCACCGGGCTCACCCCGACATCGCAAGATGTCGAGCAAGTTCATACCTTTATCCGGCAACTCCTGATCACCCGATTTAACGGGGAGGGGGCGAAAATGCGGATTCTCTACGGCGGATCGGTCAAACCCTCGAACGCCCGGGAATTGATGGCGGTCGCCAACGTCAATGGCGCGCTGATCGGCGGCGCCAGCCTGAAAGCGACGGACTTTCTTGCGATTGCGGGCAGTTATGCCTAGCTACGGCAAGGCGGCGCGCGGGATGAAACTCCCTGCGGGGGTGACAATGCCCCTCGCAATCGTGTAACACCCGCGCGACTTCAAACACCGCAAAGCCCGATCTGCAGCCGGATGCCGGCGCTCCTGGTTTGGTTTGCGACGGAAGGTAGAGATGCAGACTGTCGTTATCGTCATTCACCTCATGATCGTCGCGACGTTGATCGGCGCGGTGCTGTTGCAGAAATCCGAAGGCGGGGGCCTCGGCGTCGGCGGCGGTGCCGGCTTCATGTCGAGCCGCGGCACCGCCAATCTGTTGACGCGCACGACCGGGTTCCTCGCGGTCGGCTTCTTCATCACCAGCCTGCTGTTGTCCTGGCTCGCCAGCTACGATCGCAAGCCGAGTTCGATCATCGATGCCAATCCGGCCTCGCAATCGCAGCCGGCCGGCCCAACGACGCCGATATCGCCGCCGACCAGCGGCGGCATTCTGGATTCGCTGAAGAAGGCTGACGAGCAGCAGAAGCAGTCGGCTCCGTCCGGCCCGCAGGCGCCGCGTTCGCAATAAAGCTGGGTGGCCATGCAGGGCGGCAGCTTCCGTCCTGCATCCAAAACCGCCATCAACACACTGACATTTCTCTGGATTTCACGTCACCCACAGCCAAAGCGAAAGTTCGCCTGGAGCTGCGATTCGTTTTGGCGAATCGGGTGGGTAGCCTTAAAGGTTGGGTCCCATGGCGCGGTATATTTTCATCACCGGCGGCGTGGTTTCTTCGCTCGGAAAAGGTCTGGCTTCAGCGGCACTCGGTGCCCTGCTGCAGGCGCGTGGCTACAAGGTCCGCTTACGCAAGCTCGATCCCTATCTCAATCTCGACCCCGGAACGATGTCGCCGTACCAGCACGGCGAAGTGTTCGTGACCGACGATGGCGCCGAGACCGATCTCGACCTCGGCCATTACGAGCGCTTCACCGGCCGCCCCGCCACCAAGGCGGACAACATCACGACGGGGCGCATCTATCAGGACATCCTCACCAAGGAGCGGCGCGGCGATTACCTCGGCGCCACCATCCAGGTGATCCCGCACGTCACCAATGCGATCAAGGATTTCATCCTCGACAGCAATGACGCCTATGATTTCGTGCTGTGCGAGATCGGCGGCACCGTCGGCGACATCGAGGGGCTGCCGTTCTTCGAGGCGATCCGCCAGATCAAGAACGACCTGCCGCGCGATCATGCGATCTACATCCATCTGACGCTGCTGCCGTTCATCCCCAGCGCCGGCGAACTCAAGACAAAGCCGACCCAGCATTCGGTCAAGGAACTCCGTTCGATCGGCATCCAGCCGGATATCCTGCTGTGCCGGACCGACCGGCCGATCCCGACCGGTGAGCGCGCCAAATTGGCGCTGTTCTGCAACGTGCGGGAAACCGCCGTGATCGAGGCGCGCGACGTCGACAACATCTACGCCGTTCCGGAGGCCTATCATGCCGCCGGCCTCGACGACGAGGTGCTGGCGGCGTTCGGCATCGCGCCGGAAATGGCGCCGGCGCTGCAAAGCTGGCACGTCATCAACGAGCGGGTGCGCAATCCCGAAGGCCACGTTACCATTGCCATCGTCGGCAAATACACCGGCATGAAGGACGCCTACAAATCGCTGACCGAGGCGCTGTCGCATGGCGGAATCGCCAACAAGGTGAAGGTCAATCTTGACTGGATCGAGAGCGAGGTGTTCGAGAACGAGGACCCCACGCCGTTCCTCGAGCACGTCAACGGCATCCTGGTGCCCGGCGGTTTTGGCCAGCGCGGCGCCGAGGGCAAGATCCGCGCGGCGCAGTTCGCGCGGGAGCGCGACGTGCCGTATTTCGGCATCTGCTTCGGGATGCAGATGGCGGTGATCGAGGCCGCGCGCAATCTGTGCGGCATCGAGGCGGCGAACTCCACCGAGTTCGGTCCGACCCCCGAACCGCTGGTCGGCCTGATGACCGAGTGGCTGCGCGGCAACGAACTGGAGAAGCGATCGAGAGCCGGCGATCTCGGCGGCACCATGCGTCTTGGGGCATACCCCGCGGCGCTCAAGCGCGGCAGCCGGGTGTCCGAGGTCTATGGCGGCGCCACCGAGATCTCGGAACGTCACCGCCACCGCTACGAGGTCAACACCGCCTACAAGGACCGGCTGGAACAGCAAGGTCTGAAATTTTCCGGTCTCTCGCCCGACGGCGTGCTGCCCGAGATCGTCGAATACGCCGACCATCCCTGGTTCATCGGCGTGCAATTTCATCCCGAGTTGAAATCACGCCCGTTCGAGCCGCACCCGCTGTTCGCGTCGTTCATTCAGGCGGCGATGGTGCAGAGCCGGCTGGTTTAAAACTCTAACCTGCCTTGAGTTTGGCAGCCTTGCGCAGCGCTTCGTCGATGCGCGATTGCCAGCCGGGTCCCTTGGCTTTGAAATGCGAAAGCACGTCAGGGCTTAGCCGGATCGATACGGCAACCTTGGTTGGTGATTTCTGCGGGCCGCGTGTTGCCTTGAATTGAGCCAGCAACTCGGGAGGTAAAACTTCGGCAGGAGGCCTTGCCCTGGCAAAGTCTTCCTCGGTCCATTCGGGATTGTCGTCGTCGAACACCGGTTCCTTCAATTTACGGGGCATAGCGCCTCATCTCCTTTACGTGGGTTCGCCTCAGACTGATCCGTCGCACTCGTCCGTTTCGGTCGGTGAAAGTAAGGCAATACGCAACGCCGTCGATGTATCCATATGCGCGATAACGAATCTCGCCGTAGTCGTGACGGTCATCGACCAAGGTTGTCTTTATGTCGAGTTCGATCCAGCGTGCGAGCGACACGCCGTGCTTTGCGCGATTGACTGCTTCCTTCGCCGGATCGAAATCAACCATAATTGTATATACGATTTGCGTTGGGTATCGTCAGGCCTCGCGGTATGTTGGTGCTGTCGTGCCTGATGTGATGCCCGCTGTACTCCCTTTGACGGCATCGCAAATAGTTGCGACAACGCCTCCCGCGAACCGCAAGAACAATAAATCGAGGGAATGAAGCCGATGATCATGGAAATGCGCGTCTATCGTTGTCTGCCTGGCCGGCTGCCGGCGCTGCTGAAGCGATTCGAGAACACCACGCTGAAATTGTGGGACAAGCACGGTATCAAGCAGGCCGGCTTCTTCACCACGCTGATCGGCACGTCCAATCAGGAGCTGACCTATTTCGTCGCGTGGGACTCGCTGGCGGATCGCGAAAAGAAGTGGAATGCATTCCAGTCCGATCCCGACTGGATCGCCGGCCGCGCCAAGAGCGAGGAAGACGGCCAGATCATCGACAACATCGTCAGCCAGCTGCTGGTGCCGACGGCTTTCTCGGCGGTAAAGTAACGGATGATGCAACCCTGATATTCGGGGGCTGAACGGGGTTGATCCTGATGGCGCGGACCGGCATGGTCCGCGCGGAAAACAAGGGAAACCCGTGAGCGCGAGCAGCTCTGCAGCACCAATCGTGGCGGCTGGCCCGGTCAAATTCGGCAATGATCTGCCGATTTCGATCATCGCCGGCCCGTGCCAGCTCGAGAGCCGCGCCCATGCGCTGGAGGTCGCCTCGGCGCTGAAGGAAATCGCGGCGCGCTTGGGAATCGGCATCGTCTACAAGACCTCGTTCGACAAGGCCAACCGCAGCAGCGGTTCGGCTCCGCGCGGCATTGGCCTTGCTCAGGCGCTGCCGATTTTTGCCGAGATACGCTCCTCGCTCGGCATGGCCGTGCTCACCGATGTCCATGAGGCCCCGCAATGCGCCGAGGTGGCGCAGGCCGTGGATGTCCTGCAGATCCCGGCCTTTCTGTGCCGGCAGACCGACCTGCTTCTGGCGGCTGCCGCCACCGGCAAGGTCGTCAACGTCAAGAAGGGCCAGTTCCTGGCGCCCTGGGACATGGCGAACGTGGTCGCCAAGATCACCGGTGCCGGCAACCGCAATGTACTGGTCACCGAACGCGGCGTCTCGTTCGGCTACAACACGCTGGTGTCGGACATGCGGGCGCTACCGATCCTGGCGCGCGCCACCGGGGCGCCGGTGATTTTCGACGCCACCCATTCGGTGCAGCAGCCGGGCGGCAAGGGCACCTCGTCGGGCGGCGAGCGCGAATTCGTGCCGGTGTTAGCGCGCGCGGCGGTCGCGGTCGGTGTCGCCGGCGTGTTCATCGAAACCCACCCCGATCCGGACCACGCGCCGTCGGACGGTCCCAATATGGTGCCGCTACGCGATTTCGAGGGCCTGGTGCGGACGCTGATGGCGTTCGACGCGCTGGCCAAAAGCGCGCCGCGTTGATGCCATCAGGGCAGGCAGCAGCGCCGCACGACCAGCGTATTCCCTCGGTAATCTACGTCATTGCGCTGGCGACCTTTTCCGCTGCCTTGTCGGCGCGCGCGCTCGATCCGGTGCTGCCGCATGTCGCCGAGGATTTCGGAATTACCATCGCCGCCGCGGCAGGATTTTCGGCGGCGTTCGCCTTCACCTTCGCCATCATTCAGCCGGTACTGGGCGCTGCCGCTGATTTGTTCGGCAAGACGCGGCTGATGGTGATTTGCCTGGTGCTGCTGGGATTTGCCAACATTCTCGGCGCGTTCTCGACGTCGTTTCCGATGCTGTTCGCCTCGCGCATTCTCGCCGGCATTGGCTCGGGCGGCGTTTTTCCGGTCGCGCTCAGCCTGACCAGCGACCTGGTCGCGCCCGATAAGCGGCAGGTCGCGATCGGGCGAACGCTGGCGGGCGCCATGACCGGCAATATCCTGGGCGCTTCCGCGTCCGGCCTGATCGGCGACTTCCTGGGCTGGCGCGGGGTTTTGTCCGTGCTCGGCGGGCTGGTCGTGGTGGCTTCGGTCGCGGTCGCGGTCGGCTTTCACGGCGCGGACCTGGCGCGCCCGCCGCGCACCAATCTGACCGCGCTTCGGCACGGCTACCGCACCATCTTCACCAATCCGAACGCCATCTGCTTTGCCGCGGTCTTCATCGAGGGCTGCTGCGTGCTCGGATTGTTTCCCTATCTCGCGGCATTCCTGTTTGAATTGGGCGAAACCAGCCTGTCGATCGCGGGCATCGTCATCGCCGGATTCGCCGTCGGCGGCCTGTTCTATACGCTGTCGGTTTCGCGTTTCCTGCCGCGGCTCGGCGTCAACGGCATGATGGTGGTCGGCGCCTCGCTGGTCGGTCTGCAACTTGCCGTCATTGCATTCGGGCCTGCCTGGAAAATCCAGGCGCTCAGTCTGGTGTTCATGGGCTGGGGCTTTTACATGATCCACGGCTGCATGCAGGTGTTCGCCAGCGAACTCTCGGTGGAAGCCCGCGCCACCGCGCTGTCGCTGCACTCGTTCTTCTTCTTCATGGGGCAGACCGTCGGCCCGATCGCCTACGGGTTCGGCATCCAGAATCTCGGCAAGAAACCGACCTTGCTGACCGGCGCGGTGGTGATGGTGGCGCTCGGCATCGCCTGCACGCGGCTGCTGCGGCCGCGGAGGCCGGCGGACGCGGATCTGCGGCCGGACGTTGCGCCTTAGCCCCGGCCGCGATACGGCGCGACGCCCTGATCGGGACTCCACATTC
>JBBQUA010000015.1:0-39657 GCA_038212905.1 Hyphomicrobiales bacterium
GGCCTGCGGCATCGCGCCGTCGAAGGCGGTCGGCAGTCTCGGCGCCGGCGTCGGCCTGTGGGAATCCGCCGAGGTCCGGGTCAATCCGGTCGGCACCATCGAAATCCTCACCGGTTCGCACAGCCACGGCCAGGGCCACGAAACCACGTTTGCCCAGCTGGTCGCCGGCCGGCTCGGCATTCCGATCAGCCAGGTCTCGATCGTGCACGGCGACACCGACAAGGTGCAGTTCGGCATGGGCACCTATGGCTCGCGTTCGGCGGCAGTCGGCATGTCCGCCATCTTCAAGGCGATGGAGAAGGTAGAGGCCAAGGCCAAGAAGATCGCAGCGCACCAGCTGGAAGCTTCCGAGGACGACATCGTCATCGAGAACGGCGAGTTCAAGGTCACCGGCACCGACAAATCGATCGCGCTGCCGATGGTGGCGCTTGCGGCCTATACCGCGCACAATCTGCCCGACGGCATGGAGCCCGGCCTGAAGGAGGGCGCATTCTACGATCCGACCAACTTCACCTTCCCGGCCGGCGCCTATATCTGCGAGATCGAGGTCGACTCCGGCACCGGCAAGACCTCCTTCGTCAATTTCGTCGCAGCTGACGATTTCGGCACGCTGATCAACCCGATGATTGTCGAAGGCCAGGTCCATGGCGGCCTCGCCCAGGGCATCGGCCAGGCGCTGCTGGAAGGCGCCGTCTATGACAGCTCCGGCCAGCTGATGACCGCGTCGTTCATGGACTACACGATGCCGCGCGCCGACGATCTGCCGTCGTTCAAGCTGTCGCACACCACGACGGAGTGTCCGGGCAATCCATTGGGCGTCAAGGGCTGCGGCGAGGCCGGCGCGATCGGCGCATCCGCCGCCGTCATCAACGCCATCACCGACGCCATCGGCAACAACAAGCTGGAAATGCCGGCGACACCCGATCGGGTGTGGCACGCGATTCACGGTTGAGAGGGAGTAACACCATGTACGAGACAGTTTATCATCGCCCCTCCAGCGTCGACGAAGCCGTGGCATTGTTCGCCAAGGGTTCGGAGTCGAAATATCTCGCGGGCGGCCACACGCTGCTTCCGGTCATGAAGCAGCGGCTGGCCTCGCCATCCGACGTGATCGATGTCGGCAGGATCAAGGACCTGATCGGCATCGAGCCGACGGGCGCCGGCATTACGATCAAGGCGGCGACGACCCATTACGACGTGACCACCAGCGCAACGGTGCAAAAGGCGATCCCGGCGCTCGCCTACCTCGCCTCGCTGATCGGCGATCCGGCGGTGCGCTATCGCGGCACCATCGGCGGCTCGCTCGCCACCAACGATCCCGCGGCCGACTATCCGGCGGCGGTACTGGCGCTCGGCGCCACCGTGAAGACAAACAAGCGTTCGATATCGGCGGATGATTTCTTCAAGGGCCTGTTCAGCACGGCGCTCGACGACGGCGAAATCATCACGGCTGTCTCGTTTCCGGTCCAGGACAAGGCGGGCTATGCCAAATTCAGGAATCCGGCGTCGCGCTTCGCCCTCACCGGGGTGTTTGTCGCCAAGACCCCGGCGGGCGACGTCCGTGTCGCCGCCACCGGCGCCTCGCAGAACGGCGTGATGCGGGTGCCGGCGATTGAGGCCGCGCTGAAGGCGAACTGGTCGGCGGGCGCGCTTGACAGCGTGGCGATTTCCACCGACGGGCTGCTGGCCGATATCCACGGCTCGTCAGCCTATCGCGCCAACCTGATCAAGGTGATGGCGCAGCGCGCGGTGACCGCGGCGGGCTGAGCTTTACTCCATCCCAAACCATGCAAGCGGCGCGCAGGGATGCGCGCCGCTCTGCATTTTGTCCGATTTCAATCAATTGGTGCTTGCCATGGGTCCAGCAAGGCATGACAATTTAGCTAATCAGCTAATTAAAAATGCCTCCGGGAGAACAACGACGTGCTCGATAAACCCGCTGCGAATTCCTCTACCCGCACCTCCGGCCCGCTGGCGGGCTTTCGTATCGTCGAATTCGCCGGCATCGGGCCTGGCCCTTTCGCCTGCATGATGCTGGCCGACATGGGCGCGGAAGTGGTGACGCTCGATCGCGTCGGCGCCAAAAAGAACATGAAGTCGGTGGCGGGGCGCGGACGAAAGGTGGTCGAACTCGACCTCAAGGACAAGGCCGCGGTGGCGCAGGTGCTCGACCTGCTCGCCAATGCCGATGCCCTGATCGAGGGATTCAGGCCGGGCGTCATGGAGCGCCTCGGGCTCGGACCTGACGTGGTGCAGGCGCGCAATCCGCGGCTGGTCTATGGCCGCATGACCGGATGGGGCCAGGAAGGCCCGCTGGCGCAGGCCGCCGGCCATGACATCAACTATATCTCCGTCACCGGCGCGCTGTCCGCGATCGGCCCGAAGGAGCGGCCGGTACCGCCGCTCAATCTGGTCGGCGATTTCGGCGGCGGCGCGCTCTACGTGGTGGTCGGCGTGCTCGCCGCACTGCTGGAAGCCTCGAAATCCGGCAAGGGCCAGGTGGTAGACGCCGCGATGTGCGACGGCGCGGCCTCGCTGATGTCGATGTTCTTCGACATGACCGCGATCGGGCGCTGGACCGAAGGCCGCGAGCAGAACTTTCTCGACGGCGGCGCGCATTTCTACGGCGTCTATGAATGTTCCTGCGGCAATTTCATCTCGATCGGATCGATAGAGCCGCAATTCTACGCGCTGCTGCGCCAGCAAGCCGGCCTGACCGACAGCGATTTCGACGCGCAGATGGACCGCAAGGCTTGGCCCGGGCTGAAGGAAAAACTGACAGCCGTGTTCAAGAGCAAGAGCCGCGAAGAATGGTGCTCCATCATGGAAGGCACCGACACCTGCTTCGCGCCCGTTCTGACCATGGCGGAAGCGCCAAAACATCCGCACATGGCGGCGCGCAAGATCTTCGTGGAGCGCCACGGCGTGACGCAGCCGGCGCCGGCGCCGAGATTTTCGCGGACACCCTCGGCGATCCGCGAGCCGGAGGCGGCGGACATCGCGAATCTGGCGAGCGCGTGGAAGGCGGAGCGATAGGCGCGAGGGGCGCTCTCGTCTCCCTTCGAAAAACGAGGCTCGTGCGACAAGTCAGCGCGGGCTTCCGCAACGCATCTCACCCGGTTTCCGATCAGAAGCGCGCAAATTCCTGTCAATAGGAAACTCGGTATCGAACCGGATCCATTTGCCGGTATGCACATTCGCGCCATTTAACGGTCGAGCGTCATAGTCTCAACTCATTGATCGGATTTGTTGCATCGGTCCCGTCGCGTCATCATTGATGCGTCGCGCATTGACCTGCCCGGGCCCGGCATCAACGCCGGGTCACGCGTTGTAGTCCCATTCAGCATCGACATCGATCGAGCGTGCGAAGTGCGCGCCGGTCGTATCTTTGTCGCCTTCCGCCAGCAAGGAGGCGCCGACATAAAGCGAAAGACAGAATTCCGCATGGTGTCGAAAGCATTTCTCAAACTACTTCCGCTGATATTCCTGATTGCGTCAATCGACTTCTGCGCGGCCCAAGGCAGCGTCGATCGAAAGGTCGCGGCACCCGCCGCCGGTCAACCGGCCGCGCCTGCCGCGACGACCCCGTCCGCTCCCTCGCCGTCGCTGTCGACGGAAGCGGCCGCCGGCGAGGCGGCCGCTGCAGAGCATCGAAAAGATCTCCAAACGCTGCTCGATACCCTTACCGACGACAAGGCCCGCAATGAATTGATCGTTCGACTTCGCGGCCTGGTGGAAGTTCAGGCCAGCGATGCGGGTGTCGCCAAAGAACGTCATGACTGGCTGGCGGGCGCAACCGAATCGCTTGGGGATGTATCCAAATCGATCCTCGCATTCGTCGGTGCATTAGAGCAATTGCCCGACCTCGGGCGGAGCCTTCTGACAAGCCTGTCCGATCCGGGCACGCTTAAATGGCTGTCCGGCGCGATTGCCATGATCGTAGCGGTGCTCGCTGCGGGACTGCTGGTGGAGTGGTTTACCAAGCGTCTCTTGATGCGGCCTCGTCTTTCCGTCGAAGCAAGGACCAGCGCCAACATCCTCACCCGCCTGTTCCTGCTGTGCGTGCGGACTATCCTCGACGTCCTTCCCATCGTGGCGTTCGCCGCCGCGGCCTACGGCGCCCTCGCCCTGGTCGATCTCAGTTTCCTGGTTCGACTGGCCGTCGTGACGCTGATCAATGCCAATGTGCTGTCGCGCGCGATCATTGCGACCGGTCGCGCGATCCTGACGCCCGGCGCCCCGGGACTCCGGTTCCTCTATCTTGACGATGAAAACGCCGCCTACGGTTTTCTATGGTTACGGCGCTTCACCCACGCCGGCGTTTACGGCTATTTTATCCTGCATACCGGCTGGCTGCTCGGGCTCTCGTATCCGGCCTATTCCTTTCTCGGCAACCTTCTCGCGCTGTTCATCACGGCAATGAGCGTCGTTTTCATTCTGCAAATTCGAAGCGGCGTCAGCCGCACGCTGCGCGGGCGGAAGACGACCGACAATGTCCCTCGACTGCGCAAGCAAGCCGCCGAATTCTGGCACGTGCTGGTTATCGCCTATATGATCGCGGTCTACCTCGTCTGGGCCATGAAGGTGCCGGGCGGATTCGCCTATCTCGCGCGAGGCTCGCTGCTGTCGGTTTTGACCGTCGTGCTCGCGCGACTGGCGCTGAAGGGCCTGATTCGCGCGTTCACGACCATCTTCACGCTCAGCGACGAGACGCGGACCAAGTATCCGAGGCTCGAAGCGCGCGCCAACCGGTATCTGCCGGCACTTCGTCAGGTCCTTCAGGGAGCGGTCATCGCGGTTTCCTGCCTGGCGCTGGTCGAGATTTGGGGCGGCCATCCGATCGAATGGCTCGCCTCCTCCAGCGGCCAGGGCATGCTGGGCCGATTCATTTCGATTGCGGTCGTGATGGCGGTCTCACTCGTGATCTGGGAAGCGGGAACCGCCTTTGGCGAGCGCATGGCGCTCGGCAACCCCGCGTCGATGCGGCTGAAGACCCTGCTGCCGTTTCTGTTGAACGCGTTCCGGATCGTGCTGCTGACCTTTGCCAGCCTCATCGTACTCTCGGAACTCGGCGTCAACATCGCGCCGTTGCTCGCAGGCGCCGGGGTGTTCGGTCTTGCCATCGGCTTCGGCGCGCAGACCCTGGTCAAGGACGTCATCACCGGCGTCTTCATCCTGATGGAAAATACCATCTCGGTGGGCGAGGTCGTGGAGGTCGGAACGCACAGCGGGCTCGTTGAAAAAATCAGCGTCCGGACCCTTCATCTTCGGGATTTCGACGGCAACGTGCACTCCATACCGTTTGGCGAGGTACAGACCGTCAAGAACATGTCCAAGTTGTTCGCCTACGCGGTGGTCGACGTCACGGTGTCGTATCGCGAAAATATCGACGAGGCGCTTGCTCTGATGGCCGAAGTGGCAGCGGGCATGGCGAAGAGCGGCCCGCTGGCCGAGACGATCATTGCGCCATTCGAGGTCGTCGGTGTCGAGGGCCTGCAGGAATCCGCCGTCTGGCTTCGCGGCCGCTTCAAGACCCGTCCGCTCGGCCAATGGAACGTCCGGCGCGAATTCTATCGGCGCATCAAGGCCGCTTTCGACGAGCGCGGCATCGAGATCCCCTATCCGCATCGCACGATCTATCTCGGCGCCGACAAAAAGGGGGGAGCGCCGCCGCTTCATGTCGTCAACGAACCGAATGCGGCAAGCCGCCCGCGCGGTGCGAGACGCAAACCGGCCCCGATCGGGGAGGAGACGACCGGCCCGTTGATCGAGGAGCATCCCGGCGCGCGGGAGCGCACCGGTTCTGATGACGATCTCCTGGCGATGGAGAAGCAATCAAGCTGACGTCTGCGCAGAGCCACCGGCCAACTACGCCGCATCCTCCACTTTCAGTACACCGCGCCTGATCTGGTCTTCCTCGATCGATTCGAACAGCGCCTTGAAATTGCCTTCGCCAAACCCGTCGTCACCCTTGCGCTGGATGAATTCGAAGAAGATCGGTCCGATGGCGTTGGCGGAGAAGATCTGCAGCAGCACTTTTGTGTGGCCGCCCTCGACCACGCCCTCGCCGTCAATCAGGATGCCGCCGCGCTTCAATCGCGCGACGTCCTCGCCATGTGCGGGCAGCCGCGCGTCGATCTTCTCGAAGTAGGTTTCGGGCGGCGGCGGCATGAACGGCAGGCCGGCGGCGCGCAGCGTCTCGATGGTCTGGTAAATATCCCTGACCCCACAGGCGATGTGCTGGATGCCCTCGCCGCGGTAGACGTTGAGGTATTCCTCGATCTGGCCGGACTCGCCGGCATCCTCGTTGATCGGAATCCGGATCTTGCCGTCGGGACTGGTCAAGGCGCGGGAGAACAGGCCGGAGGCGCGGCCCTCGATATCGAAGAAACGTATCTGCCGAAAGTTGAACAGTTTTTCGTAGAACCCGGTCCAGACATCCATGCGGCCGCGATGGACGTTATGGGTGAGGTGGTCGAGATAGAACAGCCCGGCGCCTTCCGGCCGCGGGTTCTTGGCGCCCAGCCACTCGAACTCGGAATCATAGGCCGATCCCTTGGCGCCATAGCGATCGACGAAATACAGCAAGCTGCCGCCGATCCCCTTGATGGCGGGGACGTCGAGCGTCTTCTGCGCCGATGGAATATCCCCGGGCTCGGCGCCGAGCGAGATCGCCCGCGCATAGGCCTGCCTGGCATCGACGACGCGGAACGCCATCGACGGCGCGCATGGCCCGTGCGCGGCGACGAATGAATGGCCATGGGTACCCTGTGCTTCGTTGACGAGATAATTGATATCGCCCTGACGATAGACCGTGATCTCTTTGGTCTTGTGCCGGGCGACCGGGGCATAGCCCATCAGTTTAAAAAGTGCGTGCAATTCTTCAGGCTTGGGATGCGCGTATTCGACAAACTCGAAGCCGTCGGTGCCCATCGGGTTATCTGCCGATACCGTGGCGGGCGGACCGTCGTGCGGAAATGGACCCATGCCGAAATCTCCCTGATTTGAGACTTGAATGATCGGTCATATCGGGCACAAAGTGTGTGCAAATGGCTGCCAGTTCCGTCCCGGTCTGCACACTTCATGCACCAAAGAGGTCTTTCACGCATGATATCAGTCGACACCTTCGACCTGAAAATCCTGGCCGCGCTGCAGGATGACGGCCGCCTCACCAACCAGCAGCTGGCCGACGTCGCGGGCCTGTCGGCGTCGCAATGCTCGCGGCGGCGGATGCGGCTGGAAGAGGAGAAGGTGATCACGGGCTATCACGCCGATCTTGCCAGCGAGGCGCTCGGCTTCAACGTCATCGCCTTCATCCACATCACGCTGGCAACGCATTCACCCGACAATGCCAAACGGTTTCGCGCGCTGGTCAACCGCGTCGACGATATCCAGGAAGCCTATTCGCTGACCGGTGACGCCGATTATCTGCTGAAAGCAGTGCTGCGCGACCTGAAAAGCCTGTCCGACATCGTCAACAACGTGCTGATGCCGCACCAGAGCGTGGCGCATGTGCGCTCCTCGATCGTGCTGGACCGCTTGAAGGAAAGCGCCAGGCTGCCGCTGAGGGTGTTGGCGCAATAGTTTCGCAGGACCATGGCGGGAATCGAGGGAGATTCGGCATTCGCATCGAGCTGCCGATTTGCCATGATCTGAGTGAATATAACCTCGGTGATTCAACGACGCAGGTGAGCCCCCTCTCCCCCTGTGGGAGAGGGTTGGGGTGAGGGGTTCAGGTCTATCGACGGAGCAAAACCCCTCACCCGGATTGCATCTGCGATGCAATCCGACCTCTCCCACAAGGGGAGAGGTGCACCGAACCCGTGGCACCCAACAAAAGAGACCATCATGGCGCTGCAACTCCGACCCAACTGCGAATATTGCGACAAGGATCTGCCGCCGAATGCGACGGAAGCGCGGATCTGCAGCTACGAATGCACGTTCTGCGCGGATTGCGTTGAGACCAAGCTAAGCAATGTTTGCCCGAACTGCGGCGGCGGGTTTGTGCCGCGACCGATCCGGCCGGCGACTGAGCGGCGGCCCGGCGTATGCGTGGCGAAACATCCGGCGTCGGACAAGCGCGTGCATCTGAAATACAGCATCGAGGATGTCGCGGCGCATTCGGCGAAGTTTCGGGATATTGCGCCGGAGGAACGGTGAGCGCTCTCAAAGCGTCGTTGCGAGCGAAGCGAAGCAATCCATCGAGCGGCAAAGAGAAGGAATGGATTGCTTCGTCGCAAGGGCTCCTCGCAATGACGGACTTTGGCGGCAGAGTTAGCCCGCCGCCACGATCGTCCCCTCAACCTCGCCGAAGCCAACGCGAAAACCGTCGCCCTGGCACCAGCCACGCATCACCAGCGAGTCGCCGTCTTCGAGGAATGTCCGGTTGACGCCGTTGGCGAGTTCTAGTGGCTCGGTGCCGTTCCAGCTGATTTCGAGCAGACTGCCACGCTGGTCCTTTTTGGGGCCGCTGATGGTGCCGCTGCCCAGGAGATCGCCGACATTCATGGCACAGCCGGACGAGGCGTGATGCACCAACTGCTGCACTGACGACCAGTACATGTATTTGAAATTGGTGCGGCAGATACTGGCGGCCTCGTTCATGTCAGCGGCGCGCAGAGACACGTCGAGCTGCAGATCATAATTGTGAGGCTGGGTCTGCTGCAGATACGGCAGCGGCACCGGATCCTGCACCGGACCCGGCACACAAAACGGCTGCAGCGCCTCGCGGGTGACGATCCACGGGCTGATCGAGGTGGCAAACGCCTTGCCCTGGAACGGACCGAGCGGCACATATTCCCACTGCTGGATATCGCGCGCGCTCCAGTCGTTCAGCAGGACAAAGCCGAAGATCATCTCCTCGGCCTGTTTCTCGCCGAGCATCTGGCCCATTGCCGACGGCTGGCCGACCACGACGCCCATCTCCAGCTCGAAATCCAGTCGCTTGCACGCCCCGAAGCTCGGCACGTCGGCTCCCGGCGGCTTGAGCTGGCCGTGCGGCCGACGCACTTTCGTGCCGGAGACAACGACCGTCGAGGCTCGGCCGTTATAAGCGATCGGCATATGCAGCCAGTTCGGCTGCAGCGCGTTGTCCTTGCCGCGGAACATGACGCCGACATTGGTGGCGTGCTCCTTCGACGAATAGAAATCGGTGTAGCCGGCCACGGTAAACGGCATATGCAGTTTCACGTCGGCCATCGGCACCAGCGCGCGCTGGCGCAGCTTTTCATTGTCGCGCAGCTCCGGATGGTCGTGGCGCAACAGCTCGCTGATGCGCGCCCGGGTGCTCGACCAGACGTTTGGCCCCAGCGCCATGAATGGATTGAGCGACGGCGCGGCGAATACGCCGGGTTCGACCAATTCGATCCGGCAACCCTGCGCCAACTGCCAGAGATCGAGCACGTAGTCGCCGATCGCGACCCCGACGCGCGGGGCGAGGCCGTCTTTGGTCGAGAACACGCCGTAAGGCAGGTTCTGGATCGGGAAATCCGAGGTGGGATCGACCGGGATGAAGGAGCGAAGGGTGGGATCGTTGGGATGGGGCACGATGCTGGCCTGTCTTTCTTGGCGAACTTTATCAGCCGTCATTCCGGGATGGTCCGCAGGACCAGACCCGGACTCTCGAGATTCTCCGGTGCGCAATTGCGCACCGTAGTTCATCGCTGCGCGATGCCCCGGAATGACAAGGGGAAAACCTACGGCTTGTTCGGGTCGAACCGCTTTTCCAGTCCCTTCCAGCAATCGGCGTAATCGTCCTGCAGCGTGGCGGAGTTTGCGGCATGCGAGGTCACGCGCTGCGGGTATCGCGTCTCGAACATGAAGGCCATGGTGCCGGTCAGCTTGACCGGCTTCAGCTCGCTGTTGCTGGCGTGATCGAAGGCTTCGCGATCCGGGCCGTGCGGCAGCATCATGTTATGCAGGCTGATGCCGCCGGGGGTGAAGCCTTGCGGCTTGGCGTCGTAGACGCCGTAGATCAGCCCCATGAACTCCGACATGATGTTCATGTGATACCAGGGCGGCCGAAAGGTGTTTTCCGCCACCGCCCAGCGCTCCGGGAAAATCACAAAATCGATGTTGGCGGTGCCCGGGGTTTCCGACGGCGCCGTCAACACGGTGAAGATCGACGGATCGGGGTGGTCGAAACCGATGGCGCCGATCGGCGAGAAGGCGCGCAGATCGTATTTGTACGGCGCGTAATTGCCGTGCCAGGCCACGACATCGATCGGCGAATGCGGCAGCGTGGTCTTGAACAGCTGTCCGCCCCACTTCACGAACAGCTCGGTCGGCGTGTCCTTGTCTTCATAGGCCGCGACCGGGGTGAGAAAATCGCGCGCATTGGCGAGGCAATTGGCGCCGATCGGCCCGCGCTCCGGCAGCGTGAAGGCGCCGCCGTAATTCTCGCAGAGATAGCCGCGCGCCGGGCCGGCCGTCAGCTCGACACGGAACTTGACGCCGCGCGGGATCACCGCGATCTCGCCGGGCTCGATATCGATCCGGCCGAACTCGGTGACGAAGCGCAGATTGCCCTGCTGCGCCACGAACATCATCTCGCCGTCGGCATTGTAGAAATGCTGGTCGACCATCGATTTCGTGATGAGGAGGACATGCGCGGCCATGCCGGCCTGGGTGTTGGCGTCTCCCGCCGTGGTCATGGTCTGCACGCCCTGCAGGAAGGTCTTGTCTTCTGCAGGGATTGGCGCGGGATCCCAGCGCAGCTGCGAGACCGTCAGTTCCTGCTCGTGGCATGGCGCGGTGCGCCACAGCCCGGCGTCGACCTTTTCGAACCGGCCGGAATGCCTCACTGACGGCCTGATCCGGTACAGCCAGGAGCGCTCATTGCTGCCGCGCGGAGCGGTGAACGGCGAGCCCGACAGCTGTTCGGCATAGAGCCCGTAGGCGCAGCGCTGCGGCGAGTTGCGCCCGACCGGCAACGCGCCGGGCAGCGCCTCGGTCTCAAAGCTGTTGCCGAAGCCGGACATGTAGCCCGGGGTGATATTGACGGAGCTGCGGCTGATCACGTCAGGCGAAGTGTTGATATTCACAGTCATCCTCTATCTTTCTGCGCATGATCTTGTCCGAAAACCGGTTCCCACTTTTCGGGATCATGCGCTTTGCAGAGCGGCCCACATTTCCTGGTCGCGTTTGTCGGTCCAGATCACGGGATCGTCGATCCCCGAGGCTTCATCGAAGGCGCGCGAGACGTTGAACGGCAGGCAGTGCTCGTAAATGGCGAAGCTGGAAAATTTCGGGTCCATCACCTCGCGGGTCGACGCCATCGTTTCCTTCAGGTTGCGACCCCTGGCGACGGCCGATTCAGCCGCGCCATAAAGCGACGTGACAAAATCGCGCGTCATCGCGATGGCGTCGCGGCCGGTGGAAATGCCCTTGAGCGCGTCACCGCGGCCCGGCGCGATGGCCTTGGGATTGAAGGCGCGGATTTCGTTCAGCGTGGAGGGCCATTCGCGCAAATGCGCGTCGCCGCAATAGCAGGCGGAATGATATTCGATCAGGTCGCCGGAAAACATCACTTCGGCATCCGGCACCCAGGCAACGATATCGCCTGAGGTATGTCCCGCGCCGAGCTGTATCAGCCGCACTTCACGCTTTCCGAGATAGAGCGACATCTCGCCCTCGAACGTCAGGGTCGGCCAGGTCAGGCCGGGGATGCTCTCGGCATCCTGGAACAGCCGCGGAAATCGGCCGAATTCGGAATCCCAGTCCTGCTGGCCGCGCTCCTCGACCAGCCGATAGGTTTCCGACGAGGCGATCACGCCTTGCGCCTTGTAGGCGGAAGCGCCGAGCACGCGCACCGCGTGATAGTGCGACAGCACGACATATTTGATCGGCTTGTCGGTAACCGTGCGCACCCGCTCGATCACCTTGTTCGCCATCGCAGGCGTCGCCTGGGCATCGAACACGATGCAGCCGTCGTCGCCGACGATCACAGCGGAATTGGGATCGCCCTCGGCGGTGAAGGCATAGAGATCGGTGCCGATCTCGGAGAATGTGATCTTCTTCTCCACCATGTCGGTGGTGGACGCGAAACCTTTGGCCATTAATTCAATTCCCTGTGTGATAACTCTTTGCGTATCCACGTCATTGCGAGGAGCACTTGCGACGAAGCAATCCAGCTTCCTTCTTCCTTCGCAAGAAAGATGGATTGCTTCGCTTCGCTCGCAATGACGGCTTTGGGCATCTTCCTACGATTACTGCTGTTGTTGCTGTTGCTGGCTTGCATCCGCCATCCGCCGCTGCGCCAGCGCAATCGCCTCGCGCAGCACCTCGATATCGCCGATGTGATTGGCGAGAATGAGGACCAGCGCGGCGTCGAGATCGGCGCTCTGCTCGTCGCTCAATCCGCGGTGCGCTTCGACCACGGCGCGAAACGCATCGTCCGGCCTGGCGAAATTCGAACTGGTGGACAGTGTCATGAAAACCTCAGTTATGGCCGGAGGCGCGCGCCAGCGCGGCGTCGAGGGCGGCGCGGGTCGGCCGCCGGAAGCGCGCCGCGACATAGCCGTCGGGACGCAGCAGATAGGCGGTGCCGGGCTCGGCATCGTAGCGTGCGGCGAGCAGGCCCGCGGAATCGGAGAGCCCGTCATGACCGCCGATACGTATCACGGCGACACTATCGGGAACCCCGAGATCGACGCCATTGGCGAATTCGAGCAGCGTGAAGCGCTTTCGCTCCCTCAGGAAGGCGTCGGTCAAATATGCCGATTCGCCTGACGGCGCGGTCACCGGCGCGTCCGGCATCGAAGCACCGGGCCGCGGGCCTCCGCGCCATGCCTCGGCATCGGCGGTCGACAGCGGCGTTTCATAGACCGAAGGCACCGATAGTCGCCCGCCATTGACCATGCGCTTGCCGAATTCGGTTTCTTTCGCCAGCGCCAGCACCGCCTTGCGCAACCGCGCTTCCTGGTGGGAATTGGGGGCCATGAAATCGGTCGAGCGGGTCGATTCGCGGATGTTCTCGTCGGCGGCGGCGCTACGCTCGATGTGATAGCTCTCCAGCAGCGCTTGGGGGGACGCGCGCCGCAGGATGCGATCGAGTTTCCAGGCGAGATTTCCGGCGTCCTCGAGGCCCGAATTGGCGCCGCGGGCGCCGAATGGCGAAACCTGATGGGCGGCGTCGCCGGCGAAGATCACGCGGCCATGGACGAACTTGTCCATCCGGCGGCACTGGAACTTGTAGAGCGAGATCCATTCGAATTCGAATTGGTCATGCCCGAGCATGCGCGCGATCCGCGGACGCACGTTGTCAGGCTGCTTTTCGAATGCCGGATCGGCAAACCGGTGGAGTTGCAGATCGATCCGCCAGATGTCGTCCGGCTGCTTGTGCAACAGCGCGGAGCGGCCGGGGTGGAACGGCGGGTCGAACCAGAACCAGCGTTCGGTCGGGAATGCCGCCGTCATCCTGACATCGGCGATCAGGAATTGGTCCTCGAACACCTGGCCTGCGAATTCCGCGCCGACCATCTGCCGCAGCGACGAGCGCGCGCCGTCGCAGGCGACGACGAAATCGGCCTGGATCCGGTAAGTGCCCTCCGGCGTCTCCACCGTCAGCAGCGCATGATCGTTACGCTGCTCCAGCGCGATTACCTTGTTGCGCCAGCGCAGGTCAACGCCGGCCAATTCCTGCACCCGGTCGACCAGATAGGCTTCGGCATGGAATTGCTGCAGGTTGATGAAAGCGGGCCGCTTGTGTCCTTCTTCCGGCAGCAGGTTGAATTGATAGAGCAGCGAGGCGCCGTGAAAGATCTTGCCGACGCTCCAGACCACGCCCTTGTCGACCATGCGCTGGCCGATGCCGAGCCGGTCCCAGTATTCCAGCGAACGCTTCGAGAAGCAGATCGCGCGCGAGCCCTCGCCGATCCGATCGGCATCGTCGAGCAGCACGACGGACTGGCCGCGCTGCGCCAGATCGATCGCCAGCGACAGCCCGACCGGCCCGGCGCCGACCACCACGACGGGGTGACGCGCGGCGTCGCCGCCGGCCCGATCCTGGTCGGGATGACGGTGGTAACCGAACTGGATTTTCGACGGCTGCGCCATGCGCTCAACGGGTTCTGGCCAAGGGCCGGGATGCCGGCTATGATAGTCTCACTTGCAACTATCTAAACGCCGCGCCTGTTCGCCCGTCAACTCAATTTGGAGCGATTTTTGTCAAAAGCGTTTTCAAGCGAGGTCGGCACCGGTTCGCGTGAAGAAACCGCGTCAAAAAAAGCCTCAAAGCTCGACCTCTTCAGGTTTGTGCCGTTCCGGCTGAACCGGCTGGCAGCCGAGGTCTCCGCCGCGCTCTCGATCGAGTATTCGGAACGCTACGGGCTGGACATTCCGGAATGGCGCGTGCTGGCGACGCTCGGCTTCCGCGTTGAGCCCTGCAGCGCGCAATACATCGCGCACTGCACCCGGACGCACAAATCCACCATCAGCCGCGCCGTTACGGCGCTGATGAAGCGGCAACTGGTCGAACGGGTCGAGAATGCCGACGACCGCCGCGAATTTGCGCTGCGCATGACGCGCAAGGGCAAGGCGCTGTACGAGGAACTGATCCCGCGGCTGCTGCGACGGGAGCAGGAGATCCTGTCATGTCTCTCCGCGCAGGAGCGCAAGGATTTCGCGATGCTGCTGGGCAAGATCGAGAACAGCCTCGATCTGGTGCGGACGACGAAAGAGGCGAGCGCCAGGGATGTGTATTGAGGGCGACGCTCTATCCACGTCATTGCGAGTGAAGCGAAGCAATCCAGCTTTCTTTTTGCTGCGACATGGATTGCTTCGTCGCAAGTGCTCCTCGCAATGACGGATGAGGCAGTTTCGCTTTACGTCACCTGCCGCTCGCCCGACGCCCGTCACTTCACCGCCGTCACCACGATTTCCACGATATGCGGCGGTTCGAGTTCGACGCCGAGGCAGGCACGCATCGGCGGATTTTTGTTGTCGACCCATTCGTCCCAGGCGCGGTTCATCTCACCCTTGCGTTTCATATCGGCGATGTAGACGATCGCCGACAGGATCTTGCTCTTGTCCGAGCCGCACAGCGCGAGGCTCTCGTCGATGCGGGCCAGCGCCCTGGCGGTCTGCTCGTACATCGATGACGTCACCGGATCGGGCGCCACCGCCACGGTCAGCACGAGATCGTCGTGTACGACGGCGCGGCTGCGGGTCGGCGTCAGGCCGGGAAACCGCGTGATCATTGACGAACTCCTATTTGACGAACGAGCGCGACGGTGCCACGTGCAGCGACCAGGCATCCATCTTGTCGCCGGCGCGCGGATAGATCTCGGTCACCACAGGATCATGCCCGGGGATGACGCGGTCGGGATGGCCGGCCAGCCGGTGCGCGATATCCCAGCCGTCGAACACGTCGCCGGCATTGTAGACGATCGGAAACGGGCTGCGGCGATGCATGTTGCCGTAGTAATGCGAGGCGTCCGACGCCAGCACGACAGGGCCGCGCGCGGTCTCGACCCGCACCACCTGCAGGCCATCGGAATGGCCGCCGACGCGATGCAGGGTCACGCCGGGTGCGACCTCGCCATCGCCATTGTGGAAGGTAACGCGTTCGTTGAAGACGTGACGGACCATCAAGGTGACGTGCTCCACCGAGAACGGATGGCGCAGCGCGCCCATGCACATGCAGCGTCCGGTGGCGTAACTCATCTCGCGGTCCTGCAGATGAAACCGCGCCTTGGGAAAGCGATCGAGATTGCCGGCATGGTCATAATGCAGATGGGTGACGATGACATCCTTGATGTCGTCGACGTTGACGCCAAAGCGCGCCAGCGCATCGACCGGATTGAGCGTCAGCTTGCGGCCGCGCGCCTGCGCCTCCTCGGCGTTGAAACCGGTGTCGACCAGAATGTCGCGGCCGTGCCCCCGGATCAGCCAGACGAAGTAGTCGAGGTCCTGGGCCGTGGTCTCATGCGGATCCGGCTGCAGGTAATTCATGCTAGGGGTGCGCGACGACATTGTGGCATAGCGCAGGGCGTAGATTTCGTAGGCGTTTCCCATCTTGTGTGCTTCTTCTTTGTCTGGATTGGCCGATCCCTGCAGCTAAGCCACCGCCGCCGGAAAAGGTCAAACCGAGCGCTTCGCGGCGGCCTGCCCTGGGCCGCTGCAACGCAACACGCGCGGAACCCGCATCGTCCTACGGCCGAGCTGTGATCAAGATCACCGTGGGATTTATTCCCCGGACACGTCGCGGTTAATTGTCGCTGCCGCGATCGGCCTCGCAAACGGTTGACAGGGCATGCCCGCCCGGTTTGATAATGCGGTTTCCGTAGAGTAAGGTTGCCGAGGCGCAAGCTGGTGTCGGCGCCTAATTGGCTGGACTGCTGATTTATGAGAATCCGCCTCGCATTTTTGCTGATTTCGGCTTTGTCGGTGCTTCCGATTGTCCCGGCCGCCGCCGCGGGCGCCGAACGGTTTGCACTGGTCATCGGCAACGCCAAATATCCTGACGCCGAAGCGCCGCTGAAGGAGCCGATCAACGACGCCCGCGCCGTCGCCGACGAGCTCAAGCGCGACGGCTTCAATGTCGAGATCGGTGAGAACCTGACCGGCGACGCGACGCGGCGCGCTCTCGACAAGCTTTACGGAAAGATCAAGCCCGGCTCGGTCGCGCTGGTTTTCTTCAGCGGGTTCGGCATCCAGTCCGGCCGCCAGAGCTACATGATCCCGGTCGACGCCCAGATCTGGACCGAACCCGACGTTCGCCGCGATGGCTTCAGCCTGGAGACGGTGCTCGGAGAAATCAACAGCCGCGGCGCCGGCGTCAAGATCGCCCTGATCGACGCCTCCAGGCGCAACCCGTTCGAGCGCCGATTCCGCAGCTTTTCGGCCGGCCTCGCGCCCGTGATCGCGCCGAACGGAACGCTGGTGATGTATTCGGCCGCGCTCTCTTCGGTTGTCAGCGACAATGGCGGCGACCGCAGCCTGTTCGTGAAGGAATTGCTCAAGGAAATTCGCGTTCCCGACCTGATGGCCGAGGAAACCCTGAACCGGACCCGGGTCGGCGTCACCCGCGCCTCCCGCAGCGAGCAGGTGCCATGGATTTCCTCCTCTCTGGCCGAGGATTTTTCTTTTATCCCGGGCGCGAAACCGGCTGGCCAAGGCCAGGTGGCGGCGTTGCCGCAGGTTGCGCCGCAAGTAACACCTCCGGTCACGCCTCAAGTCACGCCTCAAGTCACGCCGCCGCCGGCCGCCCGCGTCGAACCGCCGCCGCTGCCGCGTGTCGAAACGCCGCCGCCTGGTCCGGCCGACGTCGTGATCGCTCCGCCGGAACCGGAAAAGATCGAGGCGCCGACGGCGCTGGCGCTGGCCGAGGATCCGACCATCAAGAGCCTGACCACGAAGCTTGCCGCCAATCCCGACGATGGCGGCGCGCTGTACCGGCGCGGGCAGGTCTATGCCAGCAAGGGCGCCTACAGCCTTGCCATCAAGGATTTCGACAACTCGCTGCGGCTGAACCCCAAGGACGTCGAAGCCCATAACAACCGCTGCTGGGCCCGCGCCGTGATCGGCGACCTGCAGGCCGCCCTGAAGGATTGCAATGAAGCGCTGCGGCTGCGCCCGAATTTCGTCGATGCCCTCGACAGCCGTGGCCTCGTCAACCTGAAGAGCGGGCAGACCAAGAATGCAATTGCTGATTTCGACGCCGCCCTCAAGATCAACCCGCGACTGACCTCGTCGCTGTATGGCCGCGGCCTCGCCAAGCAGCGAAACGGCTCGATTTCCGAGGGCGAATTGGACGTCACTAACGCCAAGGCGATGGATCCGAATATTGCTAAGGAATTCGCCAGTTACGGGATACGCTAACGATTATTGAGGCGGTCGCCGGCGCGGCCTGAACCCTGAGGCAGGCTGCCGAGACAAACCAGGAAAGTTGCCGGGCCGGGAAGGCGAATGGCCTGAGCCCGATTTGTCCGGCGGCGTATTTGAGAATGGATTGGAACCGCGCCAAGCGCGCAGGAGGGACTGGCAATGTCGAAGATCTCTGGAAGGAACAATCTCACCGCAATCCTTTCGATCATGGCGATTGGCGCCACGCTGTCTTTCGGAATGGCCCGGGCGGTCGCCGCCGACGAGGTCACCGAGGATCAAATCCTGCGCGCGCTTGCGCCGCCGGCCAAGAAGCCGCTGACCCGCGGCCTGTCGGTCGGCCCACAGCAGGCTGAGCCGGTCATTTCCGCCGAGGAAGGGCGTTTCGTCCAGAAGATCCGCGGCCGGCCCAGCCGTTCGCTCTCGGCCACCGAGCGCGAGGAAATCGCCACCCTCGCCAAGGACAAGCCGAATATCGATCTGGAAATCACCTTCGATTACAACTCGGCCGAGATCAGCGCCAAATCGATGGCCTCGGTGCAGGCGCTCGGAAAGGCCCTGAGCAGTGCCGACCTGAAAGGCTCGACCTTCATCGTCGCCGGCCACACCGACGCAGCTGGCAGCGATAGTTACAACCAGGACCTGTCGGAGCGGCGCGCCGACTCGATCAAGCGCTATTTGACCGACAAGTTCGGCATCGCGGGCGCTGACCTCGTCACCGTCGGATACGGCGAGAGCAAGCTCAAGGACCCCAGCCAGCCGCTGGCGGAAGTCAACCGCCGCGTGCAGGTCGTCAACATGGCCAGCAAGACCACGGCGTCCAGGCAATAATGCGGCGAACCGTCCAAGGCGGATCGTGGCGCGGTGCAGAGTATTCCATCACGGGCTTCCGTTCCGATTCCGTCGGAACGGAGGCCCTGTGTTTATTTGACTCATTTTCCCCGCGCGAGCCGGTATCCACTTCGCCGGAAAACGCTATAAAGAAAACGCTATAAAGCGTCTTCATACCTCCCTCCCGACAGGTCTGGATCGATCCGGCGATGAAGCTCTCCGAATATCTCAAGCCCGCGATCGGAGTGGTCGTCGTTGTCGCGGTCGGGGTGTACTATTGGCTTGGACACCGTCCCCGCGCCGAGGAAAAGGAAATCCCGACCAACGCCATGGTCATCGTCACCAAGAGCACCAATGCCTGCTTCTCCGACCTGGTCCGGGTCACCGGCTTTATCGTGCCGCGCCGCGAAGCGGTGGTCGGCGTCGAGCAGGAAGGCTCGAAGGTATCCGAGGTGCTGGTGCGCGAGGGCGACATCGTCACCGACAATCAGGAACTGGCGCGGCTGACACCGCCGCCGCCACAGCCCGGGACGCGGCCCGGCCCGACCGTGCTGCGCGCGCCGGCGGCCGGCCTCGTCACCGAAGTCAGGACCATCGCCGGCGCGCCCGCCTCGCCGCAGGCCGGCCCGATGTTCCGGATTTCCGTCAACAACGAAATCGAACTGGATGCCGAAGTGCCGGCGATCCATATGCTGAAACTCAATCCCGGCGCCAGCGCGCGGATCAGCCGGGACAACGTGCCCGACTTGATCGGGCGCGTGCGGCTGGTCTCGCCGCAGATCGACCGCGCCACCCAGCTCGGCCATATCCGGATCTCGATGACCAACAACCCGTCGCTCAAGATCGGCATGTTCGCCCGCGCCAGCATCGACGCCAAGCGCAGCTGCGGCGTCGCCATCCCGCGCACCGCCATTGACCATCTGACCGTTCAGGTGGTCAAAGGAAACATCGTTGAGACGCGCAAAGTGAGGGTCGGACTGGTGTCCGACACATCAATTGAAATCCTCGAGGGCCTCGACGTCGGCGAAATCGTCGTCGCCGACGCGGGCACCTCGCTGCATGACGGCGACCAGATCAAGACCATGTTCGCCGAGGAACTAGATCGAACGCGGGTGCGCTGATGGCTCTCAATATCTCGGCCTGGTCGATCCGAAACCCGCTTCCGTCGATCGTCTTCTCCATCATCCTGCTGGTTCTGGGCTGGGTCAGCTTCACCAAGCTCGCGGTGACGCGGCTGCCCTCCGCCGACATCCCGGTGATCTCGGTCGCGGTCTCGCAATTCGGCGCGGCCCCCGCCGAGCTGGAATCGCAAGTCACCAAGACCATCGAGGACGGCGTCTCCGGCGTCGAGGGCGTGCGGCACATTTCGTCGTCGATCACCGACGGGCTGTCGCTGACCACGATCCAGTTCGCGCTCGAGACCAACACCGACCGGGCGCTGAACGACGTCAAGGACGCCATCACCCGGGTGCGTTCCAACCTGCCGCAGAACGTCAACGAGCCGCTGATCCAGCGTGTCGACGTGATCGGCCTGCCGATCGTCACCTATGCCGCGATTTCGCCCGGCAAGACGCCCGAACAGCTGTCCTACTTCGTCGACGACGTGGTCAAGCGCGCGCTGCAGGGCGTGCGCGGCGTCGCCCAGGTCGAGCGCATCGGCGGCGTCGAGCGCGAAATCCTGGTGTCGCTGGATCCCGACCGGCTGCAGGCCGCGGGGCTGACCGCCGTCAATGTCAGCCAGATCCTGCGCGGCACCAATGTCGATCTCGCCGGCGGCCGCGCCGAAATCGGCAAGAACGATCAGGCGATCCGTACGCTGGCCGGCGCCAAGACCCTGAACGATCTCGCCGGCACCATGATCCCGCTGTTCGGCGGCGGCGAGGTTCGCCTCGACGATCTCGGCACCGTCACAGACACCATCGCCGACCGCCGCACCTTCGCGCGCCTGAATGGCGAGCCGGTGGTGGCGCTCGGCATCAAGCGCTCCAAGGGCGCCAGCGACGTGGTGGTCGCCGCTGCCGTGCAGAAGCGTATCGAAACGCTGAAAAGCGCCTATCCCGACGTCGACCTCAAGCTGATCGACACCTCGGTGGACTTCACCAAGGGCAATTATGAAGCCGCGATTTCGACCCTGTTCGAAGGCGCCATCCTCGCCGTCATCGTCGTGCTGCTGTTCCTGCGCGACATCCGCGCCACCATCATCGTTGCGGTCTCGCTGCCGCTGTCGATCTTCCCGGCGTTCTGGGCGATGGACATGCTCGGATTCTCGCTGAACCTGGTCAGCTTCCTCGCCATCACGCTGTCGACGGGCATTCTGGTCGACGACGCCATCGTCGAGATCGAGAATATCGTGCGCCATATGCGGATGGGCAAGACGCCCTATCGCGCAGCATTGGAGGCCGCCGACGAGATCGGCCTCGCCGTGATCGCGATCTCGCTGACCATCATCGCGATCTTCGCGCCGGCAAGCTTCATGTCGGGGATCGCCGGTCAATTCTTCAAGCAGTTCGGCATCACGGTATCGGTGCAGGTGTTCTTCTCGCTGCTGGCCGCCCGCTTCGTCACGCCGGTGCTGGCCGCCTACTTCATGAAGGATCATCCGCACGAAGATCCGCCGCCCGGCCGCGTGCTGAAAATGTATACGAAGCTCGTGACCTGGTCGGTGAAGCACTACTTCATCACCGTGCTGGCCGGTTTCGGCACTCTTGCCGTCTCGATCTGGAGCATCACGCTGCTGCCGCAGGGTTTCCTGCCGGCGCAAGACACCGCGCGCTCGTTGCTGGCGATGGAGCTGCCGCCGGGATCGCAACTCGCCTATACCGAAAAGATCACCGAGGAGATCGTGGCGCGCCTGCGCAAGCGGCCCGAGATCAAGAGCGTGTTCGTTGACGGCGGCCGCGTGCCGCCGGGCATCTTCGAGGTGCGCCGCGCCGCGCTGATCATCAATTACTCGCCGAAGGGCGCCCGCAAGATCACCCAACGCGAGCTCGAGCTGGCGATCTCGGGCGATCTTGAAAACGTTCCCGATATTCGTTTCTGGTTCCTCGACGAAAATGGATTGCGCGCGATCTCGCTGGTGGTCACCGGCGTCGACAGCAACATCGTCGGCAACGTCGCCAGCGAACTGGCGACGCAGATGAAGCGGATTCCGATCATCTCCAATGTAATCTCCGAAACCTCGCTCGACCGGCCCGAACTTCGCATCCAGCCGCGAGCCGAGTTGGCCGCACGGCTCGGCGTCTCGACCGAGAGCCTGTCGCAGACCATCCGCGTCGCCACCATCGGCGACGTCGGGCCGGCGCTGGCGAAATTCGACGCCGGCGGCCGGCTGGTGCCGATCAGGGTCCAGCTCGAGGATGGCGCGCGCGGCGACCTGCGGATCCTGGAGCAGTTGCGGGTGCCGCTCGGCCAGCGCGGCGAAAAGGGCGGCGTGCCGCTGTCCGTCGTTGCCGACATCAAACTCGACCAGGGCCCGACCAGCATCAACCGCTATGACCGGGAACGTCAGGCCACGGTAGCCGCCGACCTCGTCGGCTCCGCCGCGCTCGGCGACGCCACAAGGAAGATCTACGATCTGCCGGTCATGAAGAGCCTGCCCAAGGGCGTCAAGGTCAGCCCCTCCGGCGATGCCGAAAGCCTCAACGAGCTGTCGGAAGGTTTCGCCACCGCGATCACCACCGGCCTGATGATGGTCTATGCGGTGCTGGTGCTGCTGTTCGGCACTTTCCTGCAGCCGATCACCATCCTGTTCTCGCTGCCGCTCTCGATCGGCGGCGCCATCGCGGCGCTACTGCTGACCGGCAAGCAGCTGACGACGCCGGTCTGGATCGGCATCCTGATGCTGATGGGCATCGTCACCAAGAACGCCATCATGCTGGTGGAATTCGCGGTCGAATCGATCCGCGAGGGCAAGCCGCGCGATCTGGCGATGATCGACGCCGGCATCAAGCGCGCGCGTCCCATCGTCATGACCACCATCGCGATGGCCGCCGGCATGATGCCCTCAGCGCTGGCGTTCGGCGCCGGCGGCGAATTCCGTTCGCCGATGGCGCTGGCCGTGATCGGCGGCCTGGTGTTCTCGACATTGCTGTCGCTGGTGTTCGTGCCCGCGATGTTCATCCTGATGGACGATCTCGGCGCCCTGATCTGGCGCTTCGGCAAGAAGCTGCTGGCCTCCAGCGGCGAGAACGAGCCCGAACCGGGCGATCATTCCGGCGGTCACAAGCCGCCAGCGACGGTCCTGGATTCGCCCGCGGGGAAATGAAGAGTGGCCGCCGTCGTCACCCTGCCAAGGTGGACGATGATCCGGCATTCGCGACATCAGCAATAAATTCCGACCGCGCTTTCGCCGGCCACCCAAGGCGCTGCTGGTTTTGCTTCAGATGTCTCGTGATCAACCGTCAACGGTCGGGCGACCTGTCATGCCTGACGGCTTGCTCCCGTCGCTCGGACGACAAAAGCCAATCGGAGCGACGGGGTTTCTCGCCGCTGCCGTCAGCTCAGGTCGATTTCCGCAAACGCCCCGGGTCGACGGGATCAACCGCAACAGTTTTCGCGATCGCATCCGCCAGTTGGTGCTGCAGAAACGGCTTCGACAGCTTGGGCAGGCCTTCATCCGCACCGGGCGGCAGCTCGGCGAACCCGGTGGCCAGGATAATCGGCAGATCGGGTTTTTCCATCCTGATCGCAGCGGCGAGATCCGAGCCGGTCATATGCGGCATCGCGTGATCGGTGATGACGAGATCGATGGTGTCGTCGTGCCGGATAATTTCGAGGGCGCTGCTGGCGGAGGTCGCCTCCAGCACGGAGTGGCCGAGGTCTTCCAGCATGGCCGCGGTGTTGAGGAGCACCAGCGCATCGTCATCCACCGCGAGAATCAGGAGAGGACCTTCCTTTCCATTTGATGACTTCGTCGCGGCGTCGATCTGAACATGGTCAGGACCGTCAGCGACCGGGAGCCAAAGCTCGACCGTAGTGCCTTCGCCTTTCCTGCTCTTGAGAACGAACCGACCGCCGGACTGCTGAATCATGCCATGAACCATCGACAGCCCGAGTCCGGTGCCCTTGCCGACGCCCTTGGTGGTGAAGAAAGGCTCCAGCGCCCGACGGCGCGTGGCTTCATCCATTCCGCACCCATTGTCGGTCACCGACAGGCAGACATAATTTCCGTCCTTCAAGTCTGGCGCGCCCGCGATCGTCTCCTCCTTCGCGGTGACGACGATCGACCCGCCTTTCGGCATCGCGTCCCGCGCGTTGACGGCGAGATTGAGAATGGCCAGTTCCAGCTGGTTCGGATCGGCGAGAATCTTGTTCAGCCCGGAGCCAAACTCCATCCTGATCTGCGCGGTGGCGCCGAGCGAACTGCGCAACAGATCGGTCATGCCGTGAACCAGGTTCGCAACGTCGAGCACCACCGGCTTGAGTTCCTGGCGGCGGGCGAAGGCCAGCATCCGCTGCGTCAATCCGGCGCCGCGCTGGGCGGCGTGCATGGCGTTGTCCACCAGGCGTGTCGTCCTGGGATCGTCGGGAAGACGCTTGCGCAGCAATTCGAGGCTGCCCAGAACCGCCATCAGGAGATTGTTGAAATCATGCGCGACGCCTCCGGTGAGCTGTCCAATCGCGTCCATTTTCTGCGACTGGAACAAGGCGTCGCGGGCCTCCTGCAGTGCGCGCTCTGATTTTCTGCGCTCGGTAATGTCGCGGGTTATCTTGGCGAAGCCCAGAAGCGTTCCATCGTCGGCGCGGATCGGATCGATGACCACGTTGGCCATGAATTTGCTGCCGTCCTTGCGGACGCGCCAGCCTTCCTTTTCGAACCTGCCGTCGCGCGCGGCTGTTTCGAGCGCCAGCTGCGGGGCGCCCGCGCGCCGGTCTTCCTCGCCGTAGAACCGGGAGAAATGCTGCCCGATGATTTCATCGGCGCGGTAGCCCTTGATCCGCTCTGCACCCGCGTTCCAGCTCGACACCTGGCCCTCTGGCGTCAGCATGTAGATCGCATAATCGGTGACGCCCTGGACAAGCATCCTGAACTGCTCCTGGCTTTGTCGCAGCGACTGCTCGGCCAGCCGGCGCTCGGTCAGATCGCGGGTGATCTTGGCGTAACCGACGACGTTACCGGAGCCATCTCTGATCGGGTCGATGACGACGTAGGCCCAGAACTGGGTGCCGTCCTTGCGGCACCGCCATCCCTCGCTCTCGAATTTTCCCTCGCGAGCCGCAGTCTCCAGCGCTCTTTGCGGCAATCGCGAAGCGCGATCAGCCGCGGTGTAAAATCGCGAGAAATGCTCGCCCACAATCTCGGATGCTTCGTAGCCCTTGAAACGCCGGGCGCCCGGATTCCAGCTCGACACGATGCCGTTGGCATCAAGCATATAGATGGCGTAATCGGTGACGGCCTCGATCAGCATGCGGTAGCGGCCGTCGTTCGACATCGACGCATCGAACCGCTGATTCCGCTCCATTGAATTCCCCCGGGCTCACTCCAACCCTAAGTAACACGGTTGGGAAAGGATGGTTCCATTGCAAGCCACTGAGGTACAAAGCGGTTTAGTCGTTCCTCGCCACGGCCGTCAGCTTGGTCATGTTCTGAAGCAGAATGCGGCCGCGCTGCAGGTCAAGAATGCCGTCCTTGCGCCAGAGCTGCAGTTGCCGGTTGACGCTTTCGCGGGCGGCGCCGACGAACACGCCGAGCTGCTCCTGCGAGATATGCACCTCGGAGCCGAAATCGGACGACAGCGCGCAAAGCCGGCGCGCCAGCCGCACCGGCAGCGGCTGTAGCATGGATTCCTCCATCCGCTCGCTCATCCAGCGGATGCGCTGGCACAGCAGCATGATCAGCTTAACCGCGACGCGGGGCTCACGCTCGAGATGCGCCAGAAAATCCTCGCGCCGCAGTACGAACAATTCGGTCGGCTCGCCGGCGGTGGCGTCCGCGGTGCGGCTCTGGCCATCGAGCACCGCGACCTCGCCGAACAGGTCGCCGGGGCCGAGGAAATTCAGGGTCAGGCGGCTGCCGTCCGACGCCCCGGTCTCGATCCGGATCTGGCCGCGGCGGACCCCAAACAGGGCATCGCCGGCATCGCCCTTCTGGAACAGCATCTCGCCGAGCCCAAGGTGCTGGGTGTGGCAGAGGCTGGAGATCCGCTGCAATTCATCGGGACCCAGGTCCGCGAACATCGGATTCATCTTCAGAATGACCGCAAATTCGGCCGCTTTACTCATTGCAATGCCTTCCAGAGAGGATTCGAGATCGTCAAATCGGCGTTAGCAAAGTTTGCCCGCTGCGAAGTGTGTCATAAGTCACATATCTTTGCAGCCCCGCCGGATTAATTTTGCTGGCTTTCAGCCGCTTCCCGTTCCGGGATAAGCTTGGGGGCTAAGGGTCCGCGCCGAGACGGCCGGGCTGAATTCGCATACGGCTGGCCGGTCTGGAATGACGACATGAGAGTACTGAAAATCGCCGGGGCCGCCATCGCCGCCATCATCATGGTGGCCGCCCTGCTGTTGATCATCGGCGTGCCCTCGGGTTTCCTGACGTCGGAAATCCAGGCGCGGGTCGAGCGCGAGACCGGCTACCGGCTGACCATCGCGGGCTCCAGCAAGATCGGGATCTGGCCGTCGCTCAATGTGACGCTGAACGACGTCACGCTGCAGGACCCCAGGGACCGCGACGGCTCCGATCGCCTGACCGTCGGCAGCGTGCAGGCCGACGTGACGCTGGCGAGCCTGTGGTCGGGCCGCCCGCAAGTCACCGAACTCGTCATCAGGAAGCCGGTGCTGCATGTGCCGCTGCTGCGGGAACGCTCGGGACAGCTGATCTCATCGGCCAGACCGGCGCCGTCTCCCGGTGACGCCGACAAGGCCACGATCGATCGCATCAAGGTGACCGACGGCACGGTGGTGTTTTCCAATGTGCGCGACCGCGTGGAAAATCGCCTTGAGGGAATCAACGCCGAAGCCAGCATCGGCGCCGACCGCAAGGTCAGGATCACCGGCAGCGCCAAGGCCAGCGATCGTCCGCTCAAATTCGGCATCAACGCCACCGCGCCGGTCCCGCCGCTGGAACGGCAGAACATTCCCGTCGAGATCGTGATCGACGCGCCAGGCCAGCTGCAGGCGCCGGTGTCGGCCAAGGCCGAGGTCCGGCTCAACGGTTCGACCGTGATGATCAACGGCCTGTCGGGCACGCTCGGCGACAGCGCGTTCAACGGTTGGGCCTCGGTCGATCTGGCCAGCAAGCCGCTGGTCAAGCTCGATCTCGACTTCCAGCGGCTCGACCTCGGCGGCGCCACGCCGCGCGGCGCATCGCCCGCGCAGCCCTGGAGCAATGCGACCTTCGACGTCAGCGGATTGAACTATGTCGATGCACAGGTGCGCGCATCCGCCGCCGAGCTCATCGTCGGCGGTGCGCAATTCGCGCCGGCCGCGATCGACGCCACGCTCGTCGGCGGCGTGCTCAAGGTGCGGTTTTCCAATCTCGGCGCCTATGGCGGTCTGGCCAACGGCGAAGTCACCGCCGATGCCTCCGCCGCCGAGCCGAGCTTCGCGCTGCGCAGCGATCTCTCAGGCGTCGGCGCGTTGCCGCTGTTGAGCAGCGTCGCCGACTTCGACAAGCTCGACGGCAAGATGCAGGCGAAAATCGCCGTGCGCTCCACCGGCGCCAGCCCGCGCGCCATCATGTCCAATCTCAACGGCACGGTGTTCACGGTATTCCAGGACGGTGCCATTCGCGGGCTCAACGTCGCCAGGATGATCCGCTCGCTGACCTCGGGCACGCTGTCGGGCTGGCAGGAAAAGCAGGATCAGGTCACCGACCTCAGCCAGCTCTCGGCCTCGTTCAAGATCGACAAGGGCCAGGCCGCCACCACCGATCTCAATCTGGTCGGCCCGCTGGTGAAGATGACCGGCATCGGCACCATCGACCTCGGCACCAAACAGATCGCGTTCCGGGTCGAACCCAAGCTGGTCCTGACCACCGAAGGCCAGGGACGCGCCGCTGATCCGGTCGGGCTCGGCATTCCCGTGATGATCGACGGTCCCTGGTCCGAGCCGCGCATCTATCCCGATATGGCCGGCGTACTGGACAATCCTGATGCGGCCTATGCCCGGCTGAAGGAAATGGGCAAGGGCCTGTTCGGCAAGGATGGCGGCGGACTGGACGGGCTGCTGGGCGGCCTGAGCGGCGGGCAAACCGGCGGCGGCACGGCCGGCGCCGGGTCCGCGCCCGGCGGCGGATTGAACGACATGCTCGGCGGCAAGCTTGGGGAAACCCTGGGCAATCTGATCCAGCAGGGATTGCGACAGGGTGGACTTGGACAAAGTGGACCTGGACAGGGTGGAATTGGACAACCACCGCCGGCGCAGCGGCCGAACCAGGGCCGCAGCCTCGCCGCGCCAGCCTCTCCGGTGCCGTCGATACCGCCGGCGCCGGCGCCGCCAAACGAGACGATGCCGGACGGCGCCCCCGACAGCCCGGCGATGAACGACGTGCTGCGGCAGCTGTTCAACCGCTGACATTGGCATCCACACCGCCGCCGTGTCGCCCCCACCCCGGCCTTCCCCGCAAGCGGGAGAGGGAGAAGAAAGCCGCCGCGCCAGCCGAGAACTGCGCAAAATCCCGGCTAACCATGCTGGCGGCGCCTCGGTCCGGGCCCGCCGAATTGTGCTAAACAGGACCGGCTGGGCGCGAACCTCGGATGGGGGCGGCGCACGAGGGTCTGGATGAGCGCGGTCAAGGACAAAACCTGGTTTCTGCGCGAAGGGCTGTTCGCCAAATACGTCGTCTCGCTGGTCGGGCTGGTCGTGTTCGTGCTGGCGGTCAACGGCGCGATGGAGACCTGGATCAGCTATCGCGGCACCCGAGTCGCGCTGGTCGACGCCATGGGCGAGAAGGCGGAGGCCACCGCGCGGCGGATCGAGCAGTCGATCGCCGAGCTGGAGCGGCAGATCAACTGGGTGACCCGCGCCAGTTCAACCAAGCTTCAGGAACGCCGCGCCGATTATGCGCAGCTGTTGAACCAGCTGCCGGCGGTGAGCCAATTGTCGTTTCTCAGCGGCACCGGCCGCGAATTGCTGCGGATGTCGCGCACCCAGGTGGTGACCGACGGCGACGCCGATTTTTCGCGCGACGTCCGCTTTATCGAGACCAACGCCAAGGGCGTCACCTTCGCACCGGCCTATTTCGTCGGCTCCCGCCCGTTCATGTCGATCGCGGTGGCGCATTCCGGCGTCAATGTCGGCGTCACGCTGGCCGAGATCGATTTGCGCTTTCTCAACGATTTCCTCGGCGAGGCCCAGATCGGCAAGGTCGGCTACGCCTATGTGGTCGACGCCCGCGGCCAGGTGCTGGCGGGCTCGAAGGGCCCGGAGGTCGGCAACGAGCTGGCCAAGCTGCCGCAGGTCGCGGCCCTGCTGAAGCCGGACGGCGCGCGGTCGAGCTCCGGCACCGGCTTCGACGGCGAGAGGGTGCTGACCGCAGCGAGCGCCGTGCCCAAGCTCGGCTGGCACGCGCTGTTCGAGCAGCCGACCGCGCGGGCGCTGGCGCCGATCCGCGACCAATTGGTGCGAAGCGCGCTGCTGATCGGACTCGGCCTCGTGGTTGCGATCCTGGCCGGCACCGTGCTGGCGCGGCGGATGCTGATCCCGATCACCGCCTTGCGCGCCGGGGCGCGGCGGCTCGGCGCCGGCGATTTCAGCCACCGCATCGAGGTTCGCACCAAGGACGAGCTGGAGGAACTGTCCGACCAGTTCAACAGCATGGCCGGGCAGTTGCAGGAAACCTATGCCGGCCTCGAATCCAAGGTCGAGGCGCGCACGCGCGATCTGGCGCGCTCGATCAACGAACTCAAGGTGCTCGAGGAAGTCGGCCGCGCGGTCGCCTCCTCGCTCGACCTCAATGCGGTGCTGCCGACGGTGGCGGCGCGGGCGCTGGAAATCACCCATGCCGACGCGGTGCTGATCTACGGCCATGACGCGGCACAACATCAGTTCAACCTCACCGAGGCGATCGGCATCGACAAGGCCGCCGGCGGCAGCCATCTGGTCATCGACGAGAGCGACAGCGTGCTCGGCGAGGCTGCCGTGAGCGGCGAGCCGATCGCGATCCCCGATCTGGCTGACGCCGGCGAAAACCGGCTGCGCGATGTCGTGCTGGAGGCCGGATTCCATTCGGTGCTGGTGGTGCCGCTGGTCGACCAGAAGGGCATTTTGGGCGCGCTGGTCGTGTTGCGCAAAATGGCCGGCGAGTTTTCGCCTGATCTGATCGGGCTGATGAAGACGTTTGCGCATCAATCGGTGCTGGCGATGCGCAATGCGCGGCTGTTTTCGGAAGTCGACGCCAAGGGCCGCGAACTCGCGACCGCGCACACCACCGTGCAGCAGCAGGCCGCAAAGCTGCAGGAACAGACCGACGAACTGAAGAACTGGAACAGGTCGCTGGAGGAGCGGGTCGAGAAGCAGCTCGGCGAGATCGAGCGCATCCGCCGGCTGGAGCGCTTCCTGCCGCCGCAGGTGGCGCAGCTGATCGCCTCCTCCGACGGCCATGATTCGCTGCTCGACAGCCACCGTCGCGAAGTGACCGTGGTGTTCTGCGACTTGCGCGGCTTTACCGCCTTCACCGAGACCACCGAGCCGGAAGAGGCGATGAACGTGCTGCGCGAATATCACGCCGCTCTGGGCGAATTGATTTTCCGCTACGAGGGCACGCTCGACCGCTATGCCGGCGACGGCGTGATGATCCTGTTCAACGCGCCGATCCAGTTTCCCGATCACGTCCAGCGCGCGGTGAAGATGGCGGTGGAGATGCGCGACGCCATCGGCCTGCTGACCCAGAAGTGGCGCAACCGCGGCCACAGTCTCGGCTTCGGCGTCGGCGTCGCACTCGGCTATGCCACGCTGGGCCAGATCGGCTACGAGCAGCGGCTGGAATACGCCGCGATCGGCAGCGTCACCAACCTGGCGTCGCGGCTCTGCGACGAAGCCAAGGCCGGCCAGATCGTGGTCAGCCAGCGCGTGTTCGGCATGGTCGAGGAATCGGCCGAGGGACGGCAGCTGGAGGATCTGACGCTGAAGGGATTCAACCATCCGATCCTGGCGGTGGAGATTTTGCGCTGGCGCGCCGAGGGTGAAGCGGCGGAAGCCATACCGGCGGCCGAGACGCCGCGGCGGCGGAAGCAGCCGTCGTAGCAACACCCGTCGTAACCGAGGCCCACCATCCCCACAGACTGTCGTCCCCGCGAAGGCGGGGATCCAGTACGCCGCGGCTTCGCGGCTGATCGCTGGCGCCTCTGGATACTGGGTCGCCCGGTCGGGGCCGGGCGATGACAGCGGTGGGTGTGGCGCCGGGGGGGGGCCTCACCACAAAAATATCGAAAACAACCCCATGTACAGAATGGCTGGACTGGCGGCACGCTTCCCAACACAAGATATCGTACGTCAGGCCGCGTCGGCCGCCGCCTTCCGACCGGCCGTGGCCAGCACCATCTCGGCGCATTTCTCGCCGATCATGATGGCGGGCGCGTTGGTATTGCCCGAGATCAGCATCGGCATGATCGAGGCATCCGCCACCCGCAGGCCGCCGATGCCGTGCAGGCGCAATTCGCTGTCGACCACGGCCATGGGGTCGGAACCCATCTTGCAGGTGCCGACCGGGTGGAAGGTGGTTTCCGCGTTGTGGCGCACCCACTCCAGCATGTCGGCATCGCTCTGAACCTGCACGCCGGGCGCGATTTCCTCGCCGGTGACTTCCTTCAGCGGCGAGGTCGCCATCAATTCGCGCCCCTTGCGGATCGCGGCGATGACGCCGGCGCGGTCGTGCTCGGTGGAGAGGAAATTGAAACGGATGGCCGGCGGCACGGCCGGATCCGGCGAGGTGATGTGGATCGAACCAGTGCTCTGCGAGCGCAGCACGTTGACGTTCATGGTGATGCCCTGCCGCTTGGCGACCCGGCGCTGGCCTCCGGACATTTCATACAAAAAGGGCAGGATCGAAATCGTCGCGTCCGGCGTTTCCAGTCCCTCGCGGGTGCGGAAATAGATCCGGATCGGCACCGCGGTCGAAGCGAGAAAGCCGGTTCCGAACAGCGCGTATTTCAGGGCTTCCCGCGCCAGCCGCCAGCCCCGCGCATTGTCGTTGAAGGTGAGGTTGCGCTCCCGGATCGCAAATTTCACCCGCGGCGAATAGTGATCGCGCAAATTCTCGCCGACGCCGGGCAATTCATGCAGCGGCGCGATGCCGAGCGCGCGCAGGCGCTCGCTCTGGCCGATGCCGGACAACTCCAGCAGCTTAGGTGAATTGATCGAGCCGCCGCAGACAATCACCTCGCGCGCCGCCCTTGCCTCCTGCGGCACGCCATCAACGGAATAACGCACGCCGACGCAGCGCTTGCCCTCCATGATCAGCGCCCCGGCCAGCGCGCCCTGCTCGATGGTCAGATTGGCCCGGCCGCGCGCCGGATCGAGGTAGCAGACCGCCGCGCTCTGCCGGCGGCCGCCGGCGATCGTCACCTGCGACATGCCGACGCCTTCCTGGGTCTCGCCGTTCTGATCCGGATTGAACGGCAGACCGATCTGGCCGGCCGCCGCGATGATCTTCTCCAGCAGCGGCAGCTTGTTACGCGGCGTATCGGTGACCCGGAGCAGCCCGTCGCGGCCACGAAACGCATCGGAGCCGCCGTCGTAGCGCTCCATCCGCTTGAAGATCGGCAGCACGTCCTGATAGCTCCAGCCGCGATTGCCGAGTTGGGCCCAGTGATCGTAATCGCGCGCCTGGCCGCGGATATAGACCATGCCGTTGATCGAGCTGGAGCCGCCCATCATCTTGCCGCGCGGCACATCGATGCGCCGTCCGCCCGAACCCTCATCCGGCTCCGAGCGGTAGCACCAGTTGACGGCGGGATCGTCGATCATTTTCGAGGTGCCTACCGGCACCCGCGACCAGAAATGATCGGTGCCCCTGGTGCCGGCTTCCAGCAGCAGCACCTTGTAAGCGCCGCTCTCGCTGAGGCGGCTGGCGACCACCGAGCCGGCCGAGCCCGCACCGACGATGATGTAGTCGTAGGTGGGGGGCATGGCGGGGATCCTCTTTTTGAGATGGGATGTTTCGCGGTCAGGTAACCAGCGCCGGGGAGGCGAGGCAAGTGAATGCGGCTTTCAGATCGACAGTTGTTTCGCGGTCAATCGTCCCCAGCACGCTTCCGTAAATGCACCGGATCATCCTCCCTGGTATCCAGCGCGCCACCCCTCGCCGCAATCTGCCTGGCGGCCCGCGCCCGCCATTGCGATCTGAGTTATAGTGTGGTACAATGCCTCATCTGGAGTTGCGGCATGATCCTGAGCTTCCGGGATGATTGGTTGCGCGAGTTCTTCCTCAACGACGTGAGGTCCAAGAGAATCCCGTCGGATCTGGAAGATCGCCTGTTCCGCAAAATCCAGATGATCGACGATGCGACGACGGACGGCGATTTGAGATCGCCGCCCAGCAACCATTTCGAAAAGCTGCGGGGCTATCTCGACGGCCTGCACTCGATCCGCGTCAACAAGCGATGGCGGCTGGTGTTTCGATGGAATAGCGGTCGTGGCGAAGCTAAAGACTTGTATCTGGACGATCACAGCTACGATTGAGGCAAAGCCATGCTGATGACAAAACGCAAGCCGGCGACGATTGGCGCAATTCTGGTCGAGGAATTCATGAAGCCGATCAGTCTGACGCAAGGCGCGCTGGCGGATGCCATGGGCGTGCAACGCAAGCACGTCAACGAGCTGTGCAACGATCGCCGCAATGTGACCGCCGCGACCGCTCTCATTCTCGCCCGCGTGTTCGGCAACAGCCCGGATTTCTGGCTCAATGTGCAGCGCCGAACCGACCTGTGGGAAGCGATGCATTCACCGCGCGAGCGCAAGCGGATCGAACGCGCGCGACCGCTGACAGCTGCGGCGTGAGATGCGCCTTCAGTGAAGCTACACTAGCTGTATTGCATAATCGTAGCTGACAGCGCCCTTTCCACGAACTCTCCGATAGCTGACCTCACCTGAGAAGGATAAAAGACACGATACTCGGTGCTGGTCGAAGTCTCGCCATTACCAACGTGGATTGCACCGTCGTATCCCTTCTTCTGCAGCAGAGCGACTTCCTTTGGGTCGTCCAGATACTTGAACGCATCGAAGTAGAGATTTTTGAGTTCTTGCGGATACCGCTTTAGCAGATCTGCGACGGATGCGTACTTGCCGGCGTAGTTTTCATCCCAATTGCTGGTGTATTCGACGTCATTAGAAAATTTTTTTGCGATTCTCATCGCCTCTGCTACGCCCAGCGCCTTCTCGATATGAGCCAAATCGATGAAAGGGTCTTCGAGATTATTGATGATAGGATTTTCAATCCTGAGGTAAACCGGACTAACGCGCGGCGCCTGTGCGATATCCGTGTGGACGTTGGGATGCATCGCGTAGGTGCTGGCCACAGCTGGGTCGTCGCAGAAGCAAATACTTTTCAGCCGAGAACGGAATTGCTTATACTCTGACGGGGTGCCGTGCTCACCGCGATAGACGACGGCAGGAGCACCGTCAGGATTGACGGCATAACTGTTGCCAAACCAGTCCCAGAACTCTCTCTTCGACGCAGGCGTAACCCGGCGCGCACCGCTATCGCTCAACTGCACGCGACCACTGCCCCCACCGAACCCGCACCGACAATGATGTGGTTATAGGCGGAACCGCTCAGCATGGTGCGTATCCGTTCTTGCTTTGGGAACGCAGGCAAAAGAGGGGTGGCTTTCGCAGATGCGCGGGTCGGCTACGGCAATCAAGAAAACGACGCACGCCAAGTAGCAGGGCGCAAGTTGAGCATTTTATTGATAGGAGGGGCGATTTGAAAAATGCGCGGCTTCTGCGCGAATGAATGCACGCGATATAAGCGCCATGATTCCGCAGATGCTGCCGCTCTCTGGCATTCATTCTCAGAAATAAAGAATGGCGTTCTAGCTGCTCCATTGGTCGTTTTGACTTCGATCAGCCGCTCTCGGCCATCGGGCTCGAAAGAAAGGATATCGTATCCTGCGTTATCATCATCCGCAGACACCCATCTTACCTTCTTCAAGAGATCGGGCCGCTGGAATTTTTCGAGCTTTTTCTTTTCAATTTCCAGAACGTATTCCTCGCCGGCTCTTCCCAACGACCGGTTGCGTAGATCGCGTTCTACGGGATCGAACTTTCTAACCAGACGATCGAGCTGCCAAGGCCTGTCTGATGCAATCTCCAATTTGGGCGGTTCCACAAAGGCGATGGCGTCGTCAGCAACTGTAAGCACTTGGGGAGGTAGCTGCTGATAGGCCATATCGTCGTTTGATGAAAGATATCGGTCAATTGCGCCAAAAATCGCCGCCTGATATTTTCGCATTGGTTTGTAGCCGAGGATCCAAGGCAATCCCATCTCTTCCAAAACGGCCGAAATATTCTGATGCTTAAACTCCACCGATCCTTTGGTTCGTCCAATCTGTTCCATAAGGACAGCGCCATGATGGGATTTGACATATGGTTGACGCGATAGCTCCGCCCGCAGCATCGAAAAATAATCGGCGACGATGGCATCGAGCTCATCATCGTTCCATGGCCTTCCGATCTTCTCTTCGTCAACCATACTATTGCACTGCGTTGAGCCGAAGCGGTTTAGCTCTACGTCCGCGTTGGGTCTGAAATCTGCGTCGACCGCAGAATCCAGCCCAGCCCGATCTCTTAACTAGACTCTTATGCCCGAATTTGCCCAATACTCTGATATCGCTATACCAATTTTTTGAAGCCGACTTGGCTGCCCCGTCGTCCTTCTGATATCGATAGCCAGCAACCTGACTGGAACACCTATGGCCCGCTTCACCGCGCTGCACCCTTCACGCAAGCTCCCCACCCTCCTCTTCACCACCCTCCTCCTCCTCGCCTCCCCCGCGTTCGCCGCGGACGAGCCGCCCGAAACCGGCCCGAAGGGCGCCGCGGTCACCGTGATCAAGGCGGCAAAGGCCTGTTTCAACAATATCGTCGAGGTGTCCGGCATCCTGATCCCGCGCGAGGAGACCTCGGTGCGCTCGGAGCGGCCGGGGCTGAAGGTGGCGGAGGTGCTGGCGGAGCCCGGCGATACCGTCACCGCCGGGCAGTTGCTGGCCCGGCTGTCGCTGCCCGAGGGCGGGCTGACGCTGGTGGCGTCGCCGACCGCGGGGCTGGTCTCGAACTCGACGGCGGTGGTCGGCTCAGTGGCGGGGGGCAAGGGCGAGGCGCTGTTTTCCATCATCGCGCGCAGCGAATTCGACCTGGTCGGCATGGTGCCGGTGGGGGATATTTCCAAGCTCGCGGTCAACCAGACCGCGCGGGTCAAGATCATCGGCACCGGCGAAGTCGACGGCAAGGTGCGCCGGGTGGCCTCGACCATCGAGCCGAACAGCCAGCTCGGCCAGGTCTATGTCGCGATCACCCAGCCGCGGCGGCTCTTGGTGAATTCGTCCGGCCGGGCGCTGATCAAGACCGGGCAGAGCTGCGGCATCTCGGTGCCGCTGACCGCGATCCTCTACAGTTCGGCCGGCACCGTGGTGCAGGTGGTGCGGCGGGCGCGGGTCGAGACCAGGCAGGTCGAGGTCGGGCTGATGACGGGCGGCCAGGTCGAAATCCGCCGCGGCATCGAGGAGGGCGACGTCGTGGTGGCCCGCGCCGGCGCACTGCTGCGCGAAGGCGATCCGGTGCGGCCGGTGACGGCGAGCGTGGATGTGAAGAAGTAGGGGTTAGCGCGACCGAAGTGTAGCGGGAGGTCGCAGCGATGACGGTGAGCTCCCTCGCCCCGCTTGCGGGGAGAGGGTTGGGGTGAGGGGGACTCTCGACAGACTCAGACTCGCGGAGAGTCCCCCTCACCCGAAATTCGCATGGCGAATTTCGACCTCTCCCCGCAAGCGGGGCGAGGTGGTTCAGCGCAAAGATTTCAAATCGTGAAAAGAGTTTTAGCCGCCGGCCGCGGCGAAGTTGACGTCTTCCGCGAGCGAGGACGACACCGACGGCACCTGTTCGCCTTCGGTGGCGCGGGAGATGGCGATGCGGGTCTTGTTGAAGGCGGACTCGACGCCTGATAGCTGCGGGTTGAGCTCCTTGAGCAGCTCGGTCATCAGCACGCTGTTGGCGCCTTTGGAATCGTCGGCGACCTTGCCCGGCGTGGCCGAGCTCAGGATCAGCGCGTTGTCGGGGGCCGATATCGGGGCGAGGCCGTGGGAGAAGGTGCGGAAGCGGCGCTCATAGGGGTTGCGGCGGGAGGCGTCGAGCACGACCAGCCTGGCGCGGGCGCCCTTCTCCTGGATCGCGTCGAGCACGGATTCGACGCTGACGCCGTCGCGCCGCACGTCGGCTTCCTTCCATATCGTGGCATCGACCGGGATCATGTAGCTCTCGCGGCGGGCCTGCACGCCGTAACCGCCGAAGAACAGCATCACCACGGAGTCCGGCCTGACCTTGGCCTGCAGCCGCGCGACGGCGCGGCGCATGTCATCCTTGCTGGCGTCCTCGACGACGTCGACGTCAAAGCCGTTGCTGCGCAGCGTGGCGGTGAGCGCGCGGGCGTCGTTGATCGGCTGCGCCAGCGGCGCATGGGCGTCGGGATAATGACCGTTGCCGATCACCAGCGCGATCTTCGAACCCTTGGCAATGACGGCTGTGCCCTGCTCGGAAGCAACAGCCCGGGCGGCATCGAGCGCGCGCTTGTTCAGCGCGGCATGGGCACCGATCGCCAGCGACACCGTGGCCACCAGCACGGCGGCGATGGTGAGGCTGCGGCGGGAGATGCTGATCTGCCAGACATTCATCGCGGTTCATTCCCGGTCATCGGCACAGGCGCGCTTCATTAGTCGCGCTAGCGCCGATTAGGTTTGAGGGGTTGCCGGGCGGTGTGTCGCCCAATTGCGCTCTATTTGCGGCATTGCAACAAAGGAAGTCTTAACCTCACGCAACTGCATCGGCAACCTCGTTTGGCGAATGCAGCCCTGCGGGCCACGCGGGTGATGAATTCCCCAGACAATACAGATGGTTACGAGGTCCGTCGCGCCGCTTTTGCGGGAGCCGGACGGCGCCAAAACGGGCGGTTTTGCTGTGATCCCGGTCACATTTGTATTTCCCGCCCATTCGTATAGTTTTTCCAAGGACTTATAGGGTTGGAAATTTTGCCGGTTCGCTGGTTTGGCGCGGGCTGGCGGGACCTGCGACGGCGCGGCTGGGCAAGTAACTGCATGACATTTCACCGCATCGCCGGGGCCGCCTACCGCGCATTGACGGCAGCCAAGGACGGCCCGTCGCTGTACGACGTCTGCGATCCCTTGCTGCTGAAATATGCCGGCGGCGACCCGCATCTCGGCAAGTTCTATCGCACCGCGCTGGGCAATCCGGCGCTGCGGCCGCTGCTGCGGCGGACCGGGCTCACCGAATTGCACGACGCGACGAAACTGCACCGCCTGCGCGACGCGCTGGGCCAGGCGCGCGACCATGCCGAGCCGGACTGGGCCGCGATCGGCGCGCCGGTCGCGGACCTGCTTGATACCATTGAACTGGCGCATCCAAGGCCGCCGGCCGCGCCGCCGCCGGCACGCGCGCCGGAGCTGGCGCAGATCGAAAGCGTGATCCGCGGCTGCGCCGCGCACCTGTTGAAATCCTTCGGCAGCAACGGGTTCATTCCGACCTATGCCGCCTTCAACCTGATCGGCGACGCCGACCTGCGCGGCCGCGAAATGCTGATGGCGCTGACGGGACTGAATTCACGCGGCTACAAGAACTCGACGCTGCTGTTCAATCTGGCGCGGGTATTCATCGCGCGCTCGCCGGCCCGCGCGCTGATCAACCCGCCCTGGAAGGGTATCGCCGAGCCGATGTGGGAGCCGATGCAAATCCGCCATCGCTCGGCCTATTACGACGCGTTCTTCACCGAGGCGCTGCTGAGCTTTGCGGAAACCGGCCTTGCCTCGCCCGACCAGGCCACAGCCTCGCGCCGCGCCATATCGGACATGGTGGACTTCTGCCTGACCACCAGCGCCGAGGACGTCCGCTCGCATGATGGCGCCAATGTCCGCGTCATCACCGCGCTGGCGCCGCTGCCGCATCCGCGTTTTTCAAAGTTCTTCGCGCAGATCAAGCAGGACCTCGGTTTCGGCATCTACGTGCCGGACTGCGACACCACCGCCTGCGCGTTCTCGGCGGCGACCCAGGCCGGCTCGACCGACCCGATCCTGGACCAGCCGCTGCTCGATTTCTATGCCGGCTACCAGGTGCGCGAAGGCGCCAACGAGCCCAAGGTAACGGTGCCGCTCAACGACAACATCGATTACGAGGGCGGCGTCGTCACCTGGATCGACAACCTCCGCGGCGAGCGCCCGTTCGGCAACGATCTCGATCCGACGCTCAATCTCGACGTCCTCGAGGTCAGCTTCCGCAATGTGGCGCGATGGAAGATTCTGGAGACGCCGGCGCGGCTGGAGACGGTGCACCGCATCATCGGCTTTCAGAAGCGGCTGGTGCTGAGCGGCGCCTTCACCAATCCGCGCTCGCATATCTATTACCTGCCGGAGCTTTACTGCGCCTATTTCGGCCGCTGCTATGCCGCCTTCGTCGCGCTGCCGCTGGCCGCGCAGGCGGCGATCGATCCCGATGGCGCCTTCGATATCATCCGCGCCAAAGTGCTGGCCTATGTGCAGACCGAGCTGATCGCGCACGAGATGAACGCGTTCGACGCCGCGCTGGCGCTGATCGCGCTCGGCCATCTCGGCGCCGAGCCTGCGACCTTCGCGCCGGCGCTGCATTGTATCGTCGCAAGCCTGGGCGAAGGCGGCCGGCACGGCCCGTTCAAGGCCTATGAGTGGAACAAGATGAAGACCCCGACCCGGATCCTGGTCGGCGGCCCCGAAGTCACCTCGGCCTTCGTGCTGATGGGGCTGGCGCTGGCGCGACGGGCGATGATGGTTTCGAAGTAGGGCGCGCCTGTTCTCCCTCGCCCCGCTTGCG
>JBBQUA010000016.1:0-38398 GCA_038212905.1 Hyphomicrobiales bacterium
GAGGTGATGTGGTCGTAGCCCGGGGCGATGTCGGTGGTCAGGGGACCGAGGGTGTAGAACGGCGCTTCGCCGCATTCCTTGAGCTGCTTGTCCATGTTGATCTTGATCTTGTGCAGCGGCACGTGGCCGGGGCCTTCGATCATGACCTGGCAGCCCTTCTTCCAGGCGATTTGCGTCAGCTCGCCGAGCGTCTCCAGTTCGGCGAATTGGGCGCGGTCGTTGGCATCGGCGATCGAGCCCGGACGCAGGCCGTCGCCGAGCGAGAACGACACGTCGTATTTGCGCATCAGGTCGCAGATTTCCTCGAAGTTTGTGTAGAGGAAACTTTCCTTGTGATGCGCCAGGCACCACTTCGCCATGATCGAGCCGCCGCGCGACACGATGCCGGTGACGCGGTTGGCGGTGAGGTGGATGTAGGGCAGCCGCACGCCGGCGTGGATGGTAAAATAGTCGACGCCCTGTTCGCACTGCTCGATCAGCGTGTCCTTGTAGAGCTCCCAGGTCAGTTTGACGGGATCGCCGTCGCACTTTTCCAGCGCCTGATAGATCGGCACGGTGCCGATCGGGATCGGCGCGTTTCGAAGAATCCATTCGCGCGTGGTGTGGATGTTGCGGCCGGTGGAGAGGTCCATCACGGTGTCGGCGCCCCAGCGGATCGCCCACACCATCTTGTCGACTTCTTCCTCGACCGATGAGGTGACGGCGGAGTTGCCGATGTTGGCGTTGATCTTGGTGAGAAAATTGCGGCCGATGATCATCGGCTCGAGTTCACCATGGTTGATGTTGCAAGGGATGATGGCGCGGCCGCGCGCGATCTCCGAGCGGACGAATTCAGGGGTGACGAAGGCGGGCACCGCGGCGCCAAAGCTGTTGCCGTCGGCAATTGCGGCTTCGGCGCGTTCGAGCTGCACCTTGCGGCCCAGGTTCTCGCGGGTGGCGACGTAGATCATCTCCTTGGTGATGATCCCCGCGCGGGCGAATTCCAGCTGGGTGATCATGTGATCGCCGACGCCGCGCAGCGGCTGGTGATGCGCGGTGAACGACTTTGCCGCATGCGAGGCGCCGACATTGCCGTTGTCCTCCGGCTTGATGTCGCGTCCCTGATATTCCTCGACACCGCCGCGCTCCTTCACCCATGCGATGCGGCCGCGCGCGAGGCCGGCGTTGACGTCGATGGTCACCTCGGGATCGGTGTAGGGGCCTGAGGTGTCGTACACCGGCAGGTCCGGCTCGCCGGCGCCCTTGCTCAGGATGATTTCGCGCAGGGGGACGCGAACGTCAGGCGCTTCATCCGGGGTGACCCAGATTTTTCGGGACGACGGCAGCGGGCCGGTGGTGACGGCGGGAAGCGTGGTGTCGGGATTGGAGCGGATGTTCATGGCCTATCCTCCTGTGGAGTTCTGATTATTGATTTCGTGGCGTGCGAAGCGGGCCCCCACCCGTCGCGCGCTGACGCGCGCGCCACCCTCCCCCGCAAGCGGGAGAGGGAAGGGGGAGTTCGCTGCGAGTGGTTGGTGCATGCGAAGGATGGAAGTGGAAGACACGGGCGCGCTGCGCTCCCTCTCCCGCTTGCGGGGGAGGGTTGGGGTGGGGGTGCTGCGGCAAATTCCCATCACGCGGCCTCCGCATGCAGCTGCAGCCACGCGCGCACCCGCGCGTCGGGGTCGGTATGTTGCGTGACGTCGCTGACGACGGCGATGCTGTTGGCGCCGGCGGCGTAAATCCCGGCGGCCTGCTCCAGCTTGATGCCGCCGATCGCGACCAGCGGGATGTCGCCGATGCGCTTCTTCCACTCGGTGATCTTCGCAATGCCCTGCGGCGCGAAGCGCATCGATTTCAGCGTGGTCGGGAAGATCGGCCCGAGCGCGATGTAATCGGGTTTTGCCTGTAAGGCGGTTTCCAGTTCGTCGTCGTCATGGGTGGAAATCCCCAGCGTCAGCCCGGCCTCGCGGATCGCGGCGAGGTCGGCATCGACCAGATCCTCCTGGCCGAGATGCAGATGTTTCGCCCCGGCGACGATCGCCGCGCGCCAGTAATCATTGACCACCAGCCTGGCCGGCGTGCCCTTGATCACTTCGAGCGCGTCGGTGACAATCTGCAGCGCTTCGGAATCGTTGAGGTCCTTGGCGCGCAGTTGGATGGTGCCGGCGCCGAGCAGCGCCAGCCGCGCCACCCAGGCGACGGTGTCGACGACGGGATAGAATCGGTCAGGATACGGCATGCCAGAACGGTGTCCCAACGACAGGGGTTGAAGGGGAGGCGAAGTCGCGGGCTTCCATCAAGCCCGCCTCGTAAGCAATACGGCCGGCCTCGACGCCTGATCGAAACGCGTTGGCCATCGCGACGGGGTCGGCGGCCTTGGCGATCGCGGTGTTGAGCAGCACGGCGTCGTAGCCGAGCTCCAGCGCCTGCGCCGCGTGGCTCGGCGCGCCGAGGCCGGCATCGACCACCAGCGTGATGTCGGGCAGCCGGTCGCGCAGCAGTTTCAGCGCGTCGCGGTTGGTGATGCCCCTGGCGCTGCCGATCGGCGCCGCCCATGGCATCACCACCTTGCAGCCGGCATCGACCAGCCGCATCGCGACGCTGAGATCCTCGGTGCAATAGGGGAACACTTCAAAGCCGTCCTTGATCAGGATGGCGGCGGCCTCGACCAGCCCGACCACGTCGGGCTGCAGCGTGTCGTTGTCGGCGATCACTTCGAGCTTGATCCAGGGGGTGCCGAACAATTCGCGCGCCAGCTTTGCCGTCGTCACCGCCTCGCGCACGCTGCGGCAGCCGGCGGTGTTCGGCAGCACCGTGACGTCGAGCTCGCAGATCAGCGACCAGAACGCATCGCCGGTCTTGCCGCCGGCGGCCTCGCGCCGCAGCGCCACCGTGACGATGCCGGCGCCGGAGGCGCGGATCGCGTTCTGCATGATCGCAGGCGACGGATACAGCGCGCTGCCGATCAGCAGGCGGGAGGTAAAGGTCTTGCCGTAGAAGTTCAGCATGAATGCCATCCAAAAACACAGCTGTCGTCCCTGCGAACGCAGGGACCCATACGCCGTGCAGTCTCGTTCCGGCACGCGCGCAAAGACCCTTCGTAGCCCCAACATCCTGGGGTTATGGGTCCCTGCGTTCGCAGGGACGACGGGTGGAGAGATATCGCATTCATCATCCTCACCCTCCCTGCCGCGGCGTGATGATCTCGATCTCGTCGCCGTTCTTGAGTGGCGTCTCCGCCCAGCGGCTCTTCGGCAGCACGTCGAAATTCACGGCGATGGCGAAATGACTGCCTTCATACTCCAGTTCGCCGAGCAGCGCGTCGACGCGATCCGACAAAATCTCCCGCGCTTCGCCGTTGACGGTCACGCGCATTGCATCACCTCATTGTCGATCTGGCCGCACTCGACATAGGCCAGCGTCAGTTCGGCCAGCGCCGGCGCGATCAGGAAACCGTGGCGATAGAGCCCGTTGATCGCGATGTGCTGCGCATCGACCGCGATGCGCGGCAGATTGTCGGGAAACGCCGGACGCAGGCCGGAGCCGAATTCGAGAATGCGGGCTTCGGCGAAGGCCGGATGCACCGCATAGGCGGCGCCCAGCAATTCCAGCGCGGAGCGGACGCTGACGCCGGTGTCCTCTGATTCGATCGAGGTGGCGCCCAGCATGAAGAGATTGTCCTCGCGCGGGATCACATACAGCGGCCAGCGCGGATGGATCAGCCGCACTGGGCGCGCCAGTTTGATCTCGTCGGTCTCGATCAGGATCAATTCGCCCTTGACGCCGCGCAGCTCCGGCTGGGTGTCGCGCGCGGCGAGGCCGCGGCAGTCAATCACGAGCCCGTCGAGGTCGCCGGCCGCGGGTTCACTGTTGAAGTGGATGGTGCCGCCGGCTTCGATAATCCGCGCGTGCAGTTGCGGCAGCACGCGGCGCGGCTCGACATGGCCTTCACCGGCGAAAAACAAGGCATCGCGAAAACGGCCCTGCAGCGAGGGTTCGAGTTCGGCCAAGGCCACGGCATCAAGCCGCTCGTGGCCGGATGTCAGCCGGGCAAAACGTTCAAAGTCGTTGCGGTCGCGGCTATGCGCCACCACCAGCGAACCGTTGAAGGGGGTATCCGGTAATTCGCGGCGCCACAGATCGAGCGCGCGCAGGCCGAGCCGGCTGATAACAGGTTCGGCGGCCTCGCTCTCGCACCAGGGCGCCAGCATGCCGCCGGCCCAGTGGCTGGTGGAGCGCATCATCGCTTCGTCGCTGCGCTCATGCAGCGTGACGTCGTGGCCGGCCTGCGCAAACAATAGCGCCTGCCAAGCGCCGGCTATGCCGGCGCCGATGACGGAAACCGGGGAATCCCCCTTGGGTACGACGGGCAATGGCCCGCGCTGTGGCTTCGAACTCTGGTACATCCCTGTCCCTTCGCCGGCATGACCCGGATCAGGTTCAAAGGGTCACCGCGGTCTCTCCCGCTGCGAACAGCGCTCAAGCGTGCGGTATCTCAGCTCCTCATCGGAGCTCCCCTCGGAACAGGGCTAATGTAAGCCGATGGCGGGTGGTGTCAACGCGCGCGTCGGCGCTTTGCACGGACTTGCGGCATGGGAACCTGCTCGGCGCGGGTGTCCCAGAACCCGTCAACCGCCGTAGCCTGCTGGTGCCGGCTGCCCGCCATCCGCTGCCGCTTGGCCGCGTAATAATAGCCGCCGGCGTAATAGGACACGGCGCGATTGGCGTCGCCATTGGCGGCGCGCCAGGCGCCGGCGAGGTATTTTACCGCGTAAGTCAGGTTGGTGTTGGGATCCCGCAAGCCTTCGGCATCGCCGGTGTAGCCCATGCCACGCGCGGTCGCGAGCTTGATCTGCATCAGGCCGATGGTGCCGCCGCGCCCGACCAGATGCGGCTGATACTTGCTCTCCCGCACGATCACCCGATGCACCAGCGCTTCCGGCACCCCGTTCGCCCCGGCGTGGGTCGCGACCATGGCCTCATAATTGGCGCGCTGCGCCTGGGCGGATTGCGAAAATGGCAGGGTGGCCATGGCGGCGAGCCATGCGAGCGACAGCAGACGATTCATCAATAAAGGGCCTCGGACGGGCGGGATTGCGGAGTTGAACGTTTAAGAGCCTGGATTGTTGCAACCGCCGGGCGGCGATGTGGCAAAAACCCGGCATTGTCAGGGGTTTGTTCCCGCCCTGAGGGGACGGATTTACCAAGAATTATGCCCTGGCGTGCTTCGATCGGGCTGTAAAGCTCTCTTATCCGGCCGCGTCAATGACCCTGTCCGCCACCCATGCCACCGAGCAGGCAAGCCCGTTGCGCGGGTTGCTGCCGCTATGGGTCGGCGCCGGCATCTATGCGCTGTTTCTGCTGGCCGGAAACCGGCTGCTGATCGATCCCGACACGATGTGGCAGATCACGGTCGGGCAATGGATCATTGATAACAGCACCGTGCCGGAAACCGACGTCTATTCCTTCACCATGCGCGGTCAGCCCTGGATTTCGACGCAGTGGCTGGCGCAGGTGCTCTATGCCAAGGCCTATGCCAGCTTCGGCTGGAGCGGCCCGGTGGTGCTGGCAGCGTCAGCGATATCAGCCACCTTCGCGCTGCTGGCAAAATTCCTCTGCCGCCGCCTCAGCGAAAGCGCGACGCTGGTGTTCGTCGCCGCGGCGCTGGCGCTGACGGTGCCGCATCTGCTGGCGCGGCCACACGTGCTGGCGCTGCCGGTCATGGTGGCGTGGGTCGGCGGCATGATCGCGGCGGCGGACCGGCGCCGCGCACCGTCATTCTGGCTGCTGCCGCTGATGGCGCTGTGGGCCAATCTGCATGGCGGATTTGTTTTCGGTCTGGTGCTGATCGCGCCGATCGCGCTCGATGCGGTGGTGAGCGCGGAGCCGCGCTTGCGCGCACCGCTGATCCTGCGCTGGGCGGCGTTCGGCTTCGCGGCGCTGCTGGCAAGCTGGTGTACGCCCTATGGCTGGAACGCACTGCTGGCTTCGCAAAAGATTCTCGGCCTCGGCGCCGCATTGCCGCTGATCATGGAATGGCGGCCGGCCGATTTCGGCAGCCTCGGTGCACTCGAGGTCTGCCTGCTGCTCGGCATCGGGCTCGCGCTGTATCGCGGCATCCGGCTGCCGCCGCTGCGCATCGTGCTGCTGCTCGGCTTGCTGCACATGGCGCTGGCGCAAGGCCGCGCCGGCGAAATCCTGGCGCTGCTCGGGCCGCTGGTCCTCGCCGCTCCGCTGGCGCGCCAGATCGGCGGCGCCGAGCCTGTTCCTTCCAGCGCCGCGCCGCGCGGCGTGCTGTTCGCCGGAGTAGGCCTCGTGCTGCTGGCGGGGACCATGGCCTATGCGTCGGTGCATCGCTTCGAGCCGCACACCCGTGGCTCACCGGTCGCGGCGGTGGCCGCGCTGAAGCAATTGAATCTGTCGCGCGTGTTCAACGATTACGATTTCGGCGGCTACCTGATCGCCAACGGCGTCGCCCCCTTCATCGACGGCCGCACCGAACTCTATGGCGAGAAATTCTTCGTCGATCACAACGCGGCCTCCGGTCTGATGCAGCCGGAAAACCTGTTCCGGCTGTTGGAGCAATACCGGATCGAGGCGACGCTGATGCGCACGCAAAGTGCCGCGACCAAACTGCTCGATCACATCGACGGCTGGCACAAGGTGTATGCCGACGACATCGCCACGATTCATCTGCGTAAGCCCGGCGCCGTGCATACGGTCGAGCCGGCCGTCGATCCGAAGGCGAAGTGAGGCGTCCTTACCTTCCTCTTCCAGGAAGGGTGACGTCATAGTTGTTGATTGGACTAAATCCGCGACAACATCTATCATTGATGCAGCGTTCGTATCCGGCAGTGATCCTGTCCAATTTGCGTCCAGCCAAATCCAATACTTAAAGACGACCACAAGGGAGACGCGCATGGCCCGAAGAGATTTCGGCTATCTGCCCCGTGAAAATCCCTGCGCGCGATGCGGCGCGCCGATATCAGCGCCGGACTGGACCGAGAACGGTCCACGGCGGATTTCCTACCTCTGGCACTGCAAGGCCTGCAATTACAAGTTCGAGGCGGTGGCCTTCTACGATGCATCGCATTCGGATCAGGCGCTGGCGGCCTGACGGAACTCGTTGGGCGGGCATCGCGTTAATCCACTCATCAACCCAGGGAGGGATGATGATGACCGATGTCATGACCAAACCACACCAGCTGATCGCGAGCGACCGGGTCGAAGGCACTGCGGTGCGGCGTCCGAACGGCGACAAGATTGGCCATATCGAGCGGCTGATGATCGACAAGATCAGCGGCAAGGTGTCCTACGCCATCCTCGGTTTCGGCGGGTTCCTCGGCATGGGAACCAACTTGCTGCCGCTGCCGTGGGCGCGTCTCACCTACAATACCAGGTTCGAGGCCTACGAACTCGATATCGACGACGGGGAGCTGCGGCGCGCGCCGTCGTTCCGCGCCGACAAGGAGTTCGACTGGGGCGATCGTTCGCAGGAGACCGAGCTGCATCGCTATTACGGAATACCGCCATATTGGGGCGGATTCTGATTGCGGCTGCAGAACAGCGCTTTGAAAGCACGCGACACCGCAGGGCAGTCGTGGGTGAAGTTGCGTTCGCGTGCGACGAAGCGCGAGAGACGAATTGGTCAACACAACCGGTGATCGCACGCTTGTGAAATATTTCCGGCTGCGGGAACTGCCGTGGCAGTAGCGGATTATCTCTCTATCGATTTCACCAGGGAGAACTTCACATGTTAGCTAAATTCATGGCAGCCAGTGCGGTTGGATCCGCTCTGCTCGCGACCGTCGCGTTCGCGCAAACCCCGGCCGCAACCACGGACAGCGCAAAGCCGGCGACCGCCGTGGTCGCCTCCGACACCTCGTTCCAGGGCAACTGGCGCGGATCGAAGCTGGTCGGCCTCAATGTCTACAATGACAACAACGAAAGCCTCGGCTCGATCAGCGATCTGCTGCTGGACAAGGGCGGCAATATCAAGGGCGTCGTGATCGGTGTCGGCGGCTTCCTCGGCGTCGGCGAGCATCTGGTCGCGCTTCCGTTCGACAAGATCAAATTCGTCACCGAGCCGATCGCCTACACCGGCATGGCGGGCGCAGGCAGCACGACGAGCCCCCGTCCGGGCTCCACCACGACCACGGGCGCGGCCAAGACCGCTCCAGTCGCCGTGGCGCCGGCGAAGCCCAATCCGTGGTATCCGGACCATGCCGTGATCAGCGCCACAAAGGATCAGCTGAAGGCGATGCCCCAGTTCAAATATGCGATCTGAGGCAGCGCAGTGCTGTAATGCGTTGCGGAGATGATCTGAATGACCGGACGGCAGCTGCCGTCCGGTCATTTTTTTTGACCGGGGCGGCGTAACCGCGCGCTGACTTCGCGCCCCGTCCCGCCTGCGTCACACGGAGGCATGGTGCGCCGCATCCTTTCGGCGCTGGTAACCCGATGCTAGGCTTAGCCTTGCGGCAGGAGCACCTGCGTCCTGCCTAACAGCAACGGGAGGACGACAATGGCAGAGAGCGTCTACAAGATCATTGAACTGGTCGGCACCAGCAAGGACTCCTGGGAAAAGGCGGCGGCCGCCGCCGTCAACAGGGCCAGCAAATCGCTGCGCGATCTGCGCGTCGCCGAAGTGGTTCAGCTCGATATCCAGCTGGATGCCAAGGGCAAGATCGAAGCCTACCGCGCCAAGCTCAAGGTATCGTTCAAGTTCGAGGGCTGATCCCTTTAGCCGGCCCCACCGCGCGGTAGTTGGCAATTGGTGGTTCGGCTGGAAGACGGGTGAGGGTGCCCGCGAGGCTGTCTACCCTCACCCGCGGCATGCGCCGCAAGATGCCGCGTGCTCGTAAAACTGCGAGTAAGGATTTCCAGCGACCGGGAAGGAACGGCCGCTACCGAAACAGCATCACCGGAATCTTGCAGGATCGAATCATTTCGGTGGTCGTGCTGCCGATGATCAGGCTGCGAAGACGCGAATGGCCGTAGGCGCCCATCACCAGCAGGTCGATTTTTTGAGCGTCAACATAGGCCGCGATTGCTTCCTCGGGCGGCCCCTGGATGAAATTGGCCTCGACCGCATATCCGGCATCGCGCAAGCGCTTGCTGGCGTCTCCCAGCGCGTCCTGCGCCTCGGCAGTTTCGGAGCCGACCGTGAGCACATGGCATTCGAGGTCGGGAAACAGCGTGCCATGCGCAATGTGATTGACCGCCTTCAAACTGCTGGGGCCGCCGTCGAATGCGATGAGAAAGCGTTTGACGGGCTGAAAGGACCGAGAGGCGACGATCACCGGTTTGTGGCTCGCGCGGACGATACGTTCGAGGTTCGAGCCGAGATGAAGCCTGGCGAAGTCGGCGGCTTCACCGCGCTTTCCCACGATGATGAGGTCGGAATCCGCTTCGAGCTCATTCACGGTTTCGACGAGGTCGCCGTGACGAAGTTTGGTCGAGACGTCAGCAACGCCAGCCGCAAGCACTCTCGTCCTGGCTTCGACCAGGATGGCTCGACCCCGCTTTTGCGAGAGCTTTGCCTTGTGCTCGTCGAGGGAAGCGAGTTCGGCAAGAAGATTATCCCGCGCGTCGACATCGAGGCTCCCGCTGAAATCGGCGGGGGCGCTCGAAACGTCGCGGCGACCGAGCACGTGCAGCAACTCGACCGATGCCGATGTTCGAAGGGCTATCCAGGCGGTATAATCGCAGATGCTTCGCGAATAGACCGATCCATCTATCAGCGCGAGTAATTTCGTCATCGTTGCTCCCTAGTGCCCAAATATGCGTTCCATTGCGCCGGGCTTGTCGTGAATGGCGAGCTTGTCGACGATGGTCTCGCTCGCCTGATTGAGGCCGATGATCTCGACTTCCGCTCCCTCGCGGCGGAATTTCAGAACGACGATGTCCAGTGCCGAAACGCTGGAAATGTCCCAGATATGAGCACGGCTGACGTCGATCGTCACCTTATCCAGGGCTTCCTTGAAATCGAAGGCCGCGTTGAAATCGTCCGCGGAGGCGAAAAAGAGCTGCCCTTCGACGGTATAGGTTCGCGCAGTCCCGTCTTCGGACAACACCGAACTTACTCCGAAAATCTGGGCGATCTTCCAGGCAAAGAAAATGCCGGACAGCAAAACGCCCACCAGGACGCCGATGGCGAGATTGTGCGTGAGGACGACGCCGGCCACCGTGGCGAGCATGACGACGCTGGAACTGCGTGGATGAGTCCTGAGGTTCTTGATCGACGTCCAGCTGAAGGTTCCGATCGATACCATGATCATGATCGCCACCAGCGCCGCCATCGGGATCATCTTTACCCAGTTGCCGAGCACGACGATCAGGAAGAGCAGCGCCGCGCCGGCGAAGAAAGTGGAGAGTCTGCCCCGCCCGCCGGATTTCACATTGATCACGGACTGGCCGATCATGGCGCATCCGGCCATGCCGCCGATGAAGCCCGTTGCCAGGTTTGCGATGCCCTGACCGACGCATTCACGGTTTTTGTTGCTGGGCGTGTCCGTCAATTCATCGACGATCGCGGCCGTCATCAACGATTCGAGCAGGCCGACCGCGGCGACGGCGAGGGAATAGGGAAGAATGATCATCAATGTCTTGAGGTTCAGCGGGATATCCGGCAACAGGAAAACCGGCAGCGTCGAGGGCAACTGGCCCATGTTACCCACCGTGCGGATATCGAGTTTGAGCGCCAGCGCAACGGCGGTGAGAACGACGATGCAGACCAGCGGCGAGGGCACTATTTTTGTCAGGCGAGGAAAGCCATAGATGATCGCCAGCCCCGCCGCGACCATCGCATAGGTCGGCCACTGCACGCCTATCAACTCAGGCAGTTGCGCCATGAAAATCAGGATCGCAAGCGCGTTGACGAAGCCCGTCATCACCGAGCGAGACACGAACCGCATCACGTAACCGAGACGCGCGATGCCCGCGATGATCTGGATAACTCCCGCCAGCACGGTGGCGGCCAGCAGGTATTGCAGCCCGTGCTCCTTGACAAGCGTAACCATCAAGACCGCCGTAGCGGCCGTCGCCGCCGAGATCATGCCTGGCCGGCCGCCGACGAAGGCGGAAATCACGGCGATGGAGAACGATGCATAAAGGCCGACCTTGGGATCGACGCCGGCGATGATCGAGAACGCAATCGCTTCCGGAATGAGCGCCAATGCCACAACGAGTCCGGCCAGAATATCGCCTCGGATGTTGCCGAACCATTCGGTTCGTAGCCGGTAGAATGCGGTCTTGTTCAAGGATTGTCTCCAGGCGGAGTCCGTCAAGAGGGGACGGAAGCGATCGGGAATGCAGAAAAAACAGGCGGTACCGTAGGGACGCTCACAAGCGGCCATGCCAGGACAGCGGGAAAGATCCACGTACTGTCTGGCTCGCGCGGATGAAGCGTAGAATCTACATCGGTAAAAAGGCCTGCTGGAACCGCTGCATTCGAATTGTTGCAGCGCGTCATCCCCGAATAGAGAATGTACAGGCCAATTGCAATAGCCCGATTGGGCATTGAGCGAGCCGCGCCTCGCTAGCGCGACGACGCAATCGAACGGCGGCGGCAGATCAGAGTACGTCGGCGAGCGATTGCCCGTGCAGGTCGATGCTGAGGCCATCGAGTGCGAGGTCGTTCAGCTCGCCGCCCATGGCCTTGATGCTTTCCTCCCGGATCAGCGACATCAATCCGCGGCGCAATCCGAGAAACTCCGACGACATCATCATCGACTGTTGCCGCGGCCGTTCCAGCGGGATGGTGATCTCGGCCTTGATGGTTCCGGGCCGCGCGGTCATGCAATAGACGCGGTCGGACAGGAAAATCGCTTCGTCGATGTCGTGGGTCACGAACAGCACGGAAATCTTCAGCCGCTGCCACATGTTGGTGAGGATCTGCTGCATGATGACCCGGGTCTGCGCATCGAGCGCGCCGAAAGGTTCGTCCAGCAGCAGAACCTTGGGGCCGGTGGCCAGCGCACGAACGATGCCGACGCGCTGTTTCATGCCGCCGGACAGGCTGTCCGGATATTTGTTCTCGAAGGCGGTCAGGCCGGCCAGCCCCAGCAGCGTGCGCGCGGCGCGGTCGCGGCTGGATTTGTCGACATGCTTCATCTTCAGGCCGAATTCGACGTTGCCCTTGACCGTCTTCCAGGGAAACAGGGAATATTGCTGGAATACCATGCCGCGATCGGCGCCGGGGCCGTCGACCGCTTCGCCATCGACGGTGACGCTGCCTTTGGTCGGCTTGAGAAAGCCGGCGACCGCGTTGAGAAGGGTGGATTTGCCGCAGCCGGACGGCCCGACGATCGAGACGAACTCGCCGGGATTGACGTGGATCGCGGTATCGCTCACCGCTTCCACCGGGCCATCCAGCGTCGGATAGCTCAACGCGAAGTTCGTGACGTCGATGCGGCCCCTCGGAGGCCGGCTTGCGGGTGTCTGGCTCATGATCGGCTCCATGGCATGACGGCGCGGCCCAGCCCGCGGATCATCGCGCTCGATCCGAGGCCAAGCACGCCAATGCAGATCATTCCGAGCGCGATGTCGGCGTATTGCACCAGCGAATAGGCTTCCCAGGTAAAATAGCCGATACCGAACTGGCCGGAGATCATCTCCGCCGCGATCAGCGAAACCCAGGCAACGCCCATTCCAACGGTAAGGCCGGTGAAAATGTGGGGCAGCGACGCCGGGAAATAGACCTCGCGGAAGATCGACGCCTCGCGGGCACCCAGGCATTGCGCCGCCCGCACCAGCACCGGGTCCACCAGGGACATCCCGTGCAGGGTGTTGACGAGGATCGGAAAGAACGATCCGAGAAATGTAATGTAGATGATGCTCTGCTCGTTGGTCGGCCACAGCATGATGGCCATCGGCACCCATGCGATGGCGGGGATGGGGCGCAGCACTTCCATGATGGGAAACAGGATTTCGTGCGCGAGCTTGAATCGACCCATCACCAGCCCGAGCGGAACCGCAACGATGGCCGCCAGCGTAAAGCCGAACAGGATGCGGCGGCAGCTCAGGATAACATGCATGAAGAACTTCGAATCATGCATCGCGCGCGTCAGGCTTTCATACACCGCCTCGGGTGCCGGAACGTTGGTGAACCGGACGAAGAAAACGACGCGGTATTTCGTCAACAGATGCCAGGCCAGGAGAAACAGCGCCAGCGAGATGGCGCCGATCGCCGCGGCGCGCAGCGCGCCGCGGTTCAGTGCCAGCCAGCGTTTGACATAGAGCGCAAGCTGCGGCGACGGTTTCTCCGGTGGTTGAACCGTTCGTACAGGTGACGGTTCAGTGGCGATCTCCGGTCCGGGCGCAGCTTGCTGTTCAAATCGCAGGGCGGTGGTTTCCACGTTCAACCCCCGCTGACGACCGTTTTGAGTGCGTCGTCGAAACTCAGCACCTTGCCGCCGATCTTTGCCGCATAGGCTTCGGCGTCCTTCTTCAGCAGGAACGGCGCGACTTCACTCTTGCCGGCGGCGTAGTAGGCCTGATCGGCGAACAGCTTGATGCCGCGCGCTGTATCGAAGACGTAGGCGACGTTGATCTTCTTGCCCTTGGCCTTGAGGTCGGAATAGGCGCCGAGTGTACAGGTGGCGCTGCTGTAGGGCGCGATGCCCTCGCCCTCGACCCAGACTTCACCGGCCTTGCGGGGATCGCCGATCGGCTTCTTGCAGAACTTGTCCTCGCCGGAGACTTCGTAGTTTTTGGTGCTCTTGAGTTCGGCATCATAGTCGAGCTTCAACTCGGCATAGGCCTTGCGGATGTAGCTGTCGTCGACCCATTTTTTCGGATCGAAATCCTTCATGCGGCCGAGATTCTGCAGCACTTTGACGTCGACGACCGCGGCATCGATCAGCGCGGGCTTGATGGTGGGATCGGTGGTCATGTTGCCACCGGGGCCGAGGAAGATATAGACCACTTCCTTGTTGATGCCGGTCCACTCCTGGATCTTTTCCGCGGCGAGCTTCGGGTCGGCGCGCAGCCAGGTGTTGGCGGCGATGATCGCCTTGATATAGGCGACTACCACTTCCGGATATTTCTCGGCGAAGTCGGTGCGGACCACGACGCCATGCCAGGTCGGCAGGTTGGTTTCGACGCCGTCGAAGATCTTGCGCGCGAAGCCGCGGAACGGCAGCAATTCGGCGAACGGCACGAAATCGGCGTGCGCGTCGATCTTCTTTTCCTGCAGATTGGTCGATCCGACTTCCGGACTCTGGCTGACAAGCTGAAAGTAGTCGGACGGCCAGCCTTTGTCCTGCATCGCCTTCAGCACCATGCCGTGGGCGGCGGAACCGAAGGGGACGCTGACCAGCTTGCCCTTGAGGTCCGAGAGTTCGTAGTAGGGCGAGTCCTTGTGCACGACCATTCCGTTGCCGGAACCTTCGAGGCTGTAGGCCGCGACCGCGATCAGGCGGCTCTTGCTTTCCGGATTGCTCTCGAAAGTGAAGCCGTTCACCACCAGCGGATAATCGCCCATCCCGCCGAACTGCAGTTTGTTCGCCATCATCCCGTTGGTGACGGGCGGACCGGAAGTAAAGTTCTGCCACTCGTATTCGAACTTGATGTTGGCGTATTTGCCGTCCGTGGGCAGATATTTATCAAGCAGTTTGAGTTGACGGATGATGACGCCCGTGGTGGCCGTATTGGTGGTGGTGTCCTGGGTGCCGATGCCGATCGTGACCCTGGTCTGCGCGGCGGCGGGGCTGACAAAAGCCAATGCCGCGGCGGCGGCTACGACGGAAGAATAGCGGTATCCCAGATTGCGAACCATTGCAGACCCTTTCGGTGTTTGACGCGTTTCGGGTGTTGCCCCCTTCTTTTTCGATATCCTTTGTCGATCCGATCGATCGAGCAAACGCCGTCTCACGCAAGCGGTCGATTAGTTGCCGTGAAAGGCCGGCTGCCCGCTCCTTGAGCAGTTTGCCCGCATGGAGCCGCATCTATAGGCAGCACTTCAATCGCCGAGACCTTTCATCTCCTTCAGGAGGTCAGGTCGCCGGACGACGATTCGCGATTTACGCGAAAGGACGATATCCTTCGCTTGCATGCGCTTGAGACTGATCGTCACCCACTGGCGAGTGGCGCCGACCATGTGCGCGAGGTCGGCGTGGGTGAAGGCCGCCCCGATCAGGGTTCCTTCCGCGTCCTTCACGCCATAAAGTTCGACGAGGTGGAGAAGCAGGTGGGCCAGTCGTTCCGTGATGGAACGCGTGCCAAGCATCTGCGCCAGCGCGGAGTAGCACTTGCCCTTGAACGTCAGACCCTCGATCAGGCCGATCGCGAGGTTGGGTACCTCCGTTACCAGCGCGCGCAGCTCCTGGCCGGGAAGTTGCACGACGCTGCTGTTGCTGGTCGCGATGCCCGACCATTGATGCATGCCGCCACCGAACACCTCCGGACCCCCGACGAAATTGCCGGGGTGCCAGTAGGCCAGCGTGATCTCGCGTCCGGAGGGAGCCGAATAGAACACCCGAATGCGGCCGGTTTCGATCAGGTAAATTCCGTCGTGTTTGGCGCCCTGATTGAACAGCGTCTGGCCGCGGTTGAGAACCCTGCGACGGCCGCGCCGGAGAACGGTTTCGCGCTCGCGTGGCGACAACGCCTCAAACAGCGAGGGCGCCCCGCCGAGCGATCGTGTGCTCTCGGTCAACAACAGGGATTGGCCGCTGGCGGTCGGGGGCGCCCAGGCCGGCGGCCCACTCGTTCCGGGACCCGATGCGGCATTGATGGCTGGGTAAATTTGCATAGCCCACTCCGAATCCTGGAATCGATCCAGAATGAGCAGCAAGCTTTATGCCAGTAACGGTTTGCCCCGGTTTACAGGCATGTTTTCGCGGTTCAATCGTCGTTGAGGCCGAACAAAAGAGCCCACGGGTAGATGCCGCGGGCGTGTCCATCCGAAAAGGCAAGATTGACCGCGTAGCCGCCGATCGGCGCAACGTGCACGATGGCGATGCCGCCGAAGCGCTCCGGAAAAACGCCATCGATCCGCGCCCGGACGCAGAGAGCACATTTGCAGGCGCCACGCAAACGCTCGGCGGGCAGGCGAATTTCGCTACCGTCCGACATCGTAAGATCGAGAAAGCTGAGATCCTCGCTGAGGGCGACGTGCGTCGGGGCGGCGACGACCTTCGTGGACAGTGTCGACGACGTGGCGGACTGTGACATTTTCGATTGCTCCGAACGTTGCTATTCCATCACCGCACGCCGAGAGCAGACAAGCAATTAGTTGCCCGAAGATCGGTCATTTCCCAATTGTTGAAACTAATCGACCGCCGTTTTCAGTTCTCGATTGCGAGTCGCGGTTCATTGACGGATGTGTGGGCCTGCATGCGTGAAAAGCCTGAGCCGCGGATGCAGCCTGGGCGTATCACCAACCCAACCCGGAAACGAAATCACATGAGCGCATTCCATCGAGAGAAAGTTCTTTCTGTCCGGCACTGGACCGATTCACTTTTCAGTTTCACCGCCACCCGCAATTCAGGTTTTCGATTCCAGAACGGCCAGTTCGCCATGATCGGGCTCGAGGTCGACGGCCGCCCACTGTTGCGCGCCTATTCGATGGCGAGCGCCAATCACGAGGAAGCGCTGGAATTCTTCTCGATCAAGGTCGCTGACGGCCCGCTGACCTCGAAGCTGCAGAAGATCAGGGAAGGCGATACCATCCTGGTCGGGCGCAAGGCGACCGGCACGCTGATTTCGGACAATCTGATCCCGGGCAAGCGCCTGCTGCTGCTATCGACCGGAACCGGTCTGGCGCCGTTCGCGAGCCTGATCAAGGATCCCGACGTCTATGAGCGGTTCGACAGCATCGTGCTGGTTCATGGTTGCCGTCAGGTTTCCGAACTCGCCTATGGCGAGGAACTGGTCGCAAGGCTGCGCGATGACGAATTGTTCGGGCCGCTGCTGACCGAGAAGCTGTCGTACTATCCGACCGTGACGCGCGAGCCGTTCCGCAACCGCGGCCGCATCACCGACCTGATCACGTCGGAGCAGCTGTTCAACGACATCCATCAGCCGCCGCTCGACATCGCAACCGACCGCATCATGATGTGCGGCAGCCCCGGCATGCTGGAAGAGCTGAAGGTGATGTTCGAGACCCGCGGGTTCCTCGAAGGCAGCCACAGCGAGCCGGGCCACTTTGTGATCGAGAAGGCATTCGTGGAGCGTTAGCGGCAGAAAGGCTGGACGCGGCCGTTCCGGCATGCCTGCCGGGGGACGCGCGTCCCGTGTTATCCGGCCGCGACGCTAATTCGAGCAGCATCCGAAAATGTTTCATCATGCTGACAACTAATTGCTATCGCCCGGGACCGGCCTGACTCATTCTGCCCTGACGGTCATTCCCGAAGATCTTCCGGAATGGGAATTGCTTCGACGAGGACGAGGGATTGCGCGATGGCGATGGATGAAATTGTCGACGGCCTGTCAGAGGTATCCTGCGACGTCCTGGTAATCGGGGGTGGCACCGCCGGCCCGATGGCGGCGCTGAAGGCGAAGCTCAAGAACCCAAAGGCCAACGTCGTCCTGCTCGAAAAGGCCAACGTGAAGCGGTCCGGCGCCATTTCGATGGGGATGGACGGGCTCAACAACGCGGTTATTCCCGGCTACGCCACGCCGGAGCAATATACCAAGGAAATCACCATCGCCAATGACGGCATCGTCGACCAGAAGGCGGTCTATAAATATGCCCAGCGCTGTTACGGGATCATCGAAGAGCTCGACAGCTTCGGCATCCGCTTCCTGAAAAACGAAAACGGCGACTACGCCGTCAAGAAAGTTCATCATATCGGCACCTACGTGCTGCCGATGCCGAACGGCGAAACCGTCAAGAAGGCGATCTACCGGCAGCTGCGTCGCGCCCGGATCCTGATCTCGAATCGCTATATGGCGACCCGGCTTCTGACCGGCAGCGATGGCCGCATTGCCGGCGCCATCAGCGTCAACACCCGCACCGCGGAAATCCTCGTCATCAAGGCCAAGGCGGTGATCCTCTGCATGGGGGCGGCCGGCCGGCTCGGATTGCCGACGTCCGGCTACATGTTCGGCACCTACGAGAACGCGGCGAATTCCGGCGACGGCTATGCGATGGCCTATCATGCCGGTGCGGCCCTCGCGAACCTCGAATGTTTCCAGATCAATCCCCTGATCAAGGACTACAACGGTCCTGCCTGCGCCTATGTCGCGGGTCCGTTCGGCGCATTTACGTCGAACAACGAGGGTTCCCGCTTCATCGAATGCGACTACTGGTCCGGCCAGATGATGCTCGAATTCTACAACGAGCTGCAGTCGGGCAAGGGGCCGGTGTTTCTCAAGCTCGACCATCTGCATGAAGACACCATCAGTGAAATCGAAACGACCCTGCACAAGGTCGAGCGCCCGACGCGCGGTCTGTTTCACGAAGGGCGTGGAACCGACTACCGGCGTGAGCCGATCGAGATGCACATCTCCGAGATCGGGTTTTGCTCGGGACACAGCGCGTCCGGCGTATTTGTCGATGATTTCGCGCGAACCACGGTGCCCGGGCTCTACGCCGCCGGCGATATGGCCAGCGTCCCGCACAATTACATGCTCGGCGCCTTCACCAATGGTTCGGTCGCCGGCGAGGATGCGATGGAGTACGCCGACAACACCGATTTCGCCAAATTCGACGCCGCCGACATCGAAAAGGAGAGGGAGCGGGTGCTGGCGCCGACCCGGCGTGAGGATGGAATTCCGCCGAACCAGATCGAATACAAGGCGCGGCGTCTGGTCAACGATTACCTGCAGCCACCGAAAGTCACCCGCAAATTTGAGATCGGACAAAAGCGTCTCGCCGAAGTGCGCGATGACATGGAAAACCGGATGATCGCCCGCAACGCTCATGAATTGCTGCGCGCGCTGGAGACGCAGTCGATCGTCGATTGCGCCGACATGGCGGCGCACGCATCGCTGTATCGCACCGAGAGCCGCTGGGGCCTCTATCACCTGCGCACGGACTATCCCGAAAAGGACGATGAGAACTGGTTCTGCCACTCGCTGTTGAGCAAGAAGGACGGCCGGATGAGCAGCGAGAAGCGCGCGGTCGAGCCCTACATCGTTCCGATCGGAGAGGACGAGAAAGATCTCTACGACAAGCAGCGCATCCGCGCCAGCGCCTGACGTTTGCAGCAACATTTCCTGGATTGGAGCCGATCGATGCCCCTCGCAAGTTACCAGACCTCCGTTCCCGTCGTCGTCGATGACGCCAAATGTATCGCGGACAAGGGGTGCACGGTATGCGTGGACGTATGTCCACTCGATGTCCTGCGCATCAGCGACATGACCGGCAAGGCCTTTATGGCCTATGACGAGTGCTGGTATTGCATGCCCTGTGAAGCCGATTGTCCGACCGGCGCCGTCACGGTCAATATCCCCTACCTGCTCAGGTGAACCATGGCCGATCCGTTCGAATCCTACGACGATCTCGATGACGTCGACGATCGCCTGCATGCCGCCGATCCCGGCGAGCGTCGGGTCGCGATCATTGCGCTGGGACATTGCGGCGATCCGGCGGCCGTCGCGCATCTCGATCGCATGACCTCGGACCCGGATCCGGGGGTACGACAACAGGTGGCGCTGGCGCTCGGTGAATTCGATGGCATCGAAGCGGCGGTGGCGCTGGTGAAAGTCGTGGTCGACCCGGAGCAGGCGGTGGCGAACGCCGCGGCCGACAGTATGGCGGAACTGAAGGACCCCGCCTGCGCCGATGCGATCTTGCCGCTGGTCAGCCATGCCCACGCCTTCGTCCGGATGGCGAGCTTGCGGGCGCTGAAGGAATTGCGTCGCAAGGACACGCTGAAGCCGGCGCTGGATGCCCTGCGGGATATCGATGCCTCGGTGCGCGTGCAGGCCATCGGCGTGATCGGCTTTCTCAAGATGGAAGAATCCATTCCCGCGCTGACGTCGGTGACGACCGATGCCGATGCCCATGTGCGTCGGGCGGCGGTCAGCGCGCTGGCGTTTTCCCACGTGAAGCCGGCAGCTGAATCGATCACACGGGCGCTGACCGACACCGACTGGATGGTGCGCGAAGTCGCGGCGGAGACCCTGGGTACCAACATCAACGGGATGCAAGCCGCGGATTCCCTGATCGGCGCATTGACCGACGAGTTCTGGCAGGTTCGGCTGAAAGCGGCGCGCAGTCTCGGCAAGATGAAGGTGACCCGGGCGGTTACCGCGATCGGCGCCTGCTTGTCGCATCCGCAGGCCAACCTGCGCAAGGAAGCCGCGGCGGCACTTGGTGAAATCGCCGACCCCGGCGGCGGAAAATTTCTCGAGCCGTTTCTCGACGACCCCGATCCCGAGGTCCGCAAGAATGCGCGCTGGGCGATGCAACAGATCGTCTCGAGGAAGAGCGCATCCGGATTATAGCGGGAGTTCAGGCTCCGTCGCGGTGACGCGAGGAGGGACACATGCCTAGATCGTTCGGAGGCGCATTGGTTCGATTCCTGCGGCGCGTCGTGGCCACACGACTGACCGGCCGCTACCGCCCCGAACTCCACTACATGCGTGGACCGGGCCCGAAATCCCGTGGCCAGCACCGCCAGATCGTGGCCGGCGCCAAGGATATGACCGCCTCACTCGGCAACGGCGGCGATGTCGGCATCATAATTCATCCGCGCAACATTGAGCCATCGTAGAGCCGCCGCCCGCCTCCATACGTGCAAATGATCGCCACCGGTCGCGATCGGGGCGATTTGTGCCGGTTTCCGCCGTTGGCCTGGTAATTGCTAGCATGAGTCTGAACAGATGCGAGGCTAGTCATGCTGCAGATCGATGCCCGCTGCGACACTTCTCCTTTGGTTGAGCCAGGCCGCTCCCGGGTTCTCGTGTTGTCCGAAAACGAGTCGCTCGAAGGCCGCAAGCCCTTCCTGCTGGATCGACTGACTCCGCAGGAACGTGAGCACGTGATCCGTCAGTGCACACCGAAACTGGCGAAGCGCAATTCCACGGTTTTTCGCCAGGGCGAGGCCCAGAAGGGCATCTTTCTGATCATGTCCGGCGGTGTGCGGGTATTTTATGCCGCACCTTCCGGACGAGAGATAACGCGGGCTTACTGGTTTGCCGGGAACTTCATCGGCGGACCGGACGTGTTTGCGCAGACGCGCAACATGTGGTCGGCGGTGGCCATACGGGACACCAGCTTGCTGCTGCTTCCCAGTGCAACACTGCGCATGCTTTGTGCCCGCATGCCAAATCTCGCGCTAGGGCTCATCGAGGCGATGGTTTTCAAGGGCCGATGCTACGCTGCAATGGCGCAAATGCTCGGAACCCGTACCGCCGGCGAGCGCATGACGCGCGTGCTGCTGCTGCTCGCCGAGATGTATGGCATCGGAACCGAGCAGGGTGTGGCAATCAACGTTCCAATCACCCACGAGGAAATCTCGCACATGGTGGGCGCGACGCGCCAATGGGTCACCATAGGCCTAAAGCGATTGCAGTCGGATGGGATCATCGAGGTGGGCCGCGGCAAGTTGCTGATCCGCAAGCTTGACCAACTCGCAGGGCTCGTCACCGAGCACTGACATCTCTTGGGTTCATGGTCGAGCGCCGCGCGCCTTCTTTGCAACTTGTTGTCGTTTGCCAGTCGATCCCGCTTGAGCATTGCGAAGGCATCGCCGAGCGTTTGACACGGTTACCCTCGCTGCGGAACTCGCGGCAGTGGCTCTTTCTCAGGAAGGTTTTCCGCTTTGGCTGTCACCCTGCGTCCAAACCTGGTTTTTGCGTCGGAGCGTCCCTCGACCCATGGAGCCACCGGGGTCTGGACTCCCTCGGCAAAGTCGCCGGCTCATCCAACCGACCAGGGCAGAATCGAAGGGCGCGGGCTCGCCATGCGCTTCGAGACCAAATCCGGTCCGGTGGTCGCGCTCGATGATCTCGACATCGAGATTCGTCCTGGAGAATTCGTCGCCCTGCTGGGACCTTCCGGGTGTGGAAAATCGACACTGCTCAATGTCGTTGCGGGAATCCTCAAGCCGACCAGTGGAACCATTACGGTCGATGGCAAGCCGGTGAAGGGCACCAATCCGGACTGCGGCATCGTCTTTCAGAACCACTCGCTGTTTCCGTGGATGTCGGTCCTCGAGAATGTGGCGTTTGGTCCGAAAATGCTGGGCCGCGCCGATCCGATCGGTACGGCGCGTACCTTCCTGTCGCTGGTGGGCCTGGAGAAGCAGGCTTCGGCATGGCCGTCCAGCCTGTCCGGCGGAATGCAGCAGCGTGTCGGCATTGCCCGCGCGCTCGCCACCTATCCCCCGGTGCTTCTGATGGACGAGCCTTTCGGCGCGCTCGATGCGCAGACCCGCTCGATCATGCAGGAAGAACTCCTGAAGATCTGGTCGCAGTTCAAGACGACCGTGATTTTCGTCACCCATGACATCGAAGAGGCGATCTTTCTGGCCGATCGGGTCGTCGTCATGAAGACGCTTCCGGGCGGCATCAAGCGCGAGGTGTCAATCGACCTGCCGCGACCGCGTGATCCGTCGATGATCAAGTCCGAACTCTTCAATCGATATCGTGGCGAGATATTTGAGTTGATCCGGGAAGAGACTTTGAAGGTGTTTCGGAATTCGGACTGATCGAAGGGAACGTTGAATGGCCACGGCAAATTCGGGTGCGAGCGGCGTCAAGAGGTGGAGTTGGGCGCTGGCCGGAATCACGCTGTTCCTGCTGCTCTGGACGGGGGTTTCGATGCGAATCGGCAACGAGGTCCTGCTTCCGAAGCCTCATGCGGTTCTGCTCGGATTCGTCGAACTGTTTCGGGAAGGCAGTCTGGTCGGGGACGTTCTGGCCAGCCTGCGGCGGGTGATCGGCGGATTCCTGATCGCTTCGTCGATCGCCGTTCCGCTGGCGTTGCTGATGGCATTTTTTCGGCCGCTGAACCTGCTGCTGTCTCCGATCGTCAGCTTCCTGCGGCCTATTCCGCCGATTGCCTGGATTCCGATCGCCATTCTCTGGTTCGGCATCGGCGATCCGCCGAGCTATTTCATCACCGCGCTGGCCGCGTTCTTTCCGATCTTCATCAACAGTTTTTCCGGCGGCAATGCGGTACGGCCCGAGCACATCCATGCCGCCCGCTCGCTCGGCGCGGGGCCGCGCGCCCTGTTCGCCCGCATCTATCTTCCCTCCGCGATGCCGATGATCTCGACCGGGTTGCGGATCGGGCTTGGGCAATCATGGATGGCTGTGGTCACGGCCGAACTGATCGCGGCTCAATCCGGGCTCGGCTACATGATCCAGGCCAATCGACTGGCGCTGGAGACCAGTCTGGTTCTGGTCGGAATGTGCACCATCGGCCTGCTCGGGGCATTCATGTCGATCGCGCTCGAAGCCCTGGAGCGGCATGTGTTGATCCCCTGGAAACAGACCTGAACGTTCAATCTGGAGAGAGAGTCATGCGAGCTATCAACACCAGCTGTGTCCGCGGCCTTGCCGCCGCTGCGTGGTTTACCGCGGCAGCGGCCTGCGTCATGCCCATGGCGGCGAGTGCCGCTGAGCCCGTGATGCGCATTGCGTTTCCAAGCGGGATGAACGGCCAGATCGTGGTGACGATGGACAAGGCCGGAATCGCTCAACAGGGCGGGCTGAAAGCGCAGTTCGACTCGTTCCAGTATGGACCGCCGATGATGGAGGCGCTTGCGGCGGGTTCGATCGATGCGGTGGTAACGAGCCTAATGCCAGTGACCTCATATGCCGCAAAGATTCCCGGCGATGTCAAGATCGTTGCCTTGGTGGGCCAGTCAAGCCACTCGCTGATGGTGGACAAGAGCAGCGGGATCGCCGCGATCGAAGCGCTTGCCGGAAAAAAGCTCGGCGTCTCCTTCGGTTCGGATTCGCATCTGGATACATTGGTGTGGCTGAAGGAGACGCGGCTTGCCGAAAAGGTTGCGCTGGTCAACATCGCTCCCGCCGAACTGGCCACCGCTTTGGGCAACAAGTCGGTCGATGCGATCGTTGTTCGCCAGCCTCAGGTACTGAGGTTGCAACAGCAGTCAGGCGCTCAAATCCTGCATACCTGGCCATTCCGTTTCGTTTCAATCGTCAAGACCAGGTTCATCGTCGAGCATCCGCAGCAGGTGGAGAAATACATTGCCGCCCTGCGCAAGGCGATTCTCTTCATTGCCCAGAACCCGCAAAAATCAGCGGATTGGTTTGGTGAATACCTCAGGACAGACCCTGCCATTGTCATGGCGGCTTCGAAAGACGATCCATTCTACAAGGCCACAGACCTTGGTCAGATCGACATTTCCGTGAATCCCGACAGCCGTGCCCTGATCGGTAAGTGGGCCGCGGACGCCTTTGAAAACAAGATGATCAAGCAGAAACTGGATCTCGATTCCCTGTTCCGGTAATCGACCCGCTCCGGCGCGCGAAAGAGATCTGCCAGGATCGGCTGACCCATTTGGCAATTAGTTATAGCGCTCCATCCGTTTTTCGTTTCGCAAACATCGGGTCGGTTTCAGATTGTGAGCGTCAATCCGGATATCGAAGGATCAAGCAAATGAGCGAACGTCAACTGAAGCCCGATGCTGCCAGGCCGCACGAGGCGGAAACCTTCCAGCTTTGGGTATTCTCCGATGCGCATGTCGCTACCGACAAGGCGGTGTCGGCGGCGATACGCAATGGCATGGAGTTCACGCCGCCCGCCGCCTATCCCGAGAGTCTGGCATCTGCGCTCCGTCAGTCCGAGAGCGGCGGCGACCTCGGCGGACCGCCGTTCCGCTGGGATATCGCGCTCGATCTGGGGGACAACGCCGGCCTGTGGGATTTGCCGAACGACGAGCAGGGGCGAGAGGTGGCGCGGCAGTTCGGAGTTCTCGAGCATCATCGCCGCGAGCAGATCTACTCGGTCGCCGGCAATCATGATGCCTCGCCGGGCAATGCGCCATCCAGTGCAGGCAAGCCGGCGAACTGGTGGTTCCGCAAATGGGTCGATCCGATGGGAGAAAATACGGAGTCGTCGGGTGTCGACGCGTCACGACGACCTTATGCCGCGAAAGGCAGCTGGGAGCGCTACTCGTTCAGCATCGGCAACCTCCGCTTTCTGATGATGAGCGATCGCAACGATCTGCCGTTTCCGGTCGGGCGCCGCGAATTCGGCGGCGGTTCGCCGGCCGGTGCGGTGACCAGCGATACCTGGGCGTGGTGGAAGGAGAATGTGGAGGCTGCCAAGGACGACATCGTCATCAGCTGCCACCATCACATGCTAAGGGAAACCACCGTGGCTTCCGGGGATTTCGAGGGGGTCTCCAAATATCCCGACGGCCGCTATCGCCATGGCCGCTATCACGGGGTTGACGGCGTGCCGGAAGGCGCATCCTACCTGTACTTCGTCGATGAAGAACCGAAGGCGCAGCGGTTCGAACAATACCTTGAAAAAAATCCGGGGGCAGTCGATCTCTGGCTCGGCGGACATACGCATACCTTCCCCGATGACGTCGTCAGCGGACGCGGGCATGTCGAGCGCAAATGGGGCACCAACTTCGTCAATTGCGCACAGCTGTCGAAGTATCACTCGTTCGTGACCTGTCCCCCGATGAGCCGGCATTTCACTTTCACGGTCGGGTCGCCGCTGGTCCGCGTCCGCTGCTATCTGCACGACGATACCCATGCGGCCCAGGGCTGGTACGCACCGGCAGAACGAGTCCTCGAATTCAGCAAGCCATTCGCACTGAACGGCGATCGCGTCTCGGCGCCGGCGAAGAAATTCAACCCCGTCCTTGAGCCTTCGTGAGTGCTGCGAGTACCGCGGTTTGCCTGAGCGCGTTGTCTGCGGCTCAGGGGAGCGCGCCTGATCAAGTCCTGTCACAGCCCCGGCAGCGCCGTGAGGTAGACGTTCATCACGCCATCGGCTTCCGCGATCACGCGCAGCATTTTGGAATCGAAGGCGATCTCGGCGAGCCGCAGGCTGGTGATTTCGGCTGATACCCGCACGCCGTCCTCGTTCTTCTGAAAATCGGCGATCACCGCGGCGATCTTCTTCTGCGCATTGCTGACGAACGGCTTCAAGTCGATGCTGGCCTTGTCGGCCAGCGCCCGCTGCAAATGCGGCATCGCCGCGCGGGCGGCGGCGCCCAATAGCCCGAACGCGGCTTCGGATTCGACCGCGAGTTCGATGTCGGTGAGCCGCAGGGTCTGCTGCGCCCGATCGAGCACCGGCCGGCCCCAGATATGCACATGGGCCTCGCCGCCGAATCCGAAGAAGCTCTTCTTCTCCCTGGCGTTGACCAGAAGCGAAATCAGCAGCCGGTCGCCGGAGGCCGCGACGCGGGCGCGCTTGACGGTGACATCGACCGACCCCGAACCGTCTTCCGGAAAGGTTTTGCCGGCGAACTGCGCCTCCACGATCTTGTTGATCTCGGTGAAGGGCATGTCGATCGGCACGCCGATGCTGACGCCGCCCGGCGTCGACGGGATGATGGCGATGGTCGCGGGGAACGGACAGTCCGGCTTGGTCTGCTCCGGCGTGATGCGGGTCTCCGCCTCGATGCCGAGCGTCAGCGTCACCGCCTGGGCATCGACGCGCGGCTGGGCTGCGATCGCACGGGTCGGACGCAGTTCCAGCCACAGCGCCGGCAGCGTCGAGGTGGCGCTTGTGCCCTGCAGCGGAATCGAGCGGCAGGCCTTGGCCCACTGGATCCTCGCGTTCTGCTCCAGTGCGGGATCGTTGCGGATACGCGCCTGCGCCACCGCGATCTGTTCGGCCACCGTCTTGTCGATCAGCGGCTTGACCTGCGCCGGCACGTTGACGCGCGCGCCCGCCACCACGAGGCTGGTGTCGCCGAGATTGACCTGCGCCGCCAGGTTCGGCTCGATGCGCCAGGCGGCGGCGAGCTTCGGCCGCGCGGTGATGACGACGTTGCCCTTGATCTCCGCGCTGGCGTTGAGGTTCTTGATGTTGACGCTGCCGAGCTTCTTGCCGAGATCGCCGCCGAGCAGGCCGCCCAGCGCGTCGCTGACCGCCCCGGTCGCCTTCGCCGACAGCGAGCCGGTCACGTTCAGCGTTCCCGTTATCGGGGTCGTCAGCGACAGCATATCCTGGGCGCTGGTCGCCGCAATCGGCCCGCGCGAGGCGGTCCAGCCGATGTCGGCATTCTGCAGGATCTGCGACACCGGATTGTCGGCCTTGCCGGCGAAGGTGCGCGGCGCGCCGCGATCGGCGGCGTCGCGAATAGCCGACAGCGCGATCGCCACCGGGGCGATGATGCTGGATGCGCGCGGCGCCGGCGGCAGCGGCGTCAATTCGACCAGCACGGGCGCACGCACGGCGCCGCGCGGCGCTACCCAGTCCATCGTTTTCAGGCTGACGAAAAACGACACCACGAGCGCCGCGACCCCGAGCAGGATCATCTTCAGATTTATCGGCAGACGCATCATTTCCCCGGGCCCATCCAACGGTGGAGTTTACAGGGCTGGGAAGGGTGGCGCCAGAGCGGCTGTTGGGTAGGGTGGGCAAAGCGCAGCGTGCCCACCAGCAGATTATCGGAGGTTAAACGTGGCCGCATCGCGACTTCGCTGTGAAGATGGTGGGCATGGCGCGAAGAGCGCGCCTTTGCCCACCCTACTGTTCGACGCAAAAAATGGCGCGGAGACCGCGCCATTTTTCAGATCATGCCAAAGTCGAAACGATCACCCGCGCTTGCCCGTCATATTGTCGGCGCGGCGGTCCATCGGCAGCACGATCACCTTGGTGCCGACATTGACCCGCGAATAGAGATCGGTGACGTCCTCATTGGTCAGGCGCAGGCAGCCCGAGGAGACGTGGGTGCCGATGGTGTGCGGCGCGTTGGTGCCGTGGATGCGATAGATGGTGCCACCGAGATACATGGCGCGGGCGCCGAGCGGGTTGCCGGGGCCGCCGGCCATATAGCGCGGCAAATAGGGCTGGCGCGCGATCATTTCCGCGGGCGGGGTCCAATCCGGCCATTCCGCCTTCCTGGTGACGGTCTGCACGCCCGACCAGGTAAAACCCTCGCGGCCGACGCCGATGCCGTAGCGGATCGCCTGTCCGCCGCCGAGCACATAATAGAGATAGGTGTTGGGCGTATCGATGATGACGGTGCCGGGCGCTTCGCGGGTGGCGTAGTTGACGATTTGGCGCTTCAGGCGCGCCGGCATCTCGCGCACGACGCCTTCGTCATCGTCGGACGGCTGGGTCTGCACCGGCGGCGCCGACTGCGCCGGCGGGCTCATGAAGAACGGAAACAGCTGCACCGGTGCGGCCGCGGCGGAGCCGGCGAATGCGAATGTGCCAATCGCCAGCGCACCGAGTGCAGCGGCAACGCGACGTGAATTCAGTCTGGCTGAGTTGAGCATGATCGACCCCTGTTTAGCGCCCTGCGCGCCGGTGTCCCCGGCGCGTCGTTGGGGAAATCAATACCGGTCAAGCGTTTCAGGAGGTTTGCACAATGTCGCCAAAATGGTTTCGTCGGGTTAAGAATTGTTTCATCGCGGTTTCATGGGCCGCCCAAGCGGCGCGCGGCTATTCATTACCGACCCCGCCGCCGAAGTTTTTATCGATTTGTTTCAAGCCATTATAGGGAGGCTGGCCGGGCGCCGGGCGCCGGGAACGCCCGGGGCGGTACGCTTGGTGCTTGCGTCGCCGGACTACAGCGCGCGCATCCGCGCCGGTTCGGGGGCGACAACGCCGATGGCGATGCGCCGATCGGCAACGGCATGGTTGAACTGGTCGAGCACGAGACCGATCGCAGCCAGGTCGCCTTCTTCGATCGCCTGGTCGTCGTAGCAATCCAGCGTTTCCCGCAGCACGTCGTCGACCTCGTTTTGCATGGCGGCCAGTTCGTCGGCGGATTCCGCCAACCGCACCTTGGAAATGATCGCGAGCAAATTGTCGCGATGATCGCTGTATTGCTCGCGTTCATCCCGCTTGAAATAATGACGCAGCCAGGCGCCGGCGGATCCGAGACCGGAGAGAACCAGGATCGCGCCCCAGACATAGTCGGTGTATTTTTCAAGGAAGGTGCGTTCATTGCCGTCGATATAGGCCGCGGCCCCCTGATGCGCCGGTAGTGCCGCGTCCTTGTCGGTATCCGGCTTCTCGATCTTGGCAGCCGAGGGCACTTCCCTGGCGAGCGACTGGCGCACGGTAAACAATTGCCGGACGAAACCGCCGACCGCAGTATCCGACAGCGACTTTGGCGCGACGATCAAATGGTTGACGCTGACGGTGTCGATCTTGTCCTCGGGTCTCGCGGGCAACGGGCTGAAAGTGCTGCCCGGGATTTCCTCGGATTCGTAGAGCGGATGCTTCTTGGCGAGTGAATCCGAGACCTCGATTGGCAGGAATTTCGGTTCGCCTCGCGCCTTCGCGGTCGCGGCGATCGCCTCGATGGTGATCTTGCTGTCGAGCGGGCCTACCGACATGAAGGCTTCGATGGTCGGATCGCGCGCCATCTCGGCGATCTGATTGGTAGCGTACTGGGTGACCGCCACCTTGTCGGGATTGACGCCGGATTCGGTCAGGATCACCCGCAGCAGGGTGACGTTGGTCTTGGTCCGGCCGATGACACCGACGCGATGTCCGGCGAGATCGCCGAGTTCCTTGATTTTCGGCGCCGGCGGCTTCTTCGATCCTTTGGCCGGCAGGCCGGCAACCGACCACAGCACCACGACGTTCTTGCGCAGGATGGCGACCGACTGGGCGTCGGCCGGCAAATCCAGATCGCCGCGCGCGACCGCGAGGTCGGCTTTCCTGGCCGCCATCAACGCGATGCTCTCAAGTGCGCCGTCGGTGGTGATCGGGTGCAGCCGAACCGCGCTGCCGTCGCGGGCAAAGGTCTGCGCCAACGCCTGCACCAGTTTCTGGTCGTCGCTGCCCGGCGGGCCGACCGCGATGCGCAAGGTGACGGGCTGCAGCATGTAATAAAGCCCGGCTGCGGCGGCTCCGAACAGGAAAATGCCGGCGGCCAGCACCAGCAGCGAATAGTCCTTCCGCTTGCGGCGCCTGGGAGGCGTGTCCGGGGTATTGCTGGGATTTGATGATGGCATTGTCCCGCCACGCTACACGAAAAACCGCGGCCCAGCGCGAAAAACGGAAAACAGGCTTTACGACTGTCCTGGCTAGCGAATCTCCCTCGGCAGTCGTCTGGCCGGCGCGGCCGGCCGCCGCTGCGGCCGGTTCTGCAATCCCGGTCGCTGCAGGCCGGGCGCACCCTGTCGGATGCCGGGTTGCGGCTGCAGATTGGGCTGCTGAAGATTCGACCGAGGCGCCACGCCCGGCGCGTTCGGCTGTGCCGGTGCCGGCACGCCGGGCTGACGCAACGGACCCGGCGGCGGCGATATGCCCGGCCGTCCGGTCACGCCCGGCTGTGTCGGCGAACCCGCGCGCTGCGGCAAACCTTGTGGGTTCAAGCCTTGTGGGTTCAAGCCTTGTGGGTTCAAGCCCTGTCGGTTCAGGCCTTGCCGGTTGGGCAGGCCGGGTTGTTGCTGCGGTCCGGGCCGGTTCTGCAAATTGTTCTGCCGCTGCGGTGCATTGGGGCGCAGCCCGCCCGGCTGACCCGACCGGTTGGGCCGGTTCGGATTGACCAGCCCCGGATTGGCGCGGCGGAACGCGCGCTGCTCGGTGACCACACGGCGTCCGAAATTCTGCGTCGAGTGAACCTGCCGCACAAAACCCTGATCGCGCAACATCTGCTGTGGCGAAATCGTCAGCGGCACCGCGGCAAAGCGCGCGCCGCCCGCGCCTGCGCGGATGGTAAAGCCGCTGGCGCCCTGGCTGAGAAAGCCGAGCCGAAGGCCGGCGCGGTCGTTGACCTCGATCCGCCCGACCTTGCCGTCCGCATCCGGATAGAGTTTGACCGCGACGTTGTTGCGGCTGGCGGCGGAGGCGCCTTCCGGTACCTCGACCACGCCGGAGGTGCCGCGAATGCCGAGCGTCGCGGTCGGCGTCGATATTTTCATGTCGCCGGTTTTGGCGACGGAGGCGGCGACGAACGCCACCGTGCCCCTGGCGACCTCGAACAACGCGGCGTTGTTCTTGCCGCCGTCCTCGTAGACGAAATTGTCGATGGTGATCTTCGCGTTGGCGGTGAGATTGAAGGTGGTGGCGTCGTTGAAGGTGATGCCGAGCGACGATTTCGCCGCGGTCTGCACCACGTCGTTGAGATAGATCTCGTCCTTGACCTTCAACGGGGTCGCTGCGTCGTTGCGCGTCACGGTGGCGTTGCCGATCACCGTCGCCACGTTGCCGATCGGCTCTTCGGGGGCTTGCGCGTCTACGCTGGTGCCGGGCGCCGCCGCGGCGGGCGCCGCCGGTTGTGCCTGCGGTTGGGCGGCCTGCGCCAGCCTGACCGGCTCGTTGACGCCGTCTGCGGCAACCGCGGGCATGCCGGCCGACGCGAGACAACAGAGCAGCCAGCCTGCAACCACAAAACGACGCGCTGTCACGATGAATTCCGACCGGTGATGGGCCTGCAGAATACAAGACCGCTCCGGATTGAACAGCCCTGACATTGAAAGACCGGCACGGCTGAACCGTTGGTGAATAAAGCGGGGGATCGGTGAGGACAGACAAAAGCCCGCCGGAGCCGCCGGCGGGCCGTTGGATTCATGTTGCGATCGATGACGTCGATTATTTTACCCTGGCCGGCGCCAGATTGATCGGCTTGCCGGGCCTGGATGGCGTGTAGTTCACCGGAGTGGCCGCCGGCGTCTCCTTGTGGAATACGGCCTTGCAGCCCTCACTCAGCGCCGCGCGCTGCCGGTGCATGCAGGCGGCAATGCGGTCGACATTGGGAATCTCCGAACTGCACAGCCGCATCGCGTCGCCGGCACACATCTGCTCCTGCTCCGCCGTGTGGGCCAGCGAGGCCGTCGTCAGCATGCCGAAAGCGAGTACGGTCGCGACCAGCAATTTGCCGCCGTCATGATTCGAGCCAGTAAAAGCCATTGATGTCCCCTTGTGAGCGCCCAGGTTTTCAAAGTCATATGCCGGTCCCCCGGCGTATCGTTGGGAAGAACCTACTGGACAACCGTTTCAGGACGTTTGCGTCAAACCCGAAAATTGGTTTCGTCGCGTTGAGATTTGTTTCATCGCTGCCGTTAACCGTCATTCCGGGTCTGGTGCTCGCGCACCATCCCGGAATGACGAGGCGGTTGCCGATTTCTTAACTGACGCGCTTCCAGGTCTGGCCGCCGCAGAACATGCCGCCAAAGGCGCAGCCCTGAACCTTCAGCGCGTTGGTGCCCTTCATCGCGATCGTCGAGTCGTAATTGCGGCCGCTGTCGGGGTCGTGAATCGTGCCGGTCCATTTGGAAGCCTGCGGCTTCATGTTGATCAGAATCTTCTTGCCGGTGTTGACGGCATAGCCGCACAGGCTCTGGCCGCATTCCTCGATCCGGACGTTGCCCTTGTTTTCCTCGGTGGCCCAGATGCCGAGCGGTGAGTTGGCAGGCGCCGGCGCGCGCGCGATTTGGGCCGGAGCGGGAGCCGGTGCTGCGGTCACGGCCGGGGCAGGGGCTGTTTCCACGGTCGGCAAGGGCGGCGGAGCGACGGCCACCGTCGCCGGCGCAGCGGGCGCGGGGAGGGCGACCGGCGCGGTGCTGACGACAGGCGCAGCGGGCTGAACGGAGGGGGCTGACTCGGCCGAGGCCTTCGGCGCGGGCTCGTCGGCATCGTCATCAATGCTCTTGGACTTGAAACCCTTGAAATTGCCGAAGCTCGAGCCGGAGATGCTGGAGCCGGAAAGGCTGGGCGCCGAGATCTTGATACAGGACAGCGAGTCGCAATTCCGCGGTGCCTCGATGCGGATCTGGTGTCCCTCGATCTGGAAGGAAATCGAATTGCCGGCCTGGGCGGAAGAAGTGGCCATCAGCAGCGCGGCGAGAACGAAGAGCCTTTTCATGTGAGCCTCCTGGTGCAGCGGGTTTGTGAACTTGCCCGGACCCTATGCGGGCCGACCGTCAGCTTCCGTGATCTGCGTCACCCAAGCGGCGCCGCCGGCTGTGTTTAAACCTGTGTCGCGACGATGGGCCGAACGGCGGAGCCTGCCGCGTCGGTGCCGTCGACGCGCGACGTTCGGCAATCTTCATCTTCACATGAAAACGCCCGGCGGCTGGATTGCTCCAGGCCGCCGGGCGCCGATTCATTTGGGGTTGCGGTGATGGGGCCTAGAACACCCCGAACACGATGGCGCCAACAAAGGCGATGGCTGCATACGCGGTAACAACGCTCACTTTGCTGACCCAGGGACCCAGCAAGGTCATCGCGAAATCTCCGTCGTTTACGTCACTGCCCGCTCAACTCCGAAGCTAGCAAAGCGTTCCCGACGCAAAAAGTCAGCCATGCTGCACTATTATCGTCGCCGCCCCGCGCCGAACCGGCGCAACGTGGTTAATGAGTCATGAAATCAAGACGTTGAAGAGTCCTTAAATAAATTCGTTGAACGTGCGCGCATGAAGCGCGGAGTTCGTTTGTATCTCGTCGGCTCCTTCGTCCTTGTTTCGCTTGCGGGCTGTGGCCGCGGATTGTTTCAGTCCGCGGAGCGCGAACCGTGGCGGGCCGAGGCCGAATTGGCATGCCTGAAGTCCGGAACGGTGAAAGAAAACGCCGAACTGGTTCGAATCAATCCGATTTCGGGCCCCGGGGTCTGCGGCGCGGAATATCCGCTCAAGGTGGCCGCTCTCGGCGAAAGCATCGGCAGTTTTGGTTTTGCCGACGATTTGCGGCCGCCCGGCGCCATCGGCAACGGGCCGCGCTGGCCGGTTTCGCAACCGCCGCGGGCTGCGCCGCCGCCATCCGCCTATCCCGACAGTCCGATGCGCCAGCCGGGCGGCTATGGCGCGGCGTCGAACAGACCGATTTCATTGACGGCGCCTGGCGTCGCTCCCCCGGAAGAAGACGAGATCGCGCGCGCCTCGGAGGAACCGGTTGGCCGGGGAGGCTATCCCTCGCCTTCGGCCTATCCGCGCGATCGCGGGCCTGCGCCCTATTCGGAACGCCCCGCCAGCGCGCAACCGTTGCCGCGGCTCGGGCCGGCGCAGGGCAATTCGGTCGCGGCGTTCGGTGCGGTGGCGATGAAGCCCGCGGCGACCCTGGCCTGTCCGATCGTCTCGGCGCTCGATCGCTGGCTCGCCGATTCCGTGCAGCCTGCGGCGATGCGCTGGTTCGGCATCCGCGTGACCGAGATCAAGCAGATCTCCGCCTACTCCTGCCGCGGCATGAACGGCAATTCGCGCGCGCATATCTCCGAACACGCCTTCGGCAATGCGCTGGATATCGCTTCCTTCACGCTGGCCGACGGCCGCGTCGTCACGGTGAAGAACGGCTGGAAGGGCATGCCCGAAGAGCAGGGATTTTTGCGCGATATCCAGGCCGCGGCCTGCCAGCAGTTCAACACCGTGCTGGCGCCGGGCTCGAACGTCTATCACTACGATCACATCCACGTCGACCTGATGCGCCGCAAGAGCCAGCGCACGATCTGCCAGCCCGCCGCCGTCTCGGGCGAGGAGATCGCCGGCCGCGCCGGGCAGCGCAACCCCTATGCCTCGCGCGAAGCCTACGTGACCGGATCGATCAACGGCCGCAAGAATGTGTCGCGCCGGCACAAGGCCAACGACAAGGTCAACGAAGAAGACGAGTTCATGGACGAATAGGGCGCGCGCCGCCCGGCGCGCTGTCTCTCAACCCGAAACCGCCAGCCTTCGCACCACGCGGCCGATGATGTCGGCGCCGGCGTCGATCTCCCGCTCGGTCCAGGCCGCGAAGCCGAGGAACAGGCCCTGCGCTGGGGTCCCGCCGGTAAAATGCCGGGACAGCGGCCGCGTCATCACGCCTCGTCCTGCCAGACGCCTTGCGATCGCGACGTCGTCCTGCCTGACATCGAGTTCGACCAGAAGCTGCATGCCGCCTGCCGGCGGCGTCATTTTCAAGGCATCGCCGCCGGCGGCGGCGAGCGCCTGCACCAGCCGGTCGCGCCGTCCACGATAGATCCGCGTCATCTTGCGGATGTGTGCCGCGAAATGGCCGCCGTCGATGAATTCGGCCAGCGCATCCTGCAGCGGCGCCGGCGCGATGTGGCCGCTGTGACGCTGGGCCTTCTTGAACACGTCCACCAGATGGTCCGGCACGACGCAATAGCCGGTGCGGATATCTGAAAACATCGATTTCGAGAAGGTGCCGACATAGAACACGTTGCGGCTGTCCAGCCCCTGCAGCGCCGCGACCGGCCTGCCGTCGTAGTGGAATTCGCTGTCGTAATCGTCCTCGATGTTGGCGGCGCCGGCCGCGGCTGCAAAAATCAACAGCTCCTGCCGGCGATGGATCGGCATCAGGCGACCGGTCGGGTATTGATGCGACGGTGTGACGAAGATCACCCGCGGCCGGTCGCGTCGGCCCTTGAATGAAAGACCGCTGCGATCGAGCCTGACACCGCGAAGCTCGGCGCCGGCGGCCGCGCCAGATCCCGGCTCGACGGCAAGCGGTGCCCCGGCGGCAGGGCGCCTTTCAGGATGGCCGCGCGCAACTGCTGGTAAAGCTGCCGCGTCAAAGTCTGGCCGCCTTGCGGCCGCAACTCGATATCGATCAGGCCGGAGAGAATTTCGCCCATCAACTGGCTCTATCAAATTAAACCAAATGGATCTTTTGCATGGGCCAGTAGAGCCTATGCTCGCTCCCAGGTCGAGGCTGCGACAGCGCTCGACGATTCCTGCTCACCGGATCCCGCGATGAGCCCTGTTCTTTCCCGCCGTGCGGCGCTGCTGTTGTTCGCCGTGGTCGTGGTGGTATGGGGCTCGAACTGGGCGGTGACGAGATTCATCGTTCAGAGCGTCTCGCCGTTGTGGGGCAGCTCGATCCGCTCGGCGATCGCGACGGTGGCGTTGCTGGCATTGCTGCTGGCGCGTGGACAGTTGACGCTGCCGCGCCGCGGCGACGTTCCGGTCATTCTCACCGTCGCCATCCTTCACATGGGCGCCTTCGCGGCGCTGGTGGCGTTCGGCCTGCAACTGGTCCCGGTCGGGCGCTCGATCGTGCTCGGCTACACCACGCCGCTGTGGGTCGCGCCTTTCGCCTGGTTGTTTCTGAGCGAGCCGGTGACGCGAACGCGATGGGCCGGGGTCGGATTGGGCCTGGCTGGCCTCGCCGTCATGTTCAATCCGCTGGCGTTCGACTGGAGCGACCGCAACGCCTTGATCGGCAACGGCCTGCTCCTGCTCGCGGCGCTGTGCTGGGCCGCCAACATCCTGTATGTGCGCGCACATCGCTGGATATCGTCGCCGTTTCAACTGGTGTTCTGGCAGGCGCTGCTCGCCACCATGGTCCTGTCGGCGCTGGCCTTGATGTTCGACGGCGTGCCGCGGATCATCTGGACGCCGGAGCTTGGCGGCGCATTGCTCTATGGCGGAATTTGCGGCACGGCGCTGGCGCATTGAGCTGTCGTGATGGTCAACCGCAGCCTGCCGGCCGTCACCACCTCGCTCGGTCTGTGGGCCACACCCGTCGTGGGCGTGGCGGTTTCGGCCCTTTTTCTCGGCGAGCCGGTTGGCACTTCCCTGATCTGCGCCATGGCGCTGATTCTGGGTGGCATCGCGATCGGGACCATTCCGGGCGCAACGGAATATGGAACAGGAACGACCATCTCCTCGATTCGTTAATGCGCTCTCGTTGGCAATGCGGCGAGAATTCCAGCGCTGCACGTGCACGCGGCAAACCTGTTGATGGCAAGTTCAACATCTGCCGGGGGTGCTGAGCGGGCGTCGGCGGACGTGCAACATGCGGCTCCCCGTCATCTACCGGACATAGAGGATTAGTTCGCAGGTTCCTCTCAGTTGAACTACGTACCGTCCAGTAGCCATTGGTTAAGGCAAGTCTCCCTACGATAATTTGTATTGTTGTTCCTTGTTTTGCGATTAGCGGCCGCAATTGCGGCCCCGATTGGCTGTGCAATGCGTGTTCATTTCGTCACCGACGAACCTGGCAAAATACCGGCCATCCGCGCGATGCTGGAGCCGCGCTATGATTTCTTCTCTCAGTTGCTGGGAGACAGTGAAACGCAGATCGGCGCCGACGGCGCGCTGGTGGTTGACGCCGACCTGCGCAAGGCGGCCCGTATCGAACAGATCAGACTGGTGATGCGACAGCAGAAACGCGTTCCCGAAAAGCTGTTTGTCGTCGAGAGACACAGTCACCACCTGATTGCGCAGGCCTATGCGCTCGGTGCGACTTCGGTAGTTTCGCGTCCAAGAGAGATTGAATTCAAGCTGGCGCAGATCGAGGTCGCGGAGAAGGCGACGCATGTCGGCGTTGCCATTGGCGCGCCCGAGATCACCGGCAGCGCCGCGGCCTTCGCGTCCATGTTCGCGGCGATACGGGATGGCAAGTCGATCAGTCTTTCCGACGCCGACAGCGCCACATCGCAAATCATCGATGGTATCGAGCAAGATGGACTCAGCGCCTGGCTCGATGACGTCCGCCGCTACCATGAAGGCACGTTCCAGCATTGCCTGCTGGTGACCGGCGTAGCGGTCGGCTTCGCTTTGGAGATCAGGCTCGCCAACCGGGATGTCAAGCGGCTCGGGATGGCGGCAACCCTCCATGACATCGGAAAAGCCCGTATCCCGCTGTCGGTTCTCGACAAGCCCGGCCGGCTCGACCCGGATGAAGAAGCGGTCATGCGGCGTCATCCGGAAATCGGTTATGAATTGCTGAAGGATCTTCCCGGCATCAACGCCGAGATTCTCGATGGGGTGAGGCACCACCACGAATATCTGGACGGCTCCGGCTATCCCGACGCGCTTAAGGCGCCGGAGATTTCCGATCTGGTAAGGTTGCTGACGATTTCCGACATTTTCGCCGCCCTGATCGAACTGCGGCCGTACAGACCGGCAATGTCCTGCCATGACGCCTACAAAATTCTATGCGGCATGGACGGGCAGCTAGAACCAGCCCTTGTAAAAGCCTTCCGGAACATCGCGCTGGTGGCGTGAAGCTCGGCTCTGAGCCTTCAAAGGTGATTTGTGGAGGGATCTGCATTACTCTTTCACGGTATGCCGAGTCTTTGCGCAGCCAATTGCCTCAATCGCGCGTAGTACAACCGCCTGGTTCGAAGTCTGGAGCGCATCAATGCAATACGCTCCAGCGTGAGTTTAGCTGAGGTCTTGCTGGAATATGTATTCCGGCGCCGACCTCAGCTGGCCAGCGTTGGCATCCATGGTCGCATATATTCGCGCAAGGGCCGACAGCAGTGTTGATCACCGCTGCCGCCTTGGTGCTTCGCGTTTAGCCGTTGCCGAGCGGCATGGCGACGTAATGGGACGCGTCGCCGGAGCGAATGCGCATCAGAACGTTGCTCTTGTTGTCCGCCCGAGCCGTTTTGATCGCGTCACGGACGTCGCCGGGGTTGGCCACGCTCTTTCCGGCAACTTCGAGAATCAC
>JBBQUA010000017.1:0-38270 GCA_038212905.1 Hyphomicrobiales bacterium
GTGCGCGCCGACTCCAAACGGTCATTGCATTAGTTCCGCAACATCGCGCTACGTCAGCGCCACATTCCACGCATCCGGGCGCCGACATCGATGCGCGGTCCCTGGCTTGCGGCGCGCGTCGCGCCGGCCACGGCGCGCGGCCACATTGTCTTGTCGAAAAGGCCGAGCAGCGCACCCGGAATGAAGCGGGTCCGCGACGCATAGACGTGGCGGTCGCCCCGGGCGCTTTGGCCATGCGTGAAGAAGCGCTGCGGCACCATCAAATGAAGGTCGTCTTTGGCCCGGGTCATCGCGACATAGAGCAGACGGCGCTCCTCTTCGAGCTCCGCGCTGGTCCCGGCGCCGAGGTCGGACGGCATGCAGCCGTCGACCACGTTGAGCACGTAGACCGATTTCCATTCCTGGCCCTTGGCGGAATGGATGGTCGAGAGGATCAGATAGTCCTCGTCGAGCAGCGGCACGCCGGCCTGGTCGCTGGTCGCATCGGGCGGATCGAGCGTCAGTTCGGTGAGGAAGCGCTCGCGGGAGGGATAGCCGCTGGCGATCTGTTCGAGCTGGATCAGGTCGGCGCGGCGGGTCTCGGCATCTTCGTGAATGCGGTCGAGATGCGGCTCATACCACAGCCGTGCACGCTCGATATCGCCCGGCCACCCGGAGCGGCTGATGTCGCCGATAGCGTTGATGAAGTGGGTCCAGTCGTCGCCGGCGCGGGGAGGCGCTGGCGCCAGCCTGAGTGCCGCGAACGGATCGGCGCTCGCAGCCATGGCATCGAGCACCTTCTGCGCCGAGGCGGGTCCGACACCCGGGATCAGGTGCATCAACCGGAAGCCGGCGACGCGGTCGCGCGGGTTCTCGACGAACCGCAACAGCGCCAGCATGTCCTTGATGTGGGAGGCATCGAGGAATTTCAGGCCGCCAAACTTGACGAAGGGGATGTTGCGGCGGGTCAGTTCGACTTCCAGCGGGCCGCTGTGGCTGGAGGTCCGAAACAGCACGGCCTGTTGCTTCAGGAGCGTGCCGGATTCTCGGTTCTCCAGCACACGTTCGACGATGCAGCGGGCCTGGTCGGCCTCATCGCGGGTCGTGACCAGCTGCGGCTTGCTCCCTGATGTGCGGTCGGTCCACAGGTTCTTGGTGAAGCGCTCGCGCGCGAGCTCGATGACGCCGTTGGCGGCGGCGAGGATGGTCTGGGTCGAGCGGTAATTGCGGTCCAGCGTGATGATGTCGGCCGGCGGACTGAACTGGCCGGGAAAGTCGAGAATGTTGCGGACGGTCGCGGCGCGAAACGCATAGATCGACTGGGCGTCGTCGCCGACCACCGTCAACCCGCTTCCGTCAGGTTTCAGCGCCAGCAGGATCGAGGATTGCAGCCGGTTGGTGTCCTGGTACTCGTCGACCAGCACGTGGTCGAACCTGCCACCGATATCCTGGGCAAGGCCGGGATCGTTCATGGTTTGCGCCCAATAGAGCAGCAGGTCGTCATAATCGAGCACGTTCTGCTTTTGCTTGGCCTCGACATAAACTGCGAATAATTCCCTCAGCTCGGCCGCCCAGCCTGAGCACCAGGGGAATGAGCCGCCCAACACCTGTTCGATCGGCGCCTCGGCGTTGACGCATCGCGAATAGATCGAAAGGCAGGTGCCCTTGGTCGGAAACCGGCTCGCGGTCCTGGAGTAGCCGAGATCGTGCCGGATCAGGTTGATCAGGTCGGCGGAATCGTCGCGATCGTGGATCGTGAAGGCGGGATCGAGGCCAATCTGATCCGAATAGTCGCGCAGCAGCCGCGCGCCGATGCCGTGAAAGGTGCCGGCCCATTGCAGCGCGTCGGTCATGATGCCGGCCTTGTCGCCCAGCACCTGGCGAGCGATGCGCTCGACGCGTCGGGTCATTTCGGCGGCAGCGCGCCGCGAAAAGGTCATCAGCAGAATGCGCCTGGGGTCGGCGCCGTTGACGATCAGATGGGCAACCCGGTGCGCCAGCGTGTTGGTCTTGCCGGATCCCGCGCCAGCAATCACCAATAGCGGCGAAGCCGGCCTGCCGTCACGCCCGGGCGCCACGCCGTGCTCGACGGCCCGGCGCTGCTCCGGATTGAGGCTTTCGAGGTAGCTCGCCGCCGCTGGCACGTCCGAATCATTCTCCGACTGGATCGGACCGTCACTGATTCCCGCTTTGTTCGCAATGGCGCGGAAAAGTTTTGGGCCCCCCGGGGAACCTGCGCGCGCCGGACATCATCGAGAAGATTCAACCCGATGGCTGCCCCTTCGCCATCGCTCTCGCCGAATCGTAGATCCGCGTTTAGAGACTCTGATCGATGTGATGCCGACGCCCTATTTTTGCCGCCGCCGATCTAGAGAACCACCCGCTAGTCTGGTCGCCGATCAAGTTCCGGGATGGCGAGCCCGAGGCTTTGGCGATGGCGCTCCGGCGCTTCAGGAAAGCACGCTTCATGACCGATACTTCCATGATGCCTGAGACGCCCAATGTCGCGGAGACGGCGCATTTTCTCAGGCGCTTTGCCGACATGATGTCGGTCGGGCACAATGCGAACTTTCTGCACCACGCGGCGGTTTGGCTGGAAACCCTTTCGGCGGGTCTGGCCGCGGCACAGGATGAAGAGAAGCTGTGGCGGTACAAGTACGAAACCATCGCTGAGCATACCGACGCGCTGGAAGCCGAATGCGAAGCGCTCAAGCATGACCTCGATGGGCACCTCAATGTCGTGTCCTCGACGCTCAGTGAACGCGAAGCGCTGCGGGCAACGCTGCAGGCGCGGGAAACCGAGGTAACCGGGCTTCGGGGTGATCTGGATCGTGAACGCGATGAGTTCGCCGCCACATCGCAGGCGCATCAACAGGCCATGGCCGCGCTTCGCGCGGAATTTGAACGCGAGCGCGCGACGCTGACCGCGGCCTTCGACGGCGAGCGCGCGGGGTTCGCGGCGGTGGTCGAGCGGCGCGGCGGGGAGTTCGACCAGCTTCGCCGGCAACTGGCGGAACAGTCGAAGGCGCATGAACTGGAATTGTCCCGGCTGCGTCTCGGTTTTGCCGGCGAACGTCATGACCTCGCGGCCCGCCTCAAGGTGAGCGGCGATGAACTCGCGGCGTTGCGCGTTGTCTCCGAGCGGGAGCGCGACGCGCTGCTGGCAAAGGTGTCAGACCTCGAAGCCAAACGCGCCGAAATTCGCTCGGCATTCGATCGCATCGCCGATCTCAAGAGCCAGACCAATGAGTCCCAGGACGGCGCGGAACATTCTGTTCCCGCCATGCCCGGGCCGGAAGTGGAAGCGCGGTCGAACCCGGCGCAGCCGGGCGGCCGAAACCCTGCCGTCGGCGAAGCCGACGTCGTGGTGCCGAGGGCGACGCTGCGCCAGGCGCGCTCCCAGTTCGAATATCTCGCCCATGAATTCACCGGCTCCGGAGACGTCGCGTCGCAGGTGATGTGCGAATTAGGGGCGTTCACCATGGAGTTGGCGCTGGGCCAGGGCGGCAAGGCCGATCATCTTCCGGTCGGCGACGTCGCGCTCAGCATTCTTGCCTCGCCCGGCTCGGCGGCTCCGGTCAGCGTCGAAACCATCTGAGTAGCTAGCCCGCCGCCTTCACCAGCGCGATCAGTTCGTCGCCGTAATGTTCCAGCTTCTTGTCGCCGATGCCGGGGATGTTGCGAAGCCCGGCGAGCGTGGTCGGGCGCGAGGTGGCGATGCCGTCGATGGTGGCGTCGTGCAGCACCACATAGGCCGGTACGCCGCGCGTGCGGGCCACCTCGGAACGCCACGCCCTGAGCGCGCCGGCCAGACCCGGATTGGCGGTTCCGCCGGAGCCGGCGATTTTCGGCGCGATATCGCCGCGTCTTGATTTCGTCCTGACGGCGCGGGCGCTGGCGACCTGCTCGCGCAGCATCACCTCGGTCTCGCCCTTCAGCACGCCCCGCGCGGTTTCGGTCAGTTTCAATGCGCCAAAGGCCTCGGAGTCAGGCGCCAGGTGGCCCATCGCGACCAGCTGGCGGATCACGCCGCGCCATTGCTTTTCGTTGAGGTCGGCGCCGATCCCGAACACCGACAGTCTGTCGTGTCCGAACTGGGTGACGCGTTCGGTCAGGCGGCCGACCAGGATATCGATCAGGTGCATGGCGCCGAAACGCTGTCCGGTGCGATAGGCGCAGGACAACAGCTTTTGCGCGGCCACCTTGCCGTCGCGCACCAGCGGTGGCGACAGGCAGTTGTCGCAATTGCCGCATTTGGCCGCCGCCGGAGTCTCGCCGAAATAGCCGAGCAGGCGACCGCGCCGGCAGTTCGCGGTTTCGGCGAGGCTGACCAGCGCGTCGAGCTTGCCGATCGACACCCGCTTGAACGCCTCGGCGCCGGTAGATTCGTCGATCATGCGGCGCTGCTGCACGATATCCGACAGGCCATACGCCATCCAGGCGCTGGACGGCTTGCCGTCGCGCCCCGCGCGCCCGGTCTCCTGATAATAGGCCTCGATGCTTTTCGGCAAATCGAGATGCGCGACGAAGCGCACGTCGGGCTTGTCGATGCCCATGCCGAACGCCACGGTGGCGACGATCACGATGCCGTCCTCGTTGATGAAGCGGTCCTGGTTGCTCGCGCGCGTGGCCGCAGGCAGCCCGGCGTGATAGGGCAGCGCCTCCACCCCGGCCTTGTTCAGGGTATCAGCGGTGTCCTCGACCTTGGCGCGCGACAGGCAGTAGACGATGCCGGCGTCGCCGGCATGACGCTCGGCGATGAAGGTTTTGAGCTGGGTCTGCGCGTTCTGCTTGTCGACGATTTCGTAGCGGATGTTGGGGCGGTCGAAGCTCGCGACAAAGCTCGGCGCATCGTTCAGCCCGAGCCGGTCGACGATTTCGCGGCGGGTGAGGTCGTCGGCGGTGGCGGTCAGGGCGATGCGCGGCACATTCGGGAAGCGTTCGGCGATGACGGAAAGGCCGATATATTCCGGGCGGAAATCGTGTCCCCATTGCGATACGCAATGCGCCTCGTCGATCGCGAACAAAGCGATGTCGGCGCGGCCGAGCAGGCCAAGGCAGCGCGGCGTCACCAGCCGCTCCGGCGCGACATAGAGCAGGTCGAGATCGCCGGCCAGCAGCCGCGCCTCGACCGCGCCTGCTTCCTCGTAGGACAGCGTCGAATTCAGCACCGCCGCCTTGACGCCGGCCTCGAGCAGGCCGGCGACCTGGTCGCGCATCAGTGCGATCAGCGGCGATACCACGATGCCGCAGCCTTTTCGCAACAGCGAAGGCAATTGATAGCACATCGACTTGCCGCCGCCGGTCGGCATCAGCACCAGGCAATTGCCGCCGCCGGTGACGTGCCGCACGATTTCTTCCTGCGCGCCGCGAAAGCCCGGCAGGCCAAACACGTGATTCAGCACAGAGAGCGCATCGCCTCTGAAGTCTGTGGGGCGATCGGGAACTGGGGCCATGGCGGGAGGAGGCATGCGGTCACAATCATTCGATTCGGGGTGCCCTACATACCCACTTCCCGATCATTTCAGGGCAAATATTGGCCCGTGGCCGATGAAACCCCGGTTTTTGTCCATCGCCCTCGACCTTGTCGGTCAAGGGACCGCCCGCGTTCACGAACGCCGGGTCCAATGCTCGGCGTTGACCGCGCCAAGGGGCCCCGCCGCCGATGCCGCTTCGACGTGGATGTTACGGATATCGACCGCGCAGCGGACCAAGGCGCGGAGCCTCGGTTTCGTCGCCATTCGGCGTTCACTTACTCTGCACCGGTAATTCTCCTGAGCTTTCGAACGAAGCCACCGCGGCGGCCGTAAGCAATGGCCATCGGCAGCGAAAGCGGATGAATTCCGATCCGGGCGAGAAGTGCATAAACCGGACGGAGCAAGGTCCGCCGCGCCAACGACCAGTATGGTGGATATCTGAGATGGAGAAAATGTTCCCGCGCTTCATTCACCGCGGCTTCCTCCAGGATTCGCTCAAGGCACCTTGGGTCGTCCTGAAGCCGTTGCGCGAGCAAATCATGTTCCGCACTGATCCGGCGCGCGTAGCTCCCCGCCCGCCCGCCGGCGGGCACGAGGATGACCGAAACGGAAGGCAAGAACCTTAATCTCGCCCCCAGATGCCATGCTCGAAACAGCCAATCCTGCGAGGGTACCACATACATCTTGTCAGGTGAGCGCCATGGCCCGACTCGGCCGGCCAAATCTCGCCGAAACACCCAGGATGACGCGACATATGCTCCCAGCGGCGAGTACCCGAACGTGGAGGGTGCGCCGATGAGCGCGAACGCAAACGGCCAATCTCCGGTTGGATCGGCTTTCGGGCGGGCGACCGCGCACGGCACCCAGACGAGGTCGGCGCCGCTCGAGTCCAGTTCGGCCACACATTTTGCGAGATGATCGGGAAGATAGAAGTCGTCGTGATTCAGGAACGCTACGTATTTGCCGCGCGCCAGAGGCAGGACGTGGTTGTGTGGTCCGGACATGTCGCCGCAACGGGTCGGCAGATTGATGAAACGTATGCGCGGGTCGTCGAAGGACGAAACGACCTGTGCGGTATCGTCAGTGCAGGCGTCGCCGGCGACGATGACCTCCCAATCGCTGAGCGTCGAATTGCACACGCTGCGAATGGCGTGTCGCAACGGCTGGCTCCTGTTGTAGGTCGCGATGATGACCGAAACAGCGGGCGATGCCGCAGCCGGGGCGGAGGTCACGAAATCGCTCGGCACGATGCGGAATTCGTCTGCCGGTTCAAATGCATTGGATGCCGGATGCCGGTCTCAAGGATGGGTCGAGATCGTTCCATCGGCAGCCGATCACATCCAGCTCGGCTTTCCAGTAGCCGCTGAGCCCGAACGCCAGAACCGAATTATCCAGGAAAAACACCGCGTGGGCGACGCCGGCAGGTACAGGGACGGCGAACCCGTCGGCAGCATCCCATTCGAAGCCGATGCTCTCGCCGAAAGTCGGGGATGCGCGGCGAATGTCCCGAAGCGCCAGGAAAACCCGACCGAATGGCAGTGTATAGAACTCGTCATAATCGACATGGACGTGGACGTGGACGCCGCGCATCACTCCGCCGAGCGAACTGCAGGCGTTCCACTGAACGGTCTTGAAGGCACCCGACCATTCCTCACGGAAGATTTCGAACAGACATCCGCGGTCGTCCGAATTGGCTACCACGGGTACTGGCGCGCAGCCCGCTATCGGAATTTTCGGCAGGCTGTCGGTACGCAATCTGCTTTTCATTCCATCATCCACGGCCGCGATACTCGATATTTTCCAGGCATATTGTTTTCACAAATGACTATTTTGCCAGACCTGCCAACCGTTGCCAAGCCGCCGAAACTGGCGCTGTTCCGTTGCGGATCGCTCAGCATCCCGCGGTTCATTCGGCTTGTTTGCACGGGAACTCCTGCAGCAGGCCGAGGGATACTTCGCCATATCCGGCATGGAAACGCGCGGTCCGGCCGCAGCGGTCCAGCTATTTGGGATGTCTACGTGACTGGATGGCCTTGAGATAGTTGACCACAGCTTCGGCATCGTCCCGGCTAAAGCGGAAGGTCGGCATGCCGGGATGAATGGTGGTCAGGCCGTCCTGCAATCGTTGTTCGAAGTCGGTGTCGTAAAGCTTGTCGCCAAAAGTCCGAAACGGCGGAGCCTCGTCGAGAGGGCTTCGGCCCGTTTTGCCGACGGCGTGACAGCGCGCGCACTCTGTTTCGAGCAAGGCCTTGCCGTGTCGCTGCTCGCGATCGAGGGCATGACCAGCCTCGCTGCAGGCGCCGATCATCAAGAGTGCGAGGCAAATCCTGTTCATGGCCGGTCCCTGTGTTGCCGGCAAGTTAGCACCAAGTGTCGCGCAACCGTAGCTCCGAATGCCCGCGTGGTGATCATGCCGCCCAACCCATCAAGGGCGAATGGTCGACAAGCCCCTCAAAATGCTCGATATTGCTCATGCCAGACGGTTGTGAGCGCTTCGCCGGCGTGCCGATTGGCGCGAGAGGCGAAGGGAAATCATGACGAAGGCGATTCTGGGCATTATCGGCGGTTCCGGCATCTACGATCTGCCGGGGCTGGAAAATGCCCGCGAGGAGGCGATCCAAAGCCCTTGGGGCGAGCCATCCGCGCCGGTGCGCCATGGCAGCATCGCCGGCCTTCCGGTCGTGTTTCTGCCGCGCCACGACAAGGGGCACCGGCTGTCGCCATCCGACATCAACTACCGCGCCAACATCGACGTGTTGAAGCGGGCCGGGGTCACCGACCTGATCTCGTTGTCGGCTTGCGGTTCCTTCAAGGAGGATCTGCCGCCCGGCACCTTCGTGCTGGTCGATCAGTTTGTCGACCGCACCCACAAGCGCGAGAGTTCGTTTTTCGGTCGAGGCTGCGTCGCCCATGTGTCGATGGCGCACCCGACGTCGCCGCGGCTGCGCATTCATCTGACGGCCGCGGCCGAAGCCGAGGGCATCGCGATCGCGCGCGGCGGCACCTATGTCTGCATGGAGGGTCCGCAATTCTCCAGTTATGCCGAGAGTATGACCTACAAGAACCTTGGCTACTCCGTGATTGGCATGACCAACATGCCGGAGGCCAAGCTCGCCCGCGAGGCGGAGCTCTGTTACGCGACGGTCGCCATGGTGACCGATTTCGATTGCTGGCATCCCGACCATGACGCGGTGACGGTCCAGGACATCATCCGGGTATTGAGTACCAATGCCGACAAGGCGAAAGCTCTGGTGGCGCGGCTCGCCGCCGGGTTTCCGAGGGAGCACGAGCCGTGCCCTGTCGGTTCGGACCGCGCGCTCGACACGGCGTTGATCACTGCGCCGGAAGCACGCGATCCGGAACTGCTGAAAAAACTCGATGCGGTAGCGGGACGGATTTTGCGCGTATGAGGTTCATACCGTCCATGGGTGCGTCATGAAGGTCGGCGACAGGCATCTCCGAAGCATCTGGCTCGAGCCAGACGGCTGGTCGGTCAGCGCGATCGATCAGCGGCGGTTGCCGCATGAGTTTGTCGTGGTGCGGCTGACGACCTGCGATGCCGCCGCCGATGCCATCCGTTCGATGCTGGTGCGCGGCGCGCCGTTGATCGGGGCGACCGCGGCCTACGGGATGGCGCTGGCGATGCGGGCAGACGCCTCCGACGTAGCGCTCGATCAGGCCTACAGGACGCTGATGGCGACCCGCCCGACCGCGATCAACCTGAAATGGGCGCTCGACGCGATGCGCTCGATGTTGCGGCCGTTGCCGGCATCGTTGCGAGCGGCGGCGGCCTATTCCCGCGCCGGCGAAATTGCCGAGCAAGATATCGCCATCAACAAGGGTATCGGCCGGCATGGCCTTGGCCTGATCGAGGCGATTGCCGCGCGAAAAAAGCCGGGCGAGCCGGTCAACCTGCTGACCCATTGCAATGCCGGCTGGCTGGCGACGGTCGATTGGGGCACCGCCACCGCGCCGATCTATCTGGCGCATGATCGCGGCGTCGCCGTCCATGTCTGGGTCGATGAGACCCGCCCGCGCAATCAGGGCGCCTCGCTGACGGCCTGGGAACTCGGCCATCACGGCGTGCCTCACACCGTTATCGCCGACAACACCGGCGGCCACCTGATGCAGCACGGCATGGTCGACCTCGTGATCACGGGCACCGACCGCGTCACCGCAAATGGAGACGTCTGCAACAAGATCGGCACCTATCTCAAGGCGCTCGCCGCGCACGACAATGGCGTGCCGTTCTATGTGGCGCTGCCTTCGCCGACCATCGATTTCAGCGTCGATGACGGCGTGAAGGAAATTCCGATCGAGCAGCGCGGGCCTGAAGAAGTGACGCACATGACCGGGCGGACCGCCGATGGCAGGATCGAAACCGTACGCATCGTGCCTGAGGGATCGCCGGTTGCGAATTACGCCTTCGATGTGACGCCGGCGCGGCTGGTGACGGGGTTGATCACCGAACGCGGTGTGCTCAAGGCCACCAGCGCGGCGCTGTCGGCCGCATTTCCCGAACGGATCGCGGCCGCCGCCGAATAGCCAAGGAAGCAAGCGCATGCAGAGTGCCTGGATCGATCGCGATGCTGATGCGGCGATTGCCCGCTACGCCAATCTCGGCCGCGACGTGGCGCTCAGGGTCTATACCACGCGTCTGCTGGGCCAGGATCCGCGGCTGGTGCTGCACGGCGGCGGCAATACGTCGGTGAAGACGCAGCTGGTCGATCTCAACGGCGAGACCGTCGACGTGCTGTGTGTCAAGGGCTCCGGCTGGGATATGGGCGCGATCGAACCCGCGGGGCTGCCCGCGGTGCGGCTGGCGCCCCTGATAAAACTCCGTGCCCGCGAAAAACTGTCGGACGAGGAAATGGTGCAGCTGCAGCGCGCCAATCTGATCGACCCGATGGCGCCGAACCCGTCGGTCGAGGCGCTGCTGCATGCTTTCATCCCGCACAAATTCGTCGACCACACCCATTCAACGGCGATGCTCGCCCTCACCGACCAGCCTGATGGCGAAGCATTGTGCCGCGAGGTTTACGGCAAGAGGGTGGGCTACGTCCCCTACATCATGCCGGGCTTTGGTCTCGCCAAAGCCGCGGCACAGGTGTTCGACGCGGATCCATCGGTCGAAGGCCTGGTGCTGGTCAAGCATGGCATCTTCAGTTTTGGCGCCGATGCGCGGCAGGCCTATGAGCGCATGATCGCGCTGGTGACCCTTGCGGAAGAACGGCTCGCAAAAAATCGCAAACCGGCATTTCCGAGCGCAAAGCTGCCAGCGCAACCCGCGCGCCTCGCCGACGTCGCGCCGATCGTCCGTGGCGCCTGCAGCCTGCCGGACAGCAAGCGCGATGGCGCCTGGAAGCGCTTTGTGCTGGATTTTCGCGCCGGCGACGCCGTGATGAATTTTGTCAACGGCACCGAAGTGGCGCGCTACGGCCAGGCTGGCGTAGTGACGCCGGACCATAACATCCGCATCAAGAACAAGCCGCTGGTGGTTGCCGCGCCCGAAGATGGCGACCTCGCCAGCTTTGGCGAAGCGGTCCGCGATGCCGTTGCGGCCTATGGCGAAACCTACAAAGACTATTTTACCCGCAACAATACCCGCGTCGGCGGGATCAAGACCATGCTCGATCCCTCGCCCCGCGTGGTGCTGGTGCCGGGCGTCGGCTTGTTCGGGCTCGGCCGCAGCAAGAAGGATGCTCGCGTCGCGGCCGATCTCGCCGAGGCCGCGATTGCCACCATCACCGATGCGGAAGCGATCGGCCGCTTCGCGCCGCTGCCGGAGGCCGATCTGTTCGACGTCGAATACTGGTCGCTGGAGCAAGCGAAACTGGGCGGCGCCAGGGAGCTGCCGCTGGCGGGGCAGGTTGTCGCCATCACCGGTGCTGCGGGCGCCATCGGATTTGCAGCGGCAAAGGCGTTCGCGGCGGCCGGCGCCGAAGTCGCGCTGCTCGATGTCGATGAGAGCGCCGCACAGGCAAAGGCCAAAGCGATCGGCGGCGCCGCGATAGGGCTCAGATGTGACGTCACCGACGCCGCCTCGGTGCGGGCGGCCTTTGCGCAAGTCACCTCGGTCTTTGGCGGGGTCGACATAGCCATATCGAATGCCGGCGCCGCCTGGCAGGGCCGGATCGGCGAAGTCGACGAGGCGGTGCTGCGCGAGAGTTTTGAACTCAATTTCTACGGCCACCAGCGTGTCGCGCAGGCGGCCGTGAAAATCATGCGAAAGCAGGGCACCGGCGGCTGCCTGCTGTTCAATGTGTCCAAGCAGGCGGTCAATCCCGGAACCAACTTCGGACCCTACGGGTTGCCGAAGGCGGCGACCCTGTTTCTGGTGCGGCAATACGCGCTTGATTACGGCAACGAAGGCATTCGCGCCAATGCCGTCAATGCCGACCGGATCCGCTCCGGGCTGTTGACCGAAGAGATGATCGCGTCGCGCTCCAAACTTCGGGGACTGAGCGAACAGGCCTACATGCGCGGCAATTTGCTCGGCCGCGAAGTGGCGGCCGAGGATGTCGCGCAGGCCTTCCTGGCGCAGGCGCTGGCGCTGAAGACCACCGCCGACGTCACCACCGTCGATGGCGGCAACATCGCCGCGGCGCTGCGATGACGACCAGCATGGATTCAAGGCCGGCGGCGCCGCCTGCACCGATCCCCGCTGTTGCAACGGCGCGCAGCGACATCATCGCCGGGCTGGTTTCGGCGACCGTCGCCATTCCCTTGGCGATGGCGTTCGGCATGTTCGCCTTCGTCACGCTGGGCGATGAATATTTCGCCTATGGCGCGATGGCAGGCCTGATCTCGGCTGTGATCGCAGGCTTCGTCAGCGTGCTGCTCGGCGACCGCTCGACGCGCGTCTATGCGCCGCGCATCACCACGACTTTCTTTCTCGGCCTGCTGCTGTTTTCGCTGTTGCAGCGCGACCCCTTGGCGAGCGCGGCACCCAGCGTCTCCGCCACGCTGCTGGTGTTCTTCGCCATCATCCTGCTCGGTGGCCTGCTTCAGGCGCTGTTCGGAATATTGCGGCTGGGCTCGTTGATAAAATTCGCGCCGCATCCCGTGATGGCGGGTTTCCAGAACATGGCCGCGGTACTGCTGTTTCTGGTGCAACTCGGCAACGTATTGGGCTTTGATCGCAACATTGGCTTTACCCGAGTGTTCGCGGCGATCGGCCAGGCGCAGCCGCTCAGTCCGGTGGTCGCCGCGTTGACTTTCGCGGCGATGTGGAACGCGCGCCGGATCTCGACCAAGGTGCCGCCGGTGCTGGTCGGCCTCGGCTGCGGCACCGTCGTCTATTATGCCATCGCGCTTTCCGGCTTCGGCGACCTGCTGGGCCCGATGATCGGTCCGCTGACGGCGAGTGCTGCGATGCGCGCCGTGCTGGTGGACTTTTCGGGGCTGCCGATGGTCGCGCCTCTGGCGCAGTCGGCCTCGGTGATCCTGTCGGGCGCGCTGGCGCTGGCGGTCATCGCGTCGATCGACGCGCTGTTGTGCGCCAAGCTGACCAGCCAGCCCGGCGAGATCAGGGCCGGCGACGATCGCCTGCTGGTGCGCCTCGGCATTGGCAATGCGATTTCAGCTGGCTTTGGCGGCATCACCAACGGCATCAATATCGGCCCCAGTCTCGCCAACCGCGCCTATGGCGCGCGCAGCTGGCTTTCGGTGATCGTCAATGCCGTGGCGGTGCTGGCAGCGGCGACGCTGCTGTTTCCGGTTCTCGGCTACATCCCGCGCGCGGTGCTGTCGGCGGTGATCATGGTGATCGCGATCCAGCATATCGATCCCTGGACCAGGCAACTGGCCACGCGCCTGCTCAAATCAGGCACGCCGCAGCGCGGCGCCATCGCGCTCGATCTCGGCGTTTCCCTGTTCGTCTCTATGCTGTCGATCGCGATCAACGTCGTGCTGGCGGTGTTCATCGGCATCGTGCTGGCGGTATTGCTGTTCGTAGTGCGAATGAGCCGGTCCAACATTCGGAGATCCTATCGCTGCGACACCGTTCGCTCGCGGCGTTACCGCGATCCGGCGGAGCTCGAGGTGCTCCATGTCCAGGGCGCTTCGGTGCTGGTCATCGAATTGCAGGGCGCATTGTTCTTCGGCACGGCCGAACGGCTCGCCCAGATTGTCGACAGCGAGACCGCGCAGGGGACAAAAGCCCTGCTGCTCGAACTGCGGCGCGTGACCGAAATCGACTCAACCGGCGCCCGCATCCTCGGCGATATCGACGCCGCACTTGGTGCGCGAGGCGTCAAGCTGGCGCTGGTTTTGTCCGGCCGCACCGAGACCGCCGCGCGGCTCGCCGATATCTTTCACGGCGACCGGTTTTTCCCCGACATCGATCGCGCCATCGAATGGGCGGAGGACGATTTGCTCCGGAATGCCGCAACCGGGCAGGCCCTCGAATTGCCGCTCGCCCGCCTGCCACTGCTCGGCGATTTCACCGCCGACCAGGTCGAGCGGCTGCGCGGCTGGCTGGAGCCGGTGGCGTGGCCTTCAGGCCATGTCATTTTTCGACGCGGGGATCCCGGCGCTTCGCTCTATCTCGTCACCCGGGGACGCGCCAGCGTTCATCTCCGGCACGATGACGGCGACATCAGGCTCGTTACCTTCGCGGCCGGCGCGGTGCTCGGCGAACTGGCGCTGCTGGATCGCGGGCCGCGCTCGGCCACCATCACGGTCGACGAAGACCTCACCGGCTTTGGCCTGAGCGAGGCGTCGTTTATCGTGCTGTGCCGGGAGCAGCCGGACATCGCGATCAAGCTGTTGTCGGCGCTGGGGCGTGAACTAAGCGTGCGAATTCGTCACGCCAACATGACGATCCTGCAGCTGGAGACCTGATGTCGCGCCTAGCGCAGCGCCAGCCCGGTCGCGGCCTCCAGTTCGGCAATGGCCTGCGGCGCATTGACGACCTTGATCGTGGTCATGCCCATCGCGCGCGCCGGCTTGAGGTTGACGCCGAGATCGTCGAGATAGACGCATCGTTTGGGATCGACGCCGAGTTTTTCCACCATCATCCGATAGATGCGGGGGTCGGGCTTGCGCAGGCCGATCTTCGCGGATTCGATGATGTGATCGAACAGCGCCATGACTTCCGCGACGTAGAGCGAGCGGCCGCTGTGGCTGCCGATCGCATTGGCGGGCAGATTGTTGGTGATGCAGCCGGTCTTGAACCGGGCTTTGACCCGCGTCAGCGCTGCCACCATCTCGGGGCGCAAATCGCCCGACAGCAGCGGCAGCACCTCACGGCCGCGAACCTCCGCGCCCAGCGCCAGCGACTCCGCGGCGAACAACCGGTCGAAGGTTTCGATATCCACCTCGGCGCGCTCGAATTTCGCCCAGGCGTTTTCGAGATGATTGGCGGCATTGGTGCGCCGAATAGTATCGGCGGGCAGCCCGCGCTCGGTCTCGAACCGAGCAAACGCTTCGAACGGCGAGGTGGTGAGCACGCCGCCAAAATCCCAGATTACCGCCTCGATCATCTTTTCCCGCCTGTGCAACGCCGTTTGGAAAACGGCTAACACGGTGTCCAGCCGAGGGCCAGCCCATCGGCAGCGTGGCCCGCCGTGGAATTTGGAGCCTCGCGCTCCTTCCTGTACGTTGCTACTGCTGTTCGCTCGCGAGGACCCCATGAAAGCCTTTGACACCAACATCACGGAAACCTCCGAGGCCTTCGTCGGACCGTGGCGCCGGCCGCACCAGATGCTGCATGCGCAGGTCTACGATTCCCATGCCTCGATCCATGACGATGCGACGGCGCAGAAGCTGGGGTTCCAGGGCGGCACCATCGAAGGGCCGACGCATTTCAGCCAGTTCGCGCCGCTGTGCGCCAGCGTATGGGGCGATGCGTGGTTCGTGACCGGATGCATCTCGGCGCATTATCGCAATCCTTCCTTCGAGGGCGAGGAAGTGCAGGCCATTCTGACGAAGCCTGCGGTGGGTGCGAGGCTATGCGCGATCCAGATGGTGAAGCGCGACGGCACCGAGGTGCTGCGCGGCACGGCGTCGGTCGGTGACGACAAACTTCCGACCGCGCTCGATCAGCGGCTTGCCGAGCTGAAACCGCTGATCGATCCGGTGATCCTGCGCGACATCAAGGTCGGCATGAAGACCGGGCGTCAGACCGTCCGGATGGATGTCGACCAGACTATGGGCGAGCTCTACCCGTTCTCGCTCGCGGACAAGCTCAAGGTGATTACCGAGCCGAGCCCGTTTTACGCCGGCGCCGGCAACCCCTGGGGCCGTCAGATCATTCCGATCGAGATGCTCAGCGTTCTCTTTCAATACAGGTCCAGGGAAGACCAGCTTCCAATCAAGGGTCCGGCGGTCGGCCTGTTCGCCGATCAGGAAATCCGGCTGCTGCGGGGGCCGCTGTTTGCCGGTGAGGATTACCAGACCGAGCGGGAAGTCGTCGCCCTGAGCGGCAGTCGCCGGACCGAGAGCCTCTGGGTGCGGACGACCGTGTTTAGATCGGACAATTCGCCGGTCGCCACGATGCTGCTCAACCTCGCCAGCATCAAGGAGTCCTACGCATCGTATTCTCAGGAACATGCCGAGCTTTACGCGTGACTGGCGCGGCGATGAAGATCCCGACCGCAATGCTCACGGGCCTGGCGCTGCTGATCGCCACGCCCGCTGATGCGATCGTCGGCGGCGGCGCACCCTCGGCCGATGGCGTCGGCCGCTCCGTCGTCACCATCGTCGGCTCGCGCGGCAATTTCTGCACCGGCGCATTGATTGCGCCAAAGCTGGTTTTGACGGCGGCGCATTGCGTGCAGCCCGGAGCGACCTACAAGATCGTGGAATACGGCGCGGACCGGCAGCCGCAGCTGCACGACGTGACCAGCGTCGCACTACACCCCGGCTTCAACATGCAGGCGATGACGGCGCACCGCGCCACCGCCGATGTCGCGCTGCTGCGGCTCGACGCTCCGCTCAAGGGCAAGGCGGCATCGGTTGTCGGGGCGCCGCAGATACCGGTTCTGGTCGGCAGTCGCTTCAGCATCGCCGGCATCGGCGTCACCGTCCGCGGCGATGGCAAGAGCGGCGGCACCATTCGCGTCGCGGGTCTCATCGTGACCGGCAAGCCCGGCACGCTGCAAATCCGCCTCGTCGATCCCGTGGGGCAGGGAACCCGCGACGGACTGGGCGCCTGCACCGGGGATTCCGGCGGTCCGGCCTTCGAGGACAAGCCAAATGGCCCTGTTATCGTCGGCGTCGTCAGCTGGTCGACCGGGCCGAACGGCGGCGCCGGGTGTGGCGGCATCACCGGCGTGACGCCGCTGACGCTGTACCGCGACTGGATCCTGCAGACCGCGCGGCAATGGGGCGCTGGGTTGTAAGTTTGACGCGGCTCGGGGAGAGGCGCCGTCTTGTTTGTTCCATGATTGAGCGCTAGAAAATTTCCGGCAACGGCTCATCGGTTCAAACAAAGATTTAAACGCATGAACATCTCCGCGCCCCTCCGCTCGATGTCGTCAGCACAGGCGGTCGAGCATTTCGACGTTCTGATCGTCGGTGCCGGCATCTCCGGCGTCGGCAGCGCCTATCACCTGACCAAGCAATTGCCGGACACCACGTTTGTCGTGCTGGAGGAGCAGGAGACCTTCGGCGGGACCTGGTGGACCCACAAATATCCCGGCATCCGCTCCGACAGCGACCTGCACACCTTCGGCTACAGCTTCAAGCCGTGGGTCGGCCCGCCGATCGCAACCGCCGCGGAAATCCGCGCCTATATGGGCGAAGTGATCGACGAGAATGCTCTCGCCGGACATATCCGCTACCGCCATCGCATCAACGCGGCGAGCTGGTCCAGCGAGAGCAAGCTGTGGACCATCGAGGCGGTCGATCAGGGGTGTGGCGAGGCGCGAACCTTTACTGCGAATTTTCTCTGGATGTGCCAGGGCTATTACCGCCATTCCGAAGGCTACACGCCGGAATGGAAGGGGATGGAAGACTACAAGGGCCGTATCGTTCATCCGCAGCGCTGGCCGGAAGACCTCAGCACGGAAGGCAAGCGGATCGTTGTGATCGGCTCGGGCGCCACCGCGGCGACGCTGATCCCGAACATCGCGAACCAATGCGAGCATGTCACCATGCTGCAGCGTTCGCCGACCTATTTCCGCACCGGCCGCAACGCCATCGAGCTGGCCGAGGAGCTGCGGCGGCTGCAGGTCAAGGAAGAGTGGATCCACGAAATCGTGCGGCGCAAAATCCTGTTCGAGCAGGATCTGTTTACCCGCCGCTCATTCACCGAACCGGAGAAGGTCAGGCAGGAATTGCTCGGCGGCATCCGCGCCGCACTTGGCCCCGGCCACGATGACGTCGTCGAGAAGCATTTCACACCGAGCTACCGGCCGTGGCGGCAGCGCATTGCCTTCGTGCCCGACGCCGATCTGTTCGAGGCGATCAAGGGCGGCAAGGCTTCCGTCGTCACCGACGAGATCGACCGCTTCACCGAAGACGGCATTCTGCTGAAATCCGGCGAGACCTTGCGGGCCGACATCATCGTGACCGCGACCGGCTTCAACCTCAATGTGCTCGGCGATATCGCCTTCGAGATCGACGGCAAGCCGCTGGATTTTGCCGATACCGTCACCTATCGCGGCATGATGTTCACCGGCATTCCGAACATGGCCTGGGTGTTCGGATATTTCCGCGCCAGCTGGACGCTGCGCACCGATCTGGTCGCCGACTTCGTCTGCCGCATGCTCGGCCACATGAAGGCGAAGGGCGCCCGGAAGGTCGTGACCGCGTTGCGGCCGCAGGAAGGCAACATGCCGCTGCATGACTGGATCGATCCGGAGAATTTCAATCCGGGCTATCTGATGCGCGACATGCATTTGTTGCCGAAGCGCGGCGACACGCCGGAATGGCAGCACAGCCAGGACTATTGGGCCGAGAAGGACCAGTTTCCGGCGATCGACCTCGACGAGGCCACCTTCGTTTACGATTGAGGGGCGGCGCGGGATTGATCCCTCCAGCGTGCGGGTGGCAGTCCAAACTCGCGCTTGAACGCCCGGCTGAACGCCTGCTCGGACTCGTAGCCGATCGCGTGCGCCAGCTGGGCCATGGTTTGCTGGGTTTCCCGCAAGTGCAGTTTCGCGGTTTGCAGTCGCCACAGGGTCAGATACCGGATCGGCGCCACGCCCATCAGTCTGGTGAAACGTTCCACGAATGCGCTGCGCGACATCGAGACTTCCTTCGCGAGGGCCTCGGCCGACCAGGGAGAGCTGATGCTGCGGTGAATCAGGGCCAACGCTCGCGCCACCCGCGGATCTTCGAGGCCCTGCAACCATCCGGCGCCCTGATCGCCGCGCGTTGCCGAATACTGGCGCACCGCCTCCACGAACAGCAATTCGGACAGCCGTGACATCACGCTGGACGAGGAAAATCGGCCTTCGGTCAACTCGCTGGCCGCGAATCTCACCGAGGCGTCGACCCAATCGCGCGAGGTGCCCCGCGCGACGTCGAGCTTGAGCATTCTCGGCAAGGTGGCGATCAGGGGATTGTAGGGATCCTCGCTGCAGAGGAAGCCACACACGAGGTGTGTCCTTTCACCGCCTCCGCCGTGCGATACCCGCGCCAGTCCACCTGCGGGGGATGGTTGAATCAGCTCATGCGCATCCACGGGCGCCAGACCCGAACCGCTGGCCAGCGTGTGAACGTCGTTGCGGGGCAGCAGCACGACCTGGCCGGCGCCAACTTCGATGGTGGGCTCGCCTTCGATCGAGACCAGGAGCCTGCCCTCGATAACGAAGTGATAGGCGATCAGGAGTGAGGGCGTCGTCAGGAACGATCCCAGATCCTCGGCCGAGACCCGGGTGACCACGCACCAGGGCGCCCTGAAATGAGCGTCGAGGAAGACGCCGCCCGTCAGCCGGAACGACCGCAGCACATCCGAAAGTGGATCCATGGCTGCGGCTTCCCCCGATTCGGACGAACGGTCAAGTCTTCCGGCGGGGCGATCATTCGCCCTGGCGGTGGCGCGCTCTATGTATCGTGCCACGAATACGGCAGCCAGATGGCTGCCGTGGTCCGGGAACAGGAGTGGCGGATGAGAACAGCGCAAGCGATCGAACCACGGAGCGCCTATGTTGATTTCTGGAACGCGGTGCTGGTTCCCAAATTCAATACTTGGCGGCATGTGCTCGTCGGCGGCCTCGGCGAGCACAGCGCGAGGGTGTTTCCAGCGCTGATGCTGCGCAGCGGCGACAGGGTGCTGGATGCCGGATGCGGCTGGGGCGAGACCTCGATCGAGATCGCCCGGCGCGTCGGGACCGCCGGCACCGTCGTCGGGATAGACTGTTGCGGCGCCTTTCTCGAAACGGCGCGCAAGGACGCGAGCGCAGCCGGTCTGGCCAATTTGACGTTTGTCGAAGCGGATGTGCAGGCCTATCCGTTCGAGCCGGTGTACGATTTCTGCTTCTCGCGTTTCGGAACGCAGTTTTTCGAGAACCCGGTGGCCGGCTTGCGCAATATGCGCGCCGCGCTCAAGCCCGGCGGCATCATGACCATGATCGTCTGGCGCGGGCGGGCGGATAATCCGTGGCTGACGCGCTCGAAGGACGTCGTGCTGCGCTATCTGCCGCCGGTGCAGGAGCACGCCGCGACCTGCGGGCCGGGGCCGTTCTCCATGGCCGATCCCGACGTCGTGGCCGAGCAGTTGCGGGTCGCGGGCTATTCGAACGTCAGGTTCGAGCGCGTCGATGCCGAAGTCATGGTCGGGCGCGATGTCGACGAAGCCGTGGCGTTCCAGCTTGCGATCGGGCCGGCGGGCGAAGTCTACCGCGAGGCGGGCAAGGAGGCGGAACGCCACCACAACCTTGTCGTCGCGGCCTTGAAGCAGGAGCTCTGCCAATTCGCGCGGCCGGAAGGCGTGATGATGCAATCGAGTTCCTGGATGGTGACCGCGCAAAATCCCTAAAGCGCTTTTCTTCTCCCCTCCCTCCGCGAAGCGGCGGGGAGGGGTCGGGGGTGGGGGGCTATCGGCTGAAATCGCTGCATCGGTGGATGCTGCATTACCCACGCAGACGACTGACAGCCAGTTTGCGGAAGCGCCATCACGCCCGAACCCTCCCCACCACGCGCTTCGCGCGCGGGGGGAGGGGAGTAGAGGCTCTCACGCATCATCAGTTGCGTACGTCCCCTTTCGATGCGGCCCGATCTGTAATTTTCTCCGCACCGAAATTCGCTCGCAGCGTCGGTTTGTGAATCTTGCCGGTGGCGTTGCGCGGCAGCGCATCGATGAATTTTATCAGGCGCGGGCGCTTGAAGCGCGCCAAATTGGCTTCGCAATGCGCATGGATCTCGGCCTCGGTCAGGCTGTGACCCGCTTTGACCGCGACGATTGCCATGCCGGTCTCGCCCCATTGTTCGCTGGGAATACCGATCACGGCGGCTTCGGCGACAGCGGTGAGCTGATGCAGCACGTTCTCGACCTCGGCCGGATAGACGTTCTCGCCGCCGGAAATGTACATGTCCTTCCAGCGGTCGACGATGTAGTAGAAGCCTTCGTCGTCGATCCGCGCGGCGTCGCCGGTGTGCAGCCAGCCGTCGGTGAACGACGATTTGTTGGCGTCCGGCCGGTTCCAGTAGCCCGGTGTGATGTTCGGCCCCTTCACCCATAATTCGCCGAGTTCGCCGACCCCGGCGTCGGTCCCGTCGGGGCGGACAATCCGCACTTCGGTATGCAGCACCGGCTTGCCGGAGGAGCCGGCCTTGCGCGCGGCATCCTCCTTGTCGAGCGTCAGCACCGCGGGACTGGTCTCGGTCATGCCATAGCCCTGCTGCAGCGCGACGCCACGCTCCTCCCACACTTTCAACAGCGGCACCGGCATCGGCGCGCCGCCGACGCCACCGATCACCAGGCGGCTGAAGTCGGACGCCGCAAAGGACGGATGTAGCGCCATGAACTGGTAGATCGACGGCACGCCGAAGAACTGGTTGATGCCGCGCGCGGGATCGCCGATCAGCTGCAGTGCGAGACCGGGATCGAACGCCCGCATGATCAGCACGGTGCCGCCGGCATGCAGCACCGGATTGGTGTAGCAATTGAGTCCCCCGGTGTGGAACAGCGGCAGCACGGTGAGCAGCACCGACGACGGCGAGATATAGGCCGGGCCGCCGAGATTGACGCAATTCCAGAACGTCATGCCGTGGGTGATGATGGCGCCCTTGGGCTGGCCCGTGGTGCCCGAGGTGTACATGATGGTGGAGATGTCATCGAGCGTGACAATTTCGGCCTGGTCGAGCGGCGGCGCGGCCGCGATCGCGGCCTCGTAGGAACCGCCGGGGCTCAGCCGCAGCGCGGAGGCGACGTTGCACAATTGGGCAACGGACAGCGCGACCTCGGCCAGCTCGGAATCGTGGATCATCAGTACAGGCGTGGCGTCGCCGACGATATACCGCAGCTCGGGCACGGTGAGGCGGGTATTGAGCGGCAGGAACACCGCGCCGATCCGCCCGCAGGCGAACTGGACCTCCAGCGTATCCGTCGTGTTCAGCGCCAGCACCGCGACCCGCTCGCCGCGCTTGACCTTGAGCCGGTCGCGCAAATGCGCGGCAAGGTGCGAAATCCTGTCGTCGAATTGCGCGTAAGTGAACTGGCGCTCGCTGGCGAGATCGACCACCGCCGGCTTGTCCGGCGTGCGGCGGCCGAAATGGGCGATCCAGTCGTAATGGCGAACCGGCAAGGCTTCCTCCCTCGGATATCGCGGTCTGGCGCCGCGTGTCGTTCAATGGGCGAGCGTATCGGAATGTTGTCTTGCGTCGAGTGGCTGGTATAGGTTGGCCATCGCTCTCTCGACGTCGTCCCTGCGAACGCAGGGACCCATAACCCCGGTCGTCTGCTGTTGCAGAAGGTGTCTGACACCTGCTGTTTGACGATAGGCCGCGGTGTATGGGTCCCTGCGTTCGCAGGGACGACGGATGAGGGATTTCGCTTTCAATGTTAGCGTCGGGTGCGCCTGGCGGCGTACCTCCAGCCACTCGACGCAAGTTGGCGCGGCGGTTTCCGGACATCCTGCGCCGCAACAAGAATCACGGGAGCGAAGCGGATGGCGAGCCCATTCTACACCGCCGAACACGAGGCCTATCGTGACGTGGTGCGCCGTTTTGTCGAGAAGGAAATCGAGCCCTTTGCCCATGAATGGGACGAGGCCGGCGGGTTTCCGCGCGAACTCTATGAGAAGGCTGCCGCGATCGGGCTGCTCGGGCTTGGATTCCCTGAGGAATATGGCGGCACCGAGGTCGATAATTTCATGTGGATCGTCGCGGTGCAGGAACTGGCGCGGGCCGGCGCCGGCGGGGTTTCCGCCAGCCTGAAGAGCAATTCGATCGGCGCGCCGCCGATCGCGCGGGCCGGCACGCCGGAATTCAAGGCGCGGGTGCTGCCGGAGATCCTGTCGGGAAAAAAGATTTCTGCGCTGGCGATCACCGAGCCGAGCGGCGGCTCCGACGTCGCCAATCTGCGCACCTCGGCGCGGCGCCACGGCGACCATTATGTCGTCAACGGCGAGAAGACGTTCATCACCTCGGGCATGCGCGCCGACTATATCACCACGGCGGTGCGAACCGGCGGCGCCGGCCCCGGCGGCGTCAGCCTGCTGGTGATCGAGGGCGACACGCCGGGCCTGTCGCGAACTTCGTTGAAGAAAATGGGCTGGTGGGCCTCGGACACCGCGACGCTGCATTTCGACGATTGCCGCGTTCCCACGGGCAATCTGCTCGGCGAGGAGGGCGCGGGCTTCAAGATCATCATGCATAATTTCAACAGCGAGCGGCTGACCATGGCGGCCGGCTGTACCGCCGCGGCGCGGGTCTGCCTCGACGAGGCTACCGCCTACGCCAGGCAGCGCCACACCTTCGGCAAGCCGCTGGCGCAGCACCAGGTCATCCGGCACAAGCTGGTCGACATGGCGCAGAAGGTGGCTGCGTCCCAGGCGATGCTGGAAATGCTGGCGTGGCGGCTCGATCATGGCGAAAGCCCGGTCGCCGAGATCTGCATGCTGAAGAACCAGGCCACGCAAACCATGGCGTTCTGCGCCTCCGAGGCGGTACAGATCTTCGGCGGCGCCGGCTTCATGCGCGGCATCAAGGTCGAACGCATCTACCGTGAGGTCAAAGTCAACGCCATCGGCGGCGGCAGCGAGGAGATCATGAAGGACCTGGCGTCAAGGCAGATGGGATTATGATGTTACTCCCCTCCTCCCACGCGTGCTTGCGCGTGGCGGGGAGGGGTCGGGGGTGGGGGGTATCTCGGCGGACTCGCTGACAAGTTGTACGCGCTGATAGACCCCCCACCCCCACCCCCGACCCCTCCCCACCGCTGCGCGGGGGGAGGGGAGAAGAAAGCACGGCGCGCCCGAGTAACACCGTCATTCCGGGGCGCGCGTAGCGCGAACCCGGAATCCAGAGATAAGTAAAGCAATGTCGAGATTCCGGGTTCGACGCTTCGCGTCGCCTCGGAATGACCGGGAGACAAAATGCTCTTCACCGCAGACCACGAAGACGCCCGCAATACGTTGCAAAAATTCATCGCGACGGAAATCAATCCGTTCGTCGATGGATGGGAGAAGGCCGAACAGTTTCCCTCCCATGAACTGTTCAGGAAGCTCGGCGCCCTCGGCTTTCTCGGGCTCAACAAGCCCGTGGAGTTCGGCGGGCAGGGGCTCGATTACAGCTATGCGCTGATGATGGCGGAGGAGCTCGGCGCCATCCATTGCGGCGGGGTGCCGATGGCGATCGGGGTGCAGACCGATATGGCGACGCCGGCGCTGGCACGGTTCGGCTCCGATGAGGTACGTCGCGAGTTTCTGGCCCCCGCGATATCGGGCGACGCGGTTGCCTGCATCGGTGTGTCCGAGCCCGGCGCGGGCTCCGACGTCGCCTCGATCAAGACGACAGCGCGTTCCGATGGCGACGATTACGTCATCACCGGCGGCAAGATGTGGATCACCAATGGCGTCAAGGCCGACTGGATCTGCCTGCTGGCCAATACCGGCGAGGGCCCGAAGCATCGCAACAAGTCGCTGATCTGTATTCCGATGAAAACCCGGGGCGTTCAGGTGGCGCGAAAACTCGACAAAATGGGGATGCGCTCGTCCGACACCGCGCAGATCTTTTTCGACGAGGTGCGGGTGCCGAAGCGCAACCGGATCGGCGAGGAAGGCATGGGCTTTACCTACCAGATGGTCCAGTTCCAGGAGGAGCGGTTGTGGGGCGCCGCCGCCAGTCTCAAGGCGCACGAATATATCATCGCCGAGACCATCGAATACACCCGCAATCGCAAAGCGTTCGGCCAGAGCATCCTCGACAACCAGATCGTCCACTTCAAGCTGGCGGAACTGCAGACCGAGGTCGAGCTGCTGCGAGCCCTGATCTACCGCGCCGGCGAGGCGCTGGTGGCGGGCGAGGACGTCACGCGGTTGGCAACCATGGCGAAACTCAAGGCCGGCCGGCTCGGGCGCGAACTGACCGACGCCTGCCTGCAGTTCTGGGGCGGCATGGGGTTCATGAACGAGACGCATGTGAGCCGCGCCTACCGCGACAGCCGTCTGACCTCGATCGGCGGCGGCGCCGACGAGGTAATGCTGTCGGTGCTGTGCAAGATGATGGGCACGTTGCCCGGGGCGAAGAAATAGGGAGCCGATCATGTTCTACGAGCAAAGCCAGAAAGTCGGCGAGTTGAAGCATCGCGTGCAGTCGTTCATGGACCGTCACGTCTATCCGAACGAAGAGCGCTTTTATAAGGAGGCCGAGGCGCTCGGGCCCTGGAAGGTCTATCCGGTGGTCGAGGAACTGAAACCGAAAGCGCGGGAGGCCGGTCTCTGGAATCTGTTCCTGCCGGAGAGCGAGCACGGCGCCGGTCTCACCAACCTCGAATACGCGCCGTTGTGCGAGGTGATGGGCCGGTCGCATCTGGCGCCCGAACTGTTCAACTGCTCGGCGCCCGACACCGGCAACATGGAGGTGTTGGCGCGCTACGGCACAAGAGAGCATCAGGAAAAGTGGCTCAAGCCGCTGTTGGCAGGTGAAATCCGCTCCTGCTTCGCGATGACCGAGCCGGCCGTCGCTTCCAGCGACGCCACCAATATAGAGAGCTCGATTCGGCGCGACGGCGACGACTATGTCGTCAACGGTCGAAAATGGTACACCACGAACGCCACCGATCCACGCTGCAAGATTTGCATCTTCATGGGCAAGACCGATCCGGACAATCCGGACCGCCATCGCCAGCAGTCGATGATCCTGGTGCCGATGGACACCCCGGGCGTCAAGGTTTTGAGGGCGATACCGGTGTTCGGCTTCTACGGCGTGCCCGACCGCGCCTCCGAAGTGATTTTCGACAATGTGTGCGTGCCCGCCAGCAATATGCTGCTCGGGGAAGGCCGCGGGTTTGAAATCGCGCAGGGCCGGCTCGGCCCCGGCCGCATCCATCACTGCATGCGGTTGATTGGTCTGGCCGAACGTACCCTGGAAAAAATGTGCGTGCGGACCCGAAGCCGCGTCGCCTTCGGCAAGCCGGTGTCGGAACAGACGGTGACGCAGGAGCGCATTGCCGAATCCCGCATCATGATCGAGCAGTCGCGGCTGCTCACCCTGCATGCCGCGCACATGATGGACACCGTGGGCAACCGCGAGGCCAAAGCCGAAATCGCCATGATCAAGGTCGCGGTGCCGAACATGGCGTGCCAGGTGATCGACTGGGCGATCCAGGCCCATGGCGGCGGCGGCACCAGCAACGATTTTGGACTGGCCGCGGCCTATGCGACGGCGCGGTTGTTGCGACTGGCGGATGGCCCGGATGAGGTTCATCGCAACCAGATCGCAAGGCTGGAGCTAAGGAAGCATAGTAACGCGTGAGTGCGGGATAGACCCGCTGCCGTCGTCACAACCACATTTGTCGTCGTCCGGCTTGACCGGACGATCCAGTATTCCAGAGACAGCAATGATAGAGCCGAGACGTCACGGCGTACTGGGTCGCCCGGTCAAGCCGGGCGATGACCGCTATTATGATGAGGCGTCGGCGGCTCCAATGTCATCGCGAGGAGCGATAGCGATAGCGACGAAGCCATACTATATCTTGTGCCGGGATGGGTGCAGCCAATTCAGCCATTCTGTGCATGGGGTTGTTTTCAATATTTGGTTGGAAGGCATCGCGACCGCCTTCACCCCGCCGCCCCATATCGCCTCAGCAATCCCCGCCCGAGCTGCGCCAGATGTACCTGGTCGGGGCCGTCGCCGAGCCGCATGAAGCGAGCGTACATGTAGGCTTCGGCCAGAAAAGTGTCCTGCGAGACGCCGGCGGCGCCGTGGATCTGGATGGCGCGGTCGATGACCCGGGCGGCCATGCTGGGCACCACGACCTTGGCGGCGGCGATCAGGTCGCGCGCGGACTTGTTGCCCTCGCGGTCCATCTTTTCGGCGGCCCGCAGCGTCAACAGCCGTGCCTGCTCGATCTCGCACCAGAAGTTTGCGATATCCTCGCGCACCGAGCCCTGTTCGCCCAAAACCTTGCCGAAGGCGGTCCGGGATTGCGCGCGGGCGCACATCAGTTCGAGCGCGCGCTGCGCGCAGCCGATCAGCCGCATGCAATGATGGATGCGGCCGGGCCCGAGCCGGCCCTGCGCGATTTCAAAGCCGCGGCCTTCGCCGAGCAGGATATTTTCCAAGGGCACCCGGACATTGTCATAGACGATCTCGGGATGGCCTGATGGCGCACCGTCATAGCCGAACACGCGCATGTCTCTGATGATGCTAACCCCCGGCGTCTCCCGGGGCACCAGCACCATCGATTGCTGCAGATGCTTGTTGGGGTTGTCGGGGTCGGTCTTGCCCATCACGATCAGGATCTTGCAATCCGCGCTCATCGCGCCCGAGGTGAACCATTTGCGGCCGTTGATGACGTAGTCTCCGCCGTCGCGGCGGATGCTGCACTGGATGTTGGTGGCGTCGCTGGAGGCCACTTCGGGCTCGGTCATCGAGAAGGCCGAGCGGATTTCGCCCGCCAGCAGCGGCGCGAGCCAGCGCTTCTTCTGTTCCGCCGTGCCGTACAGCGAGAGCACTTCCATGTTGCCGGTATCGGGCGCCGAGCAGTTGAAGATTTCGGAGGACCACGACACTCGCCCCATGATCTCGGCCAGCGGCGCATAGTCGAGATTGCTGATCCCGGCGCCATGATCGCCGGGCAGGAACAGATTCCACAGCCCCTCGGCGCGGGCGCGGCGCTTCAATTCTTCCAGGATCGGCGGGCGGTGATGGCGATGGCCGTTCGCGACCTGCTCATGATGGAGACCTTCGACGGGATAGACATGGGCCGTCATGAAGGCCGACAGCTTTCCCTGCAACTCGATCGCTCTTGCGCTGTGTTCAAAATCCATCGGCGTGAACTTTCTTTTCTTCCCCTCTCCCCTTGTGGGAGAGGGTGGCTGCGATGCGAAGCATCGCAGACGGGTGAGGGGTCTATCTCAGCGGATGGAGACCCCTCATCCGCCTTCGCTTCGCGAAGGCACCTTCTCCCACAAGGGGAGAAGGGAAGAAAGGCGCGCGGTCTTGTGTCGACTGGCTGATCAGCGCGCAAAACGCAAGATACCGGTGCCGATATCTTCGAGACTGCATGCAACGACGGCGCGAGCTTCGCAAGCTGTTGGGTTCAACGTAACCTGGGAGGAAAGCAGGACATCGCTCGACCGTCGCACCCTGCTGGAGGGCTCTGCCGCCGCCGGTGTGGTGGCGCTGGCCGGTCCGGCAAGGGCTATGTCCGGTCCGGCAGCCTCATCGAGGGGGCGAATCTCTGACCGCGGCGGCTGACCGAAGCGGAAAGATATCGTTGCGGACGGCTCTCCGGCGTTCCAAAGTGGACTTGAATCAATAAGAGGAAACGCCGGATGATCACGCTCTATCATTGCCACGCCGCGCGCTCGTTCCGGCCGGTTTGGATGCTGGAAGAGATGGGGCTTGCCTATGATCTGAAGATGCTGCCGTTTCCGCCGCGGGTCTTCGCCAAGGAATACCTCGCGATCAATCCGCTCGGCACCATCCCGTTCATGATCGACGGCGAAACCAGGATGACGGAGTCCACTGGCATCTGTCATTATCTCGGCACAAGGCACGGGCCGACGCCGCTGGTGGTCGCCGTCGACGAGCCGGCCTATGGCGCGTTCCTGAACTGGATGTACTTTAGCGACGCGACGCTGACCTTTCCGCAAACGCTGGTGCTGCGCTACACCCAGCTCGAGCCGGAGGAACGGCGCAATCCGCAGGTGGCCGGCGACTACGCCAAGTGGTTTTTGGGCCGGCTGCGGGCGGTCGAGGCCGCCACCGGGAATGCGGCGACGCTGGTCGCCGGCCGCTTCACCGCGGCCGATATCGCGATCGGCTACGCGCTGCGGCTGGCCGAAAACATCGGGCTTTCAAAGGATTTCGGGCCCAACGTCGCAGCCTATTGGCAGCGCCTGCAGGCGCGCGATGGCTACCAGCGTGCGGTCGCCGCCGAAACGCTGGCGGGCGAAGAGCAGAAGGTCGCGCGGCGGACCTGATTGCTGTCATTCCGGGATGGTGCGAAGCACCAGACCTCAGATGTGCAGTTGCACATCGGGGAATCCCGGGATTCTCCGGTGCGCGGTTGCGCACCGTAGTTCGATGCTTCGCATCGCCCCGGAATGACGTTATGATCGACCCAACGCAGCGGCCAAAAGAGCCGTCGGGGGAGGGATTCTATCATGGACGACAAACGGCATAAGTCCGGCCATCTGATGCTGATTACGCCGGAGCGGGTATTTTACGCCGGCCTGCTCGGCCGTCCGCGGCAGCGCTGTCCGGGTGCGTTTCATGTCTATGTATCGATCGAGGCCGGCCTTTGGCTGACCACCGCCAATGGTGGCGAAAGTTACGGCGAGCTGGCCGTGGTGGCGCCCGATGTGCGCCATACCATCGCCAGCGACCATCGCTCGGCGATCTGCCTCGTCATCGAGCCGGAAAGCGTCCGCGCCGGCGCCTTCGAAGTGCTTGCCGAACGGCTTTCGGGAACCGACGCCCCGTTCTTTGCCCAACGCATCCGCGCCGCCTATCGCGCGTTGCAAGCGCGGCAGCATGGCGACGACATCAGCAACGCCGAGTTCGACACCATGTGCTTCGGCGAGGCGCTGCCGCCGCGCTCGCTCGATCCGCGCGTGGTCACATCGATTGCGCAGATCGGCCGGTTCTGCGGCGATCCCGTGACGGCCGCCAGCTGTGCCGCGGAGGCCGGGCTGTCCTCGTCGCGCTTCCTGCATCTGTTCAAGCAGGAAACCGGCATCTCGTTCCGCGCCTTCCGGGCCTGGAAACGCGCGCGGCATTTGCTGCACTTCGCCAACCAGGACCTCAACCTCGCGCATCTGGCGCAGGATATCGGCTATCCCGACTCCACGCATTTCAGCCATTCGATCCGCCGGTTTTACGGATTGAAACCGCGGGCGATTTTCTCGGGCTCCAGAGATCTCGCGATCTATCGCAGCGAGTCCGGCATGCCCGGCGTCGGCTTGCGTCAAGGGCGGGCCTGAAGCGCTCGGAACCGGCGATAGCGCGTGAACGCAAGAAGCCGGACATCACGGGCCGCATGATCCGCCGCGAATATTCCGCGCGCACCCGACCTGAGCCGATCGAAGGCTGATCCAAAGGCAAATTCATGAGCGACAAGGCTGTCATCACCTGCGCGCTGAACGGCGTGCTGACCGACCCGAAGCAGCATCACGTGCCGGTCACCCCGGAACAGATGGCGCGTGAAGCCAAAGCCGCGTTCGACGCCGGCGCCAGCGTGATGCATATCCATCTGCGCCAGCAGGCGCCGGGCAAGGGACACCTGCCATCGTGGGAAGTCGGCGTGTCGCGCGAGATCCAGCAGGCGATCCGCGAGGCTTGTCCCGGCGTCATCATCAACCACACCACGGGAACCTCGGGCCCGAACTATCAGGGCGCGCTCGATTGCGTGCGTGAGACCAAACCCGAAATGGCGGCCTGCAATGCCGGCTCGCTGAATTACCTGAAGGTGAAGGCCGACAACAGCTGGGCCTGGCCGCCGATGATGTTCGATAACGCGGTCGAGAAGATACAGGACTATCTCGACGTCATGAAGGTCGCGAACACGATTCCCGAGTTCGAATGCTTCGATGTCGGCATCGTGCGCTGCGTCGGGATGTACCGGCAGACCGGGATGTATTCAGGACCGCTGGAATACAACTTCGTGATGGGCGTCGCGTCGGGCATGCCGGCTGATCCCGAATTGCTGCCGATTTTGTTGAAGCTGAAACTGCCGGAAGCCAACTGGCAGGTCACCGCGATCGGGCGGGCCGAAATCTGGCCACTGCATCAGCGTTGCGCCGACCTCGGCGGTCACCTTCGCACCGGGCTGGAAGACACGTTCTATCTCGGTGACGGCGCCAAGGTGACGTCGAACGGACAGTTGATCGAGGGCATCGCCACCTGCGCGCGCAACGCCGGCCGCGAGATCGCGAGCCCGGCGGAAGCGCGGCACATTTTCGGGATCGGGCACTGAGTCGTTGTCATTCCGGGGCACGCAAAGCGTGAACCCGGAATCTCGAGATTCCGGGTCTGGTCCTGCGGACCATCCCGGAATGACGAGCGGGAGAGTTTATGGCCATCATTGAATCGACCATCGCCCCGAACAGCGCGGCCTTTAAGGCCAACCGCGACGGCATGCTGGCGCTGATTGCGCGCATGCGTGGCCTCGAGGAGCGGGCGCGCGCCGCTTCGGCCGGTGCCAAGGAGCGGTTTCACAAGCGCGGGCAATTGCTGCCGCGCGAGCGGGTGGCGCTGGTGCTCGATCCCGGCACGCCCTTCATCGAGCTGTCGACGCTGGCCGGCTACATGTTCGACGTATCCGATGCCGACAAGAGCGTTCCCGGCGGCGGGTTGATCGCCGGTATCGGATTCGTCGCCGGCATCCGCTGCATGGTCTCAGCCAATGATTCCGGCATTGACGCCGGCGCGCTGCAGCCCTACGGCCTCGACAAGACCTTGCGGGTGCAGGAAATGGCGCTGGAGAACAAGCTGCCTTACGTGCAGTTGGTCGAAAGCGCCGGCGCCAATCTGCTGCGCTACCGCGTTGAGGATTTTGTCCGCGGCGGCAACATTTTTCGAAATCTGGCGCGGCTGTCGGCGGCTGGCCTTCCGGTGGTGACGGTCACGCACGGCTCGTCCACTGCCGGCGGCGCCTACCAGACCGGATTGTCCGACTACATTGTGATGGTGCGCGGCCGCACCCGCGCGTTCCTGGCCGGGCCGCCGCTGTTGAAGGCCGCGACCGGGGAAATCGCTACCGAAGAGGAACTTGGCGGCGCCGAGATGCACACCAGCATTTCCGGCCTCGGCGACTATCTGGCCGAGGATGACCGCGATGCGTTGCGGATCGCGCGCGACATCATGGGCAATCTCAGGTGGGACCGAGCGGCTCAGGATCCGACGTCGCACCGCCCGCCGCGGCATGACCCGGAAGAGTTGCTCGGCGTCATGCCGATGGACCACAAGCGGCCGGTCGATATGCGCCAGGCCATCGCGCGCTTCATCGACGATTCCGATTTCACCGAGTTCGGCGCCAATTACGGCCCCGCCACGGTCTGCGGTCACGCCCGCGTCGAGGGCCATGCGATCGGCATCATCACCAATAACGGCCCGTTGGACGTTCCCGGCGCCAACAAGGCGACGCATTTCATTCAGGCCTGCTGCCAGTCGCGCACGCCGCTGCTGTATCTCAACAACACAACGGGCTACATGGTGGGTAAGGCCTATGAAGAGGCCGGCATGATCAAGCACGGCTCGAAGATGATCCAGGCGGTGACCTCGGCCACGGTGCCGCAGATCACGATCTATTGCGGCGCATCGTTCGGCGCCGGCAATTACGGCATGTGCGGCCGCGGCTTCCATCCGCGCTTCTGCTTCTCGTGGCCCAATGCCAGGACCGCCGTAATGGGCGGCGAACAGGCCGCCGAAACCATGGCGATCGTCACCGAGGCCGCCGCTCTCAGACGCGGCAAGCCGATCGAACGGGAAAAGATCGATGCGATGAAGGCGGAGATCACCAGCGTGTTCGACGGCCAGATGGACGCATTCTCGACCAGCGCCCGGGTGCTCGACGACGGCGTAATCGATCCGCGCGATACCCGCAGCGTATTAGCCGAAGTGCTGGCGATCTGCCGCGAGGCCGAGGCGCGCAACCCGCAGCGCATGCAGTTCTCGGTCGCGCGGCCATGAAGGTGCAGATCAAGCCGACGCCGTTCTCAAAAATCCTGATCGCCAATCGCGGCGAGATCGCCTTGCGGATCATGCGTACCGCGCGCCGCCTCGGCTACGGCTTGGTCGCCGTTTATTCCGACGCCGACCGCGATGCCTTGCACGTGCGCGAAGCGGATGAGGCCATCCGGATCGGCGAAGCATTGCCTTCGCAATCGTACTTGAAGATCGATGCCATCATCGCGGCGGCGAAAGCCAGCGGCGCCGATGCGGTGCACCCCGGCTATGGTTTTCTCGCCGAGAACGAGGAATTCGCGCAGGCGTGCCGCGAAGCCGGGCTGGTGTTCATCGGGCCGTCGCCTGAAGCCATCAAGGCGATGGGCAACAAGGCCGGCGCCAAGGAGATCATGCTGGCGGCGGGCGTGCCTTGCGTGCCTGGCTATCAGGGCGCCGACCAGAGCGACGCCGTCATGCTGGCCGAGGCCGGCAAGGTCGGCTTTCCCGTCATGATCAAGGCCGTGGCTGGCGGCGGCGGGCGCGGCATGCGGCTGGTCGCGGATGCCGCAGCGTTTCCGGATGCGCTGCGCAGCGCGCGTTCCGAAGCGCAGGGGGCGTTCGGCGATCCCACGGTGATTCTGGAGCGCGCCATCGCGGATCCCCGCCACATCGAAATCCAGGTGTTCGGCGATCGCCATGGCAATGCCATCCATCTCGGCGAGCGCGATTGCTCGGTGCAGCGGCGGCATCAAAAACTGATCGAGGAGGCGCCGTCACCGGCGGTGTCGCCGGAATTACGGGCGCGGATGGGCGCGGTCGCGATCGCCGCCGTCAGGTCGATCGGTTACGAGGGCGCGGGCACGCTCGAGTTCCTGCTCGATGGATGCGGCGAATTCTATTTCATGGAAATGAATACAAGGCTGCAGGTCGAGCATCCCGTCACCGAGGCGATCACCGGGCTCGATCTGGTTGAATTGCAGATCCGCGTCGCCAGCGGCGAACCGATCGGGCTGAAGCAGGAAGACATAAAATTCTCCGGCCATGCCATCGAGGTGCGGCTGTGCTCGGAAGACGCCAATCACGACTTCATGCCGCAATCCGGCCGGATGGCGCTGTGGCAGATGCCCGGTGACATCCGCGTCGAGCACGCTCTGCAGTCCGGCTCCGAGATTCCGCCATACTACGATTCGATGATCGCCAAGCTGATCAGCCATGGCGAGACGCGGGATACAGCACGACGCCAGCTCATTCATGGTCTCCAGCAAACCGCCGCGTTCGGCGTCACCACCAATCAAGCCTTTCTCGCTGCCTGTTTGGCGCATCCAGCGTTCTCCAGCGGTGAAGCGACCACGGCGTTCATCGGCACGCATCGCGACGAGTTGCTGGCGCCGCGCGCGGATGCGGCCTCGGAGACGGCGCTGGCGGCCGTGCTGCTTTACGTCACCGATCCCTTTGCGCCACCGTGGCGATGCGGACGAACGCTGGCGGCTGCATTCCCGGTTCCTGTCCGCGTCGAGATCGATCATGGCATCCATCAGCTCGACATCGGGCGCGAGCGCGACGGCGGCTATCTTGCCCATTTTGAAAACGCGCTGTACCGGATTGAAATCCACGCGCTCGATGGCGACAGCATTCGCTTCACCAGTAACGGCCTGATGGAATCCGCCAGGTTCCTGCGCGATGGCGACCGGCTGTTTGTTCTGCACCGTGGCGTCACATCCGCGGTGCGCGACCTGACCCTGACGGCGCCGGCTTCCGCCGCGTCAAACGGCGGCGACGGCAAGGTCCGCGCCGCCATGAACGGCCGCGTCGTCGCGGTGCTGGTCAAGCCAGGCGAGAAGGTCGAAGCAGGGCAGCCCGTGATGACGCTGGAAGCGATGAAGATGGAGCATGTGCATACCGCGGGCATCGTGGGCACGATCTCGGCGATCGATGTCGTCGAGGGCGAGCAAGTGACGACGGGGAAGATCGTGGTCGAGATCGAGGCGGGTGCGTAGCAAACGCAATGAGGATACGGGCGACGCAGCCCTTACCTCTCCCGCTTGCGGGGGAGGTCGACGCGCTCGAAGAGCGCGGCGGGTGGGAGAAATTCTCTCGTTGGGCGCCGGTGCTTGCTGAGGCAGCCCCCACCCCAACCCTCCCCCGCAAGCGGGAGAGGGGGCGCGGCGGCGCAAGCCTTACGGAAATTGTGTCTGCTGCCCCGTTCCCTCGTTGAGAAAACACGCCACCTGGTGCCTGGTCCCAGCTTCCGCCAGCATCGGCGTATCGACCTTGCAGCGGTCCATCACATAGCGGCATCGGGTGTGAAACGCGCAGCCGGAGGGCGGGTTGATCGGGCTCGGCACGTCGCCGTCGATCATCGGTTTCAGCGATTTCTTCTTCGGATCCGCCACCGGCACTGACGCCAGCAAGGCTTGTGTATAGGGATGCCTTGGGTTGGCGAACAGTTCGGCCTTGTCGGCGATCTCGACGATGCGGCCGAGATACATCACGGCGACGCGGTGGCTGATATGGGCGACGACGGCGAGGTCGTGGGCGATGAACAGATAGGAAAAACCGTGCCGGCGCTGCAGGTCGATCAGGAGGTTGATGACCTGCGCCTGGATCGAGACGTCGAGGGCCGAGACCGGTTCGTCGCACACGATCAAATCGGGCCCGAGCGACAGGGCGCGCGCGATGCAGATGCGCTGACGCTGGCCGCCGGAGAACTGATGCGGGTAATTTTGCATCTGGTCGGCCCGCAAGCCGACCTGATCGAACAGTTCCGCCACCCGCTCGCGCCGTTTCTCTCCCTTGGCCAGGCCATGGACGCTGAGCGGTTCGCCGACGATATCGCCCGCCGTCATGCGTGGATTGAGCGAGGCGAACGGATCCTGGAAGATGATCTGCATCGAGCGCCGATGTTCGCGCAAATCGGCCTTGCCGAGATGGGTGATGTCGAGGCCGTTGAGCTGGATGCTGCCGCTGGTCGGCTCGACCAGCCGCAGGATGGCGCGCGCCACCGTCGATTTGCCGCAGCCGGATTCCCCGACCATTCCCAGCGTTTCGCCGACACCGACCGTAAAGCTGACGCCATCGACGGCATGCACGGTGCCGACGCGGCGGCGCAGCACGCCGCCCCGCACCGCATAATGTTTGACGAGGTCGGTGACCTCGAGCAGCGGGGTTGCGTCGGTCATGGCGTCACCCCCGTTTCATCGGCGCGCCAGCACGCCGCAAAGTGATGGTCGCCCCAGTCCTGCAACGGTGGATATTCGGCGCGGCAGCGATCGATCGCCAGGGCGCAGCGCGGCGCGAAGGCGCAGCCCGGCGGCAGATTGGTCAATGACGGCACCATGCCGGGAATTTCGACCAGCCGCGCATCGGAGTTGGAGCCGAACGTGGCCACGGCGGGCATCGATGCCATCAGGCCGCGGGTGTAGGGATGCCGCGGGTTCGCGAACAGCGCCTCGACGGTGGCTTCCTCGACCTTCTTGCCGGCATACATCACGATGACGCGTTGGGCGGTCTGCGCGACGACGCCGAGGTCGTGCGTGATCAGGATCAGCCCGGTGCCGAGTTCTTTCTGCAGCTCGACGATCAGCGCCAGGATCTGGGCCTGGATGGTAACGTCGAGCGCCGTGGTCGGCTCGTCCGCGATCAACAGCGCCGGCCGGCACGCCAGCGCCATCGCGATCATGGCGCGCTGGCGCATGCCGCCGGAAAGCTGATGCGGATATTCCCGCGCCCGCTGCTCGGGTTCGGGAATCCGGACCAGACGCAGCATGTCGACGGCCTGGTTCGAGGCTTCCTTGGCGCTCAGTTTGCGATGCAGGCGAACCGCTTCGGTGATCTGGTCGCCGATCCGCATCACCGGGTTGAGCGAGGTCATTGGCTCCTGAAAAATCATCGAGATGCGGTCGCCGCGGATCGCGCGCATCTCGGCCTCGTCGAGTTCAAGCAGCTCGGTGCCTTCGAGGGTGACGGAGCCGCCGACAATGCGGCCGGGCGGATCGGGTACCAGCCGCATGATCGACAGCGCGGTCACGCTCTTGCCGCAACCGGACTCGCCGACGATCGCCAGCGTCTCGCCGCGGCGAACGCTGAATGAAACGTCGTCGACTGCCTTGAACAGCCCCGAACTGGTGAAGAACACCGTTTGCAGGTTCTTCACGTCGAGAACCATATCGTCCGCCAAAACTTCGTTCATCAGCCGCGCTGCCTCGGGTCGAGGATGTCGCGCAGCGCGTCGCCGAACAGATTGGTGCCGAATACCGCGAGGCTGATCGCAACCCCGGGGAAGATCACCAGCCACGGCGCGGTGCGGACATATTCCGCCGCCGATTCTGACAGCATGCGGCCCCAGGACGGATAGGGCTCGGGAATGCCGAGGCCGAGGAACGACAGCGAGGCTTCGGTGAGAATGGTCGAGCCGAGCTGCGCCGTCGCCAGTACGATCAGCGGCGCCAGCGTGTTGGGCAGCACATGGCGTAGTGCGATACGGGTTTCGCTCATGCCGACCGATTTCGCGGCTTCGATGAACGGTAGTTCCCGCAGCGCCAGCGTATTGGCGCGGATCACACGGGCGACGGTGGGAATCAGCGGGATCGCGATCGCGATGATCACGTTCGGCAGCGTCGGTCCCAGCGCCGCGGTCATGACCAGCGCCAGCACCAGCAGCGGCAGCGCCTGCAGGATATCGGTGACGCGCTGGAACACGAGGTCGACCCAGCCCGACAGATAACCCGAGGCGAGGCCGACGATCACGCCAATCGACGAGCCGAGCAGGGTCGAGCCGACGCCGACGGCGAGCGAGATGCGGGCGCCGTGGATGATCCGGCTCCAGACGTCGCGGCCGAACGAGTCCGTTCCCAGCCAATGCTCCGCGCTGGGGCCCGCCAGACGATGCAGGGAATCGATCGAGAGCGGATCGTAACGGGCGACGAAATCGGCCAGCAACGCGGCCAGCACGAACAGTATCATGATGACGAGGCCGATAGTGCCGAGCATATGGCGCTGCGCCATGAACGCCAGCTTTCGCCAGCCATGCGTCGAATGGGCGCCCGCGCGTTGCAGTTCGCTATCGTAGTTGATGACGGCCAAGCGCTGTCTCCAAATCTTCCTGAAACTTTAGTCCGTATACCGGATGCGTGGATCGATCGCGGCGTAGAGCATGTCGACCGCGAAATTGGTGACCACGACGACGAGGGCGATCAGCATCACCAGGTTCTGGACGATCGGGTAATCGCGCCACCGGATCGCCTCGACCAGGAAGCGGGCGACGCCCGGAATATTGAACACGGTCTCGGTGACGATCAGGCCGCCGATCAGGAACGCCGCCTCGATGCCGATCACGGTGATGACGGGCAGCACGGCGTTCTTCAGCGCATGGTGATAATTGACGGAAGCCTCGGACGCACCCTTGGCGCGGGCGGTGCGGATATAATCCTGCCGCAATATCTCGAGCATCGAGGAGCGGGTGATCCGCATGGTCAGCGCGGCGCTGCGAAAGCCGACCGCCATCGCCGGGACGGCGTAAATCGCGAACGCCTCGGTCCAGGTCGCCGGGTTCGGGTTGAAGATCGGCATGGTCCCGAACATCGCGAC
>JBBQUA010000018.1:0-38165 GCA_038212905.1 Hyphomicrobiales bacterium
AACACCACCGCGATCAGGCTGAACAGTCCGGGCCGGCCGACCATGCGCACCGCAATCCAGTAGCAGAAGGCGCGCAGCGCGTTGACGCCGGCATCGGCGGCCTGAAATTTCGCGGCAAACCCCTGTTCGTTGCGGACCAGCAGCACCCCGAACACCGGAACCAGCGACAGCACCGCCAGCAACGCGATGACGGTGGCCGCAAGGCCGGCTTCGCCGAAGGTGCGGATCAAATCCGAATCCGAGAACTGCAGCGCCAGAAAGGAGATTCCAGCGGTGGCATGGGTCAGCACACAGGCCGGTCCGACCACCAGAACGGCGTTGCGGAAGGCAGAGAACCGGTCCTCGCCGGCCAGCAGCCGATCACGCGCGGCGAACGTCAACTGCATCGAATCGGAGAAACTGATGACCATGATCAGCGGCGTCATCACGTTGAGGAACATGTTGAGCTGAAACCCCGCCCAGCCGAGGATGCCGAGCGACAGCAGAATGGCGAGCAGTGGCGGGAACGCCGCCACGATCATGAACGACACCTTGCGGAAAAACAGGATCGCGATCAGGCAGCCGGCCAGGATGCCGGCGACGTTGTAGATCAGGCCGTCACGCTCGACCGCGTTGCGGATCTCGAGTTGCATGACCGGGACGCCCGACAATTCCTTGCTGAGCCCGGTATCGGCGAGATCGGTGGCCATGATCTTGCGGATTTCACCGATGGTCTTTTTCAATCCGCTGTTGCCGACAATCGACGGCTCCAGCGAGAGCACGATCAGCGCCAGCGTGCCGTCTTCGGACAAAAGCTTGCCGCGGATGATTTCGTTGGTTTTGACGGTATCTTCGATGAACTTGTCGTAGTCGGCGCCTTGCGGCAGGTCGGCGGGAAACAGCGCCGCCGGCAGCTTGCCCGGCGCCGGCGCCTGACGCGCCGAGAACAGCGAGATCAGGCCGCGCGTGCCCTCGACCAGTTGCAGGTCCGTAACCAGGTCCCGGATCTTTTCCAGATTGTCGCGGCGCAGCAGGGTCTTGCCCTCGACAACCACCAGCACGTCAAATTCGGTGGATGGGAAGCGCTTGGTGACTTCCTCGTACTGCCGGTATTCCTTGGAGTCGGACCGGAACAACTGGCTGAGCGAATCGTCAATCTTGATGCGATAGATGCCAAACACAGCGCCGATCACCATCGCGAACAGGATGATGCAGGACAGGACGGGCTTGCGCATGGCGATCAGGCCGATACGCTCCAGACCGAAAGCGATGCTGACCGGCGGCTTTTCCAGCATCTTCGCATCAGCCTCGGCGGTATTTCTCTCCAGCATGTGCTGTCCAGTTCTCACATCGGCTCAATCTGCCTGGCTTGAATTCGTGGGGCGCGCAGGATGACTGAATCGACCACCTCTGATCGGCGCTAGCCCTTGAAATCATGCGGTAAATTAGCCGCGAGAGGTGTAGCAGGTCTATCCGGTATCTCGCAAGCGCAGCTCCAGCGCCAAATCCGCGCGCATGAGGTCATATTGGCCTTCAAATCACTGATTTGTCATGCCCGCCTGAATTGGTTTCAATGCGCTGGGGTACTGGACCGCCGCTCTCATCCTTCAAGGCGACGCCGGTGATTTTCCGGACCAGCCCCTCGCGGATCAGCCAGGCAATTCGCAACGCCGCTTCATCATAGCCAAGCCCCGCGCCGTGAATGTTGGACACACAATTGCGTTCGGCGTCGGTGACATCTGGCCTCGGCGCATAGGTCAGATAGGCGCCGAGGCTGTCGGGCGCCGACAGGCCGGGTCGCTCGCCGATCAACACCACCACCATGCGCGCGCCGAGAATGGCGCCGATCTCATCGCCCAGTGCGACCCGCGCGCCGGAGGCGACCACGGCGCAGCCGATCTCGATGCGCTCCGCCGCGAGCCGCGGCATCAGGCTGCCGACCAGCGCAACAGCATGCGCATTGACCGCTGCCGGCGACAGGCCATCGCCGACCACGATGGCCAGCCGGCCCGAACCGCCCTGGCGGCTCGCCAGCAGCTGCTGCGACGCCGGGTCGAGCTTCCGCCCGAGGTCCGGACGCTTCAGATATTCCCGGCGGTCGCGCGCGCAACTGGATACATGGGAGGATTCGAGGCCAAGGTCGTTAAGGCCCGAGATCAAGCCTGATACATCAAAGGCGGCATGCACGGCGTCGCGGGCACGCGCGTGATCGAGGGTGAATTCAAGCAACGCCCGGGTCGGCAGGCCGACGCCGGCCCGGCCGAGCCCGACGCGCGCCGGGGTAAGGTCGCGCAGATCCTGCAGCCAACGGGACGGCGGTGCCGGCACAGTCATCGCGGGTTACTCGGCAGGGACCGAAGCCTCACGCAGCCGGATCGAATAGTTCGAGGCGTTCTGCTCACCGACCGAGGCGTCGCGCGCGAACATGATAAGGTGGTGCCCGATCATGGTCGACCCGATCAGGCCCTCGATGTCGCCATGGCGCAGCCGGCCCAGCGCAAACTTCCAGAACACTTTTCGGTAGTCGCCGAGCACGCCGATCTTCCAGAAAATATTGCGCAGCATGATGAGGCCGCGCTTGATATTGGCCCAGCTCTTCTGCTCCGGCGTGACCGGCACCTTGATCCGGTTGGCGTAGGTGTAATCGCACTGGTATTGATAGCGCGCATAGAGTTTCTCGGGCTGGTAAGCGATTTCCATGCATTTGCGCCACGAACTGACGACCTGGTCATAGGGCAAGCGGAAATCGACATTGGAATCGCGGCCGTCGTCATGGATCAGCCGTCCTTCGCGTTCCAGCCGGTCCCACAGCGGCGTCTGCGGTAACGCCTGCAGGAGATTGATGGTCAGCAGCGGAATCCGGGATTCATCGACAAAGGCGAGCAACGCATCGGCTGTCTCCGGCTTGTCGGTGTCGAGCCCCATGATGATGCCGGACACGACCTCCATCCCGTAGCTGTTGATGCTGTGAATGCCTTCCAGGATCGGGACCATCATGTTGTGGTCCTTGTGCATCGCCTTCAGCGCCTCGGGATCCGGAGTCTCGATACCGCAGAAGATGGTGACGAAGAAGGCGTCGCGCATTTTTTCGAGGATCTCGGGCCGCTTGGCGATGTTGAGCGTCGCCTCGCAGGCGAGCCGCATCACGTAACCGGTTTTCTTCTGCCACTCGACCAGATGCGGCAACAGGTCGAGCGCCGCCTTGCGGTTGCCGATGAAATTGTCGTCGACGAAATACACCGATCCCGTCACCCCGCATTCAAGCAGCTTGTCGAGTTCGGCGATGATCTGCTGCGGCGACTTCAGGCGCGGATTGCGGCCGTAGAGGCCTGGAATATCGCAGAATTCGCACTGGTACGGACAGCCGCTCGAATACTGGATGCTGCCGAGAAAGTACTTTCTGACCTCGGCCAACTCATAGGCCGGAATCGGAAAGTCGGTCATGGCGATGCGATCGGCGGTCTTCAGCACCACCTGCTGCTGCGGCCGCGACGGATCGCGCGCCAGCCGCGCCAGCAGCTCATTGGTGGCGTCGCCGAGTTCGCCGACATGGAGATAGTCGAACGAGGGATAGTAATCCGGGCAGGCTGAGACCGACGGACCGCCGATCGCCACCGCCAGACCGAACGCATGCGCGCGGCGGCAGATATCGTTCATCTGCTGGCGCTGGATGTGCATGCCGCTGACGAACACCGCTTCCGCCCACTCGAAGTCTTCCTTCGAGGCAGGACGGATATTCTCGTCGATGAAGCGGACCGGCCAATGTTCGGGCAGATAGGCCGCGATCAGCAGCAGCCCTTGCGGCGGCATGAAGGCCTGGACGCCATCCGTCAGCGGATAAGCATATTCGAATGTGCCGAAAGAAGAAGTATAGCGCGGAAAGACGCACAGGATGCGACGAACCGTCTCGATGCCTTCAGCCCTCATCAAACTTCCTAACGCCTGTAAAACCTGCCGGCCGCCAAGTTAAGCACGCGGCCCGAGGCTGGGCTACAAATTCTTCAACATTGTGGCGGCCGCTTTCAACCCCCCAGTGGCCAGATGGTTGCATCGAGACCCCGGCGACGGCCTTTCCGTGCCCTCAGGCCAGCAACCGCGATGCAAAATCGGGCAGCAGCCCGGTATTCCCGGCAAGCCGGAAGTCGGCATCCGCCAGCCCTGAGCGCAACAGCCAGTCGTCGAATTCCGGCGCCCGCTTCAGGCCGAACAGGTCGCGGACATAAAGGGCGTCGTGGAACGAGGTGGACTGATAGTTCAGCATGACATCGTCGGCCCCGGGCACCCCCATGATGAAGGTGACGCCGGCTGCGGCCAGCAGCGTCAAGAGGGTGTCCATGTCGTCCTGGTCGGCCTCGGCGTGGTTGGTGTAGCAAACGTCGACGCCGAGCGGCAGGCCAAGCAGCTTGCCGCAGAAATGGTCCTCCAGCCCGGCGCGGATGATCTCCTTGCCGTCATAGAGATATTCCGGACCGATAAAGCCGACCACGCTGTTGACCAGCAGCGGATCGAAGGCGCGCGCCACCGCATAGGCCCGCGCCTCCAGGGTCTGCTGGTCGACACCGTGATGGGCGTTGGCCGACAGCGCCGACCCCTGCCCGGTTTCGAAATACATCACATTGCTGCCGACATTGCCGCGGCGCAACGACAGTCCGGCCTGATGGGCCTGCCGCAGCAGCGCGAGATCGATGCCAAAGCTCCGGTTCGCTGCCTGCGTGCCCGCGACCGACTGAAACACCAGATCGACCGGAACGCCGCGCTCGATCAATCCGAGCGTGGTCGTGACATGGGTCAGAACACAGCCCTGCGTCGGGATCTGCAGCTTCGCGATGATATCGTCGAGCAGCCGCAGCAGGCCGGCGATCACGGTGGGATCGTCGCTGGCCGGGTTGATGCCGATACAGGCGTCGCCCGATCCCAGAAGGATGCCGTCGAGGATCGACGCAGTGATGCCCTTGGCGTCGTCGAAGGGATGATTGGGCTGCAGCCGCACGCTCATCCGGCCGCGCAGGCCGATGGTGTTGCGAAAGGCCGACGTCACCTGGCACTTTTTTGCCACCAGGATCAGGTCCTGGTTGCGCATCAGCTTTGAGACGGCCGCGGCCATCTCGGGGGTGATCCCGCGCGACAGTTTGGCGAGAACAGCTGATGTGGCCGCATCGGACAGCAGCCAGTCACGGAACGCGCCTGTAGTCAGCGAGGATATCGCGGCGAAGGCCGCCGCATCGTGGCTGTCGACGATCAAGCGGGTGACCTCGTCGTCCTCATAGGGAACGACGGCCTCCTGCAGGAACTGTTTCAGGGGAACGTCTGACAGCGCGATCCGCGCCGCGATCATCTGCGCGGCACTTTCGGCAGCGACCCCGGCGAGGCGATCGCCGGAGCGTGGCGGCGTGGCCTTGGCGAGCAGATCCCGGAGATCATCGAACACGTAAGTGGTGGCGTCGATGGCGTGTCGATAGATCATGAGAGCTCCGAATCCATCAGCGCCTTGCGCGACGGCTTTCGGAGACTATCACTGCATGCGAAACTAAGCAGCCCGCACGGTGGCGAGGAATTTGACCACTTCAGCCTTGAGGCGCTTGTTCTCGCTGGACAGCAATTGCGCCGACGCCAGCACCTGCGAGGACGCCGAACCGGTATCGCTCGCGCCGCGGTTGACGTCTGCGATCGAGGTGGCGACCTGGGTGGAGCCGACCGCCGCCTGCTGCACGTTGCGGGCGATTTCCTGGGTCGCCGCACCCTGCTGCTCGATGGCGGCGGCGATCGCCGAGGCAATCTCGGAGACCTGCCCGATGGTGCCGTAGATCTCCTTGATGGCGACCACTGAATCCTGGGTCGCCGCCTGCATGCCGGCGATCTGGGTCGAGATCTCGCTGGTGGCCTTGGCGGTCTGCGACGCCAGCGCCTTGACCTCCTGCGCGACCACGGCAAAACCGCGGCCGGCATCGCCGGCGCGGGCGGCTTCGATGGTGGCGTTGAGCGCCAGGAGATTGGTCTGCGCCGCGATCGTGGTGATCAATTGGGTGACGTCGCCGATGCGACTGGCGGCCCGCGACAATTCGGTGATCCGCGCGTCGGTCTTGCCCGCCTGCTCGACCGCTTCAGTGGCGATCCGGTTGGAATCCGCGACCTGACGGCCGATTTCGTTGATCGAGCTCGCCATTTCTTCCGTCGCCGATGCCACCGACTGCACGTTGGCGGACGTTTCTTCCGAAGCCGCGGCCACCACGGCCGAGAGATCCTGGCTCGCCGCGCTGCTGTTGGTCAGGATGACGGCGGAATTTTCCAGCTCGTTCGATGCCGCGCCGACGTTTTCGATGATGCTGCCGACCGCGGCCTCAAAACTCTCGGCCAGATTATGCAGCTCGGCGCGGCGGGCGACGGCCAGTTCGCGGTTTTTGTTCTCGCGTTCGGCGGTGTCGCGTTCGGCCTTGCCGATGGCCTGCACCTTGAATTCCTCGACCGCGCGGGCCATCTGGCCGACTTCGTCGCGGCGCTCGAGGCCCGGCAGCTGGACATCGAAATTGCCGAGCGCGAGTTCACGCATCGCCTTCGACATCGCGACCACCGGGCGGGAAATATTGCGGCCGATCAGGAACGAAACCACGATGCCAGCGAAAGCCACCACCAGCAGCACGGCCATCAGCGTCAGCTGCTGCTGTTCGAGCGTTATTCCGGCACGGGCAATTTCGCGATCCTTGCTATCGCTCGAGCGCGCGATCAGGTCGTCGGTCAGCTTCTCGATATCGACGAAATTGCGTTCCGCGCCCTTGATGAACAGCAGCGCCGATCCGGCGTCGCCGTCGGCCATTTCGATGGCATTCTTGGATTGCTTGAGATAGCCCGCGACGGCGGCTTTGAGTTTGTCGAGGCCGTCCGATTTGACTCCACCCTGGGCGGCCTCGACCGCCTTCAAGGCGTCCGAAATCTTTGCGGCCGCACTGGAGGCTTCCTTGGCGAATGCCTGAATCTTCTTTTCGTCGGTTTCATTGGCCGCAACGGCCGCGAGCCGGTACAGCTTGGCATGCGCGGTCCATGCGACGGTGTTGAGTTCGGTCGTTAATTCCGATTGCCGCATCGGTCCCGCGACCAACGCATCGACCGCGGTCTGGTTCGACCGCAGCGCCTGCAAGGCATAGGCGCCGACGCCGATCAGCACCAGTATCAGAAACGTCGGAGCGAGCTGAACTTTCCAGGACAGCCCGATATTTTTGATCCAGCCAAGCATATCAATCCTTCGAAGGCGACGATCGCCGAGGTAATACCGACCGCAGCGTGTCAGAGCTTGTAGATGCCCGCACACACCGCCGTGTTCTCGACCTTCTCGCAATACATCAGCTTCGGCTCGACCTTCTTGCTCACGGGATTGACGAACTTGTAATCCTGCCAGAACGAGGGCTGCTTGGCGGCCATTTCGACCCGTTCCTTGACATAGAGCTTGCCGTCGACGTCCTGCGCCTCGATCAGGTCCTTGCCGACGAACTTGGCGTTGGAGCCGTGCGCCAGCACCTTGCCGTCGAGCTGATAGACCACGACGTACAAATCGCGATCAATGAAGCCGGCGGCCTTGCCGGTGAATTCACCGTACGCCTTGTCGGCACCCTGCTCCTTGATGAAGCCGACGGCCTTCTTGACCATCGCGATGGCGTCATCCTTGCCCGCGCCATCGGCAGCCACGGCGGCGCCTGCACACACGAACATGGCAAGTCCAGAAACGAGCACCTTCGTTGACCAATTGTTCACGTTTTTCCTCCGGATCGATTGATTTGAAACGCGGTAGCAGCACCGCATACGGCATAATTGCCATGAAAGAACGAACCATCCGTTAAACCGCCTATCCGTAAGGCAACGGGGGTCGGGGAACCGACCCAAAAAAATGTGCCATTTCGAAACGCCGGCGACGGATCCACCCTCTGTGGAGTGGCACATTCGTGGGTATGAGTTCATTTTCGATCGCTTCATCAGTTCCGCACGGCGAACGCGCTCTCCAACTTTCCTTCTGCTTCTTCCAACGAGCCTCTTCCATGGTCGGGAAGACGACACAACACAGCAGCTCACAGCAGAGAAATCAGGGGAAGCACTCGATGAAATTTCTTGAAATTTTTTCTTGGCAAACCAATCTGACGGCAGGAACAAGATACGGCCCGGCCGGTTCTAACGTGGCAATTTCAAACCGGAGGGCAAAATGGCCAAAGATAAAGTACTGAGCGACCTGTTCCTCGACACCTTGAAGGACATCTATTTCGCGGAGAAGAAGATCCTGTCCGCGCTGCCGAAGATGGCGAAGGCAGCCCAGTCTCCCAAGCTCAAGGCGGCATTCGAGAAACACATGGGCGAAACCGAGGGTCAGGTCGAGCGGCTCGAACAGGTGTTCGCCTCGATCGACGAATCCCCAAAGGGCAAGACCTGCGACGCCATCATGGGCATCCTCGACGAGGGCAAGGAAATCATGGACGAGTACAACGGCACCGCCGCCCTTGACGCCGGCCTGCTTGCCGCCGCGCAGGCGGTCGAGCATTATGAGATTTCCCGTTACGGCACGCTGAAAACCTGGGCGAGCGAACTCGGCTACAAGGATGCCGTGAAGCTGTTGGATGCGACGTTGAAGGAAGAGAAAACCACCGACAGCACGCTCAGCCAGATTGCCGAGTCGGAAGTGAACCAGCACGCGGAAACGGCGCAAGCCGCGTAAATCAGCGACGGACTTATCCCCCCTCAGGAGAGGCCCCGGTTCTGCCGGGGCCTTTTTCGTTGGCCCGGGCGATGCTTCGCGCGGGGCTTTCCGCTGCGTCGCCCCGCTGCTATCATCCCCCGACGAGAGCCGGAAAGGCCCGCCAAAACAACAGGGGAGAAGACGGATGGCAAGAACGTTCGTGACGTGGACCAGCGTTGCCGCGCTGGCCGGTGTGTTGGCAGCTTTATCCGCGCCCGCGATGGCGCAATATCCCGACCGCCCCATCAAGATGATCGTGCCATGGGCCGCCGGCGGCGATACCGACAACATCTTCCGGCCCTTTGCCGTCGAATTCCAGAAACAGATGGGCCAACCAGTGGTCATCGCCAATATCGGCGGCGCATCCGGCACCACCGGCGCGCGCGAGGCGCAGAAGTCGGCGCCCGACGGCTACACGGTCTACGCGGTGCACGACTATATCCATCTGACGTTCTACGCGGGGATCAGCGACGTCAAATACAGCGACTTCGAACCGATCTGCCTGGTCGCGGCGACGCCCTCGGTGCTGACCGCAAGCGCCAAGACGCCCTGGAAGAACTGGCAGGAACTCGCCGACGACGCCAAGAAGCGGCCGGGCGAGATCACGGTCGGCGCCACGCTGGGCTCCACCAGCCATATTTTCCCGGCCATGATCGAGAAGGCCGCCGGCATAAAATTCAAATTCGTGTCCTATGACGGCCTTGCGCCGCGGATGAATGCGCTGCTCGGCGGCCACATCAACCTCACCGACTCCAACCTGACCCAGAAGGGCAAGGTCGAAGCCGCCGTGCTGCGCTTCATCGCTATCGCCAGCGAGAAGCGCGACCCGGAAGCGCCTGACGTTCCGACGCTGAAGGAACTCGGCATGAACATCGTGTACGAAGTGGCGCGCGGCCTCATGGTCCCCAAGGGGACGCCGGCGCCGTTGCGCGCCAAGCTCGGGGAAGCCTGTGCCAAAGCGACCAAGGAGCCGAGCTTTGCCCAGGCCATGAAGCTGCAAGGAACCCGCGTGGCGTACCTCAATGCCACTGACTATGGCCAGTTCCTGGCCAGGATCGACAACGAGAGCAAGGTCATCATGACCGATCTCGGTCTGATCAAGAAATGAGCATCGGCCGCGATGGAATTACCGGGTTGATCCTGCTCGCGATCAGCCTGGTCCTCCTGGTGCAGTCCTTCCAGCTGCCGTCCCTTCCCATTGTTCCGGTCGGCCCGGGTTTTTATCCGGCTATCGTGCTGTCCTTCATGGCGGCCGCTAGTGCGTTGCTGGTGCTGCAGGACCTCATGAAGCGCGCGCCGGTCGTGGCCGGCGCGGGCGTTGCGCCGCGGCGAAACTATCGCCTGGTCGTGATCGCATTCGCGATCGTCGCCTTCTATGTGGTGCTGCTGCCGCTCGCAGGATTTCGTGTCGCCACCCTGTTGTTCGTCGCTGCACTGCAGGCCGCGCTGGGCCGGCCGCGAACGGTGCGGCAATGGGCGATGCTTGCCGCGATCGCGCTCGGCACCGCCGAGCTGAGCTATTTCGTCTTCGAACGCTACCTGCTGGTGCTCCTGCCGCGCGGCGCCTGGACCGGTTTCTGATGCTCGATCTGCTCTGGCACGGCCTCGTCAACGTCGCGCAGTGGAAATACCTGCTGCCGCTGTTTGTCGGCACCTTCATCGGCGTGATCGGCGGTTCGCTGCCGGGCGTCACCATCACCATGACTGTCATCGTGGTGCTGCCGTTCACCTACGGGCTCGATCCGCTGGCGGGGCTGGCGGCGATGACCGGCGTCTACGTCGGCGGATCCACTGGCGGCCTCATCGCCTGCTGCCTGCTCGGCATCCCCGGCACGCCGGCTTCGATCGCCACCACGTTCGACGGCTTTCCCATGGCACGCAATGGCGAGCCTGGCCGCGCCATCTGGCTCGGCGTCTGGGCCTCGGTGTGGGGCGGCCTGCTCGGCGCCTTGTTCCTCGTATTCCTTACCGGACCACTGGCGGCGATCGCGCTGGAATTCGGACCGTGGGAATACTTCTCGCTGTTCGTGCTCGCCATTGCGATGGTGGCGGGACTTGCCGAATCCTCGCTGCTCAAGGGACTGATCTCGACCGCCATCGGGCTGTTGATCACGCTGGTTGGCCACGATCCGATCGGCAGCGTGACACGCTTTACGTTCGGCTCGCAGTTCATCGGCGACGGCTTTCCATTCCTCCCCGTGCTGATCGGCGTTTTCGCTTTCGCCCAGATCATGACCGATCTGGAGAAGCTGAACCTGCCGCACGACCACGCCAAGGAGTCGTTGATCGGGATCAGGCTGGAGCGCTTCTCGCATCTGAGGGTGAACCGGGAAATCTTCACGCGGCCGTTCCTGCTCGCGTGGTCGACGATCGTCGGGCTGCTGATCGGAATCCTTCCGGCGATCGGCGGCAGCGCGTCGAGCGTAATGGCCTATGACCAGGCCAAGAAATTCTCGAAAACGCCGGAGCGTTTCGGCAAGGGTCACCCCGAGGGCATCATCGCGTCGGAAGCCTCGAACAATGCCAACGTCAGCGGCTCGCTGATGACCATCATGGCGTTCGGCATTCCCGGCGACGCCGTCACCGCCGTGATGCTCGGCGCGATGACGATCCACGGCATCCAGTCGGGACCGCTATTCATCTCGCAGAACCCCGACATCGCCTACGGCATCTATGCGGCCTACATCCTGGCGCACCCCTGCATGCTGCTGATCTGCGTCGCGCTGATGCCGTTGATGATGCGGGTGCTGTCGGTGCCGATGGCCGTGCTGGCGCCGGTCGTGCTCGTGCTATGCGTGGTCGGCGCCTACGCACTCAACAACACCATGCAAAGCGTCTACGTGCTGTTGCTGTTCGGCGCGGTCGGCTATGGGATGGTCAAGCTCGGCTTTCCGCTCGCGCCTTTGATCCTGGGTTTGATTCTCGGCGATCAGATCGAGATCAATCTGGTGCGCGCGATCATGACCGACGCCAATCCCTGGCTGTTCCTGACGCGGCCGATTTCAGGTGGGCTGCTGGTGGCCGCCGCGCTCTCGGTCGCACTTGCCATATGGCAACATCTGCGCCACCAGAACCGGGTGGTCGAGGAAGAGCCGGATTTTTGAACCAGGGGACCGATGGCAAATTTGGAAGATACCGGGCGACCTGACCTGCGCGTTGCAGTAGCTGGGCTGGGCGCCATTGGAACGAAGGTCGTCGAAGCGCTGGACTGCGGGATCGACGGACTGGTGCTCACAGCCGTGTCGGTACAAAACCCCGAAAAGCACCGCAGCCGGCTGGCCGGTCTAGCAAGACCGCCTGCCGTCTTGCCGATCGAGGCGCTGGTCGATGTCGCCGACATCGTCATCGAATGCGCGCCGAGCCGGCTCGTCAGATCCATCGTCGCGCCGTTTGTCGGTGCCGGAAAGACTGCGGTCGTGCTCAGTGCCGGCGCCTTGCTCGACCACGACTATCTGGTTGAACTGGCCAGGCAGCATGGCGGCCAAATCGTGGTCCCCACCGGCGCGCTGATCGGTCTCGACGCCGTGACAGCCGCGGCGGTCGGAAAAATTCATTCGGTCCGGATGATCACCCGAAAGCCGCCCGGCGGGCTCGCCGGCGCGCCCTATATCGTCGCGAACAACATCAGCATCGAAGGAATTACCGAACCGCTCAGGATATTCGACGGCACGGCGCGCGAGGCGGCGAAGGGGTTTCCGGCTAATGTCAATGTGGCCGCCGCCCTGTCGCTGGCTGGAATAGGTCCCGATCGAACGACCATCGAGATCTGGGCCGACCCCACCGTAACGCGCAACATGCACCGGATCGAGGTGGACTCCGATTCCGCCCGCTTTTCGATGTCGATCGAAAATATCCCGTCGGAAAATCCGAAGACGGGCCTGATCACCGCGCTCTCCGTCATTGCCTGCCTGCGCAAACTGCGCGCATCGCTCCGCGTCGGGACCTGAGCGGCGCGCCAGTCCTGGATGCCCATCTTGCGCCAGCGGCGGCGGTTTGTTGAGATGGGTGACAGGGAACGCAGTCGATTTACCAGCGGACGGCGCGTAAGCCCAAATGAAAGGACAAGCAATGGCCAAGAACACGCTTTGCCTGTGGTACGACAAGGACGCACTGCATGCTGCCCGCTTCTACGCCGAAACCTTTCCCGACAGCTCCGTGGGTGTCACTCACCGCGCACCCAGTGACTATCCATCCGGCAAGCAGGGCGACGTGCTGACGGTAGAATTCACCGTCGCCGGCGTTGCCTGTCTCGGTCTCAACGGCGGTCCCGCCTTCAAGCACAATGAAGCTTTCTCGTTTCAGATCGCCACCGATGATCAGCAAGAGACCGACCGCTACTGGAACGCCATTGTCGGCAATGGCGGCCAGGAGAGTGCGTGCGGCTGGTGCAAGGACAAATGGGGCGTCTCCTGGCAAATCACGCCGCGCGTGCTGACAGAGGCGATGGCGGCCGGTGGCGACGAAGCAAAGCGCGCATTCGATGCCATGATGGGTATGAAGAAAATCGACGTCGCCGCGATCAAGGCGGCACGGCGCGGCAGTTGAACCTGGAAGGCCGGACTAGTTGCTGAGCTTGATGCCGGCATCCTTGATCACTTTGGCCCACTCAGGCGTTTCTTTCCTGATGATCGCGGCAAACTCGGCCGGCGTGTTGCCGACCGGCTCGAGGCCGAGTTCGTCGAACTTTTTGCGCACCTCGGGCATCGCGAGGGTCTTGACGGTTTCGCCGTGCAATTTATCCAGGACATCCTTTGACGTGCCGGCGGGCGCGACCAGGCCGAACCATGGCACGGCCTCGAAACCGGGGAAGCCGGTTTCCGCCATGGTCGGCAGGTCGGGCGCCAGCGCCGAGCGCTTGATCGAGGTGATGGCCAGCGCGCGTAATTTTCCTTCTCGCGCGAGCGGCAACACGTTCACGATATTGGCGAACGACATGGTGATCCGGCCGGCAAGCAGGTCTGGCATCAAAGCCGTGGTGCCGCGATAGGGCACCGGGGCAATATCGACATGCGCCATGTATTTGAACAATTCGGCGCCGAGATGCTGCGACGTGCCCACGCCGGCATGGCCGTAGGAAAGCTTGCCGGGCTCCGCCTTGGCGTGCGCTACCAGTTCCGCCACGGTCTTGACCGGCAGCTCGGGCGGAACGGCGAGCACGTTCGCCGCGATGAATACCTGCGAGATCGGTGCGAAGTCCTTGAGCGGGTCGAATGGCAATGCTTCAAACAGGCTCGGATTGATGACAAGCGCCGAGTTGCCGCCCATCAGCAACGTGTAGCCGTCGGCGGCCGCCTTGGCGACGCGATCGGTGGCGATGTTGCTGCCGGCGCCCGGAATATTCTCGACCACGAACGGCGTACCCCAGACTTCCGAAAACCGGTCGGCAAGAATTCGCGCCGCAAGGTCCGGGGCCGTGCCGGGTGTAAAGCCGACCAGGATTTTCACCGTCCGGTTCGGATAGCTGGATTGCGCCGATGCCGCCTGCGCCGCGAACAGCACAAGCAGGGCGGCGAACAGGTTCGCAGCGAGTTTCATCGTTCCCTCCGGTCCGATTTTCCCGGTCTTGGCCGTCGGACTTGAGGGTGAATGTGACACCGGCGAGCAGCCCCTGCAAGGCCGCTACGGACAGGCCGCCCGGACCGCGATCGGCTGCCTGCGGCCGGGGCACAGGATCGTCACAGCACTTTAGGACCTCGGCCGGGTTCCGGCATTCAATTGCCGAATTCTGCCATTTCGCAACGGAACCGCGCACGCCCGCCGTTCCAATTGTTCGCGGGAAAGTCCGCGTGGGGGTTTAAATCCCTCTTCGGCATCCCCACATAATGTGGATGGCACAATGGCAAAAATCCTTCACGAAGGAACCTCCGAAGACCAAGGCTGAGCTGCGCGAGATGCTGGCAGAGGCCGTCCGTAATACGCAGCCGGAAGCGAAGCGGTCGAAGTCCAAGACGGATCGTGGCTAGGGCCACGCCAGTCGTCATCCCGTTACAAAATTACTCTAAGACGCGGCAACGATTGGGGCCGCGATGATGAGTGAGCTGAGACAAAAATACGATGCACCGACGGTTGCCGTGATGCGGCAGGCGTTGAGCGACGTCGTCGCGGATCGCCGCTTTTTGACCCGAAAGTCTGTGACGCCGCTGCAAGTGGCAGAGCATATTCTGCAGCAGGCGGCGTCTGGCGAGCGCGATCTCAACCGCCTGAAAAGCTCTGCATTCGAGAAGCTGAGTACGGCTGCCTGAGGCGGTCCCGCCCCGCCGCTAAACGTATCGCCCCGCCGCCACGCCCGACGACCATGCCCATTGAAAATTGAAGCCGCCGAGATGGCCCGTCACGTCGACGACCTCGCCGATGAAATGGAGTCCGGGCACCGCTCTCGACTCGAATGTTTTCGACGACAACTCCGACGTATCGACGCCGCCGAGCGTCACTTCCGCGGTACGGTAGCCCTCGGTGCCGTTGGGCCGCACCCGCCACTGCGACACACCGGCCGCGACCTGCATCAAAAGCTTGTCGGAGAAATCGGCGAGCCGCTCCGGCCCCGCGGTCGCATCCGCGATGATCCGCGCCAGCCGCTTTGGCACCAGGCCTGAAAGGGCGGTGGCCATCTCCTGCTTCGGATGATCGCGGCGCAATTGTTTCAGTCCGGCCAGCACATCGGTATCAGGCGCCATGTCGATGACGATGTCCTGGCCGTCACGCCAATAGGACGAGATCTGCAGGATCGCCGGACCGCTGAGCCCGCGATGGGTAAACAGCAGCGCCTCGTCGAAACGCGCCTTGCCGCAGCTGACGACGGCATCCACCGCGACGCCCGACATCTCCTTGAACTGCGCCAGCAGCGCCGCGTCGAAGGTCAGCGGCACCAGCGCGGCGCGCGGCGGCACGATCTTCAGACCGAACTGCTCCGCAACCTTATAGCCGAATCCGCTCGAACCCATTTTCGGAATCGACGGGCCGCCGGTCGCAACCACCAGCGCGCGGCCGCGAAACTCGCCCTGATCGGTCACCACGACAAAACCGCTTTCGGATTTCGAGATCGCGGAAACGCGTACGCCCAATCGCAGCTGCGCGCGGGCCTTGCGGCATTCCTCCAGCAGCATGTCGATAATCTGCCGCGACGAGCCGTCGCAGAACAACTGCCCGCGCGTCTTCTCGTGAAAGGCGATGCCGTATTGCCTGACCAGCGCGATGAAATCCTGTTGCGTGTAGCTGCTCAGCGCCGAATGGCAGAACCGCGGATTGTCTGACAGGAAATTCGCAGGCGTGGTGTGCAGGTTGGTGAAATTGCAGCGTCCGCCGCCGGAGATACGGATCTTCTCGGCGGGATGCCGGGCCTGCTCCAGCACCAGCACCGAGCGCCCGCGCTGGCCGGCGACGCCCGCGCACATCAGGCCGGCGGCACCAGCGCCGAGGATGATGACGTCGTGAACGTTCAGGTTTTGGCTTTTCAGGGACGCATGCGACGCTTGCGTCATTCGACCAGCAGCACGTCGACGGCCACCGCGAGCTTCTGCTTGCGTGACCCCACGATGATGCCGTCGACCGGCGAGACATCGGAAAAATCCCGCCCCACCGCCAGCACGATGTGATCGTTCTCGACCAGGATGTCGTTGGTCGGATCGAAACCGATCCAGCCCAGCTCCTCGCCGCACCAAAGCGCGACCCAGGCGTGGGTCGCGTCGGCGCCCTGCAGCCGCGGCTGGCCCGGCGGCGGGATCGTGCGCAGATAGCCCGAAACATAGGCTGCCGGCAGGCCGAGGCCGCGCAGCGCTGCGATCATCACATGGGCGAAATCCTGGCAGACGCCGTGGCGCTTTTCGAACACTTCCGCCAGCGGCGTCGAGATCACGGTGGCCTTCGGATCGTATTTGAATTCAGTGCGGATCCGGTGCATCAGATCGACCGCGCCGGCGAGGATGCCGGCGCCTTTCGGAAAACTCCGGGACGCATAGGCCGTCACCGGCTGCTGCACCGGCACCAGCGGACTGACGAAGACATAGCCGATCGGCGATTCCGGGCCGAGGCTGGTCGATTCGAAGGCGACGTCGCGCACCTCTTCCCATGCCCGGCTCGGCGCGTCACGGGCGGGCGCGATGCGGGACACCGAAACGCGCGAGCGGGAATCGATCCGAAGGCTGCGGTGCGAGGTTTCGATCACGATGCTCTCGGTGTGGGTACCGAAAAAATCGTGCCTGACGGTGCGGTCCACCGGCTTCGGCCTGATCTCGACGGAGTGCGAGACCAGTTGCTGTCCGTCGCCGCTCCTCGGCTCCAGCCGCAGCGAGCACCGCGAGTAACTCACCGGGCTTTCGTAGGAGTAGCTGGTGACGTGACGGATATCGTAGATCACGCGAGGCCCGTCAGCTTCTCGGGCCGGCTCGCATTGGGCCCGTGTGGAAAATAATGCGATCCGATGGCATCGGCCAGCGTCAGCAGATCCTGCTCCAGCGCGAACAGCGTCTTGGTGTCGAGCGAAGCCGCCTCCGCCGTCGTCAGCATCGCCTGCAGGGCCACCGCGAGCCGCTGCGGCCGCTCGATCAATCCACCCTCTTTCAAGGTCGGCAGGCTGGCGATGTGATCGTTCAGCGCCGAGACCTGGAACGCCACCGAACGGGGATTATAGGGGTCGAGCACCACGAGGTCGCGCACCGGCGGCAACAAGGGACCGACCAAATAGCGCGAGCGATAGGTGATCTGGCAGTCGACCAGGGTAAGCAGGATGTCGAGGTCCTCGCTGCCGGCCTCGTCATAGGCGAACTGACGCGCGAAACGCACGGTGTTGATGGCGCGCTCGGCGCGGCGGCCTATTTCGAGAAAGCGCCAGCCGGCGGCGCGGTTCATGTTTTCCTGCGCGAGGCCAGCGAAGCTCGCGAGTTCCTGCAGCGTCAGTTCGGCGGCGATCATCATACCGTCATCGTCTTCGACTTCGCGCGCCAGCCGCTCGGACATTTCGGTGATCACCTGCCAGGCGTCCGGCGACAGCCGCTCACGCAGCGATATCGCGGTGCGCTGCGCCGAACGCACCAGCGACAAGGCCGAGCCGAACTTTTCCTCGCTCTGCAGCGCCTCGGCCACGACCTTCCCGGGTTGCGACCGCGAGGTTTGCGACGCAGCGCCCCATATCACCAGCAGCCGCTGCACCCGCTCGATCGCCGGCAGCACGGTCGATGAACCCTTGCCGGCATCGCGCTGCGTACCGAGCGCGCGCAACAGCCGCAGCGTCGCCTCGGCGCGCTCGAGATAGCGGCCGAGCCAGAACAGATTGTCAGCGGCGCGGCTCGGCACCCAGCCGGTGATGCGCCGGATCCGCACCGTGTCGACCGTCGGCAGCAGCGTGGTTGGCGAAACCGCCTTGTCGGAGACCACCCAGACGTCCGCCGCCCGGGCGCCTTCGCCCATCGACACCGCGCGGGCATCGGGCTGATCGGCTATGCGGCAAAAGCCGCCGGGCATGATCGTCCAACCATCGGGCGTTGCCGCGGCGAACACGCGCAACACGAACGGGCGCGGGGTGATGTGGCCGTTGTCCCACACTGGCGTGGTCGACAGCCGAACCAGTTCCTGGCCGACATAATCGATGCCGCGATCCGAGATCGCGGACCTGAGCCGTTCACGTTCGCTGGGCGACAATTCAGCGGCGAGTATGGGTCCTCTGCCGAAACCGGGAACGCCCCTGCCATAGGCGCCCTCGATGGCGAACTCGTCGAGCCGCGACAACACTTCCTCGCGCGCGGCCTTCTGGCCGCACCACCAGGTCGCGATATGCGGCATCTTGAGATCTTCGCCGAGGAAACGCTGGCTGAGGCTCGGCAGGAATCCCAGCAGCGCCCGCGCCTCCATCACGCCGGAGCCCGGCATGTTGGCCATCACGACGCCATTCTTCCTGATAACGTCGATCAGGCCGGGCACGCCGAGCTGCGAGGATGCGTCGAGTTCCAGCGGATCGAGCGAATTGGAATCCACCCGGCGCAGCAGCACGTCGAGCCGCTTCAACCCCGCGACGGTGCGGATATGGATGCGGTCGCCGCTGACGGCGAGATCGTCGCCCTCGACCAGCAGAAAGCCGAGATAGCGCGCCAGCGTGGCGTGTTCGAAATAGGTTTCGCTGAAGCTGCCCGGCGTCAGCAATCCGATGCGCGGCTCGTCGCGGTCGGCGCTGGCGCGAAGGCTATCGCGAAACGCTTCGAAGAACGGCGCCACGCGCTCGACGTTCATGGATTTGTAGAGCGAGGTAAAGGCGCGCGACAGCACCAGCCGGTTTTCCAGCGCGTAGCCCGCGCCCGATGGCGCCTGGGTGCGGTCGCCCAGCACCCACCAGCGCCCGTCGGGCCCGCGCCCGACATCCGCGGCGTAGATGCTGAGATAGCGGCCGCCCGGCGGTTTGACGCCGCATACCGAGCGCAGATATTCGGAACTGCCGGCAATCGCCGCGGCGGGTATCGCGCCCTCCGCCACCAGGCGGCCCTCGCCATAGAGGTCGTTCAGGACCAGTTCCAGCAATTTCGCGCGCTGCACGATGCCGGCTGTTAATTGCTGCCAGTCGGCCTCGTCGATCAGCAGCGGCAGGTGGCTCAGCGGCCAGAGCCGGTCGGCAGTCTCGCCGGGCGCGCGGTAGGTCACGCCGGCTTCCCGCAAATGCCGGTCGGCGGAGCCGAAGCGGCGCTCGATATCGGCGGGGCTCAGTCCCGCAAAGGCATCGAGGAACCGGGTCCAGACCGCGCGCGGCGCGCCATCCTGGCCGATATACTCATCGGGAATTCCGGGCAGCCGGACATAGTCGCGGGCCCACTGCGCCACCCGCCGATTGCCCGGGCGGGCCTTGCTGCCCGGACTCGCCCGGCTGCTTTCCTGGCCGCCCTGTCCCGCCATCCCCGACTCTCCCGAATAGGCCTATTCAATGCAGGAGCGGCGTCCTCAAGTCGAGGGTCAAGGGGAACTCAATTGTGCGTTCTTCGCGGGGCGGATCGATCTTCCCGGGGGTATGGCCGTGGTCCTGGAACCGGGCCAGCCGGCGGGCCTCGGCCTCGTAGGAATTGACCGGTTTGGTGTCGTAGGTACGGCCACCGGGGTGGGCGACGTGGTAGACGCAGCCGCCCAGCGAGCGGCCGTTCCAGGTATCGATCAGGTCGAAGGTCAGGGGCGCGTGAACCGGGATGGTCGGGTGCAGGCCGGAATGCGGCTGCCAGGCCTTGAAGCGGACGCCCGCGACCGCCTCCCCGGCGCGGCCGGTTTCGGTCATCGGCATCCGCCGGCCATTGCAGGTAACGACGTGGCGGCCTTCGACAAAGCCCGTGGCCTTGACCTGCAGCCGCTCCACCGAGGAATCGACATAGCGGACGGTGCCACCGGCCGACCCCTCTTCGCCGAGAACGTGCCAGGGCTCCAGCGCCTGCCGCACTTCCAGCGTGACGCCGCCATGGTGGACCCGGCCGAACACGGGAAAGCGAAACTCGAGCTGCGCCGCATACCAATCCGGCGAAAAATCGTAGCCGGACTGTTTCAGCTCATCGAGCACGCCCAGAAAATCTTCCCAGAGAAAATGCGGCAGCATGAAGCGATCATGCAGCGTGGTGCCCCAGCGCACGAACTTGCCCTGCTGTGGCTCGCGCCAGAGTTTTGCAATCAAGGCCCGGATCAACAATTGCTGCGCCAGAGACATCCGTGGATCCGGCGGCATCTCCAGGGCGCGGAATTCGACCAGCCCGAGCCGGCCGGTGGCGCCGTCGGGCGAATAGAGCTTGTCGATGCAGATTTCGGCGCGGTGGGTGTTGCCGGTGATATCGACCAGGATGTGCCGGAACAGGCGGTCGACCAGCCACAGCGGCGCCTGGACACCCGGCGGCGGCACATGGGCGAGCGCGATCTCGAGTTCGTAAATACCGTCATGCCGCGCCTCGTCGATGCGCGGTGCCTGGCTGGTCGGACCGATGAACATGCCGGAGAATAAATAAGACAGCGACGGATGCCGCTGCCAGTACAGCACGAGACTCTTCAGCAAATCCGGACGGCGCAGGAATGGCGAGTCCGCGGGCTTGGAGCCACCGACCACCACATGATTGCCGCCGCCGGTGCCGGTGTGGCGGCCATCGACCAGGTATTTGTTGGCGCCGAGCCGGGTCTGCGCGGCGTCTTCGTACAGTCCGAAGGTGATATCGACGGCCTCGCGCCAGTTCTGCGCCGGCTGGATGTTGATCTCGATCACGCCGGGATCGGGCGTTACCTTTATCACCTCGACGCGCGGGTCAAACGGCGGCGGATAGCCCTCGACATGGACCTGCATCTGCATTTCTTCGGCGGTCGCCTCCACCGCCGTCACCAGTTCGAGATAGTCTTCGAGTTTCTCCACGGGCGGCATGAAGGCGCACAAGATGCCGTCGCGAATCTCGATCGACATCGCGGTGCGCACGCCGCCGCCCCTGAGCTGCTGTTCCTGCACCTCCTGATGCGGCGCGACGTCGGACGGCGCGGCGCCGTCGTAGACCGGCAGCTCCTCGCGCGGATCCAGCGGATCCTGCTCGACGATGTAGGGATATTCGTCCGCCTCAATATGCGGCAGTGAGGCGATCGGCAACCGTAACCCGAGCGGCGAATCGCCCGGCGTCAGGAACAGATTGCCGCGGCGCAGCTTCCAGCGCTCGCTCTTCCAGCGCGAGGATTTGGGGGCCTCGGCGTTCCAGCGCTGGATCGGCAGCACAAACCCCTTCGGAACGTTCAGCCCCTGATCGAACACCCGCGCCATGCGCGACCGCTCTTCCGGATCGGACAATTTTGAGTCACTCGGATCGACATTGGGCGGCAACCCGGCTTCCTTCTGCAGCCAGTGCGCGGGATCCTCGAACGCTGGCAGGACGAACTCCGCATCGACCCCGAGTTTTTGCGCGGTGGAATCGGCAAAGCGCTCGGCATCCTCGATGCTGGCCTTGCGCGGCTTCTCGATGGTGGCGATCAGATCGGGATTCTTCCAGATCGGCACGCCGTCCTTGCGCCAGTACAGTCCGAACGCCCAGCGCGGCAGGCTTTCGCCGGGATACCATTTGCCCTGGCCGTAGTGCAGCAGCCCACCCGGCGCGAAGCGCGTGCGCAATTTACGGATCAGATCGTCGGCCAGACCGCGCTTGGTCGGACCAACCGCGGCAATGTTCCACTCCGGCGATTCCAGATCATCGACCGAGACAAAGGTTGGCTCGCCGCCCATGGTCAGGCGCACATCGCCCGCTTTGAGATCAGCATCGACCTGCTCGCCGAGCGCGTCGAGACGCGCCCAGGACTCGTCGGAAAACGGCCGTGTGATCCGCGGCGCTTCGCGGATCCGCTTGACGTTCATCTCGAAGCCGAATTCGACCTCGGCAAATCCGACCGCGCCCGAGATCGGCGCCGCCGAGCGGTAATGCGGCGTGGCGGCAACGGGGATATGCCCCTCACCGGTCAGCATGCCCGAGGTGACGTCGAACCCGATCCATCCAGCACCCGGAAGATAGACTTCGGCCCAGGCGTGCAAATCGGTAAAATCGTTCTCGACCTCGCGCGGGCCCTCGACCGGATCGATGTCGGGGCGCAGCTGGATGAGGTAGCCCGACACAAAGCGGGCGGCGAGCCCGAGATGGCGCAAGGTCTGAATCAGAAGCCAAGCGGAATCACGACACGATCCCGCGCCTGACGCCAGCGTCGCTTCCGGAGTCTGGATGCCCGGCTCCATCCGGATGATGTAGCGCACCTGGTCGCGCAGTTTGGCGTTGAGATCGACCAGGAAATTCACCGTGCTGGTCGCCTCGCGCGGAATGCCCGCGAGGTATTTTGCGAACAGCGGCCCGGGTTCCATGGTCGCGAGATACGGCGCGAGCTCGGTCTTCAGGTCGTTGGTATAGGCAAACGGAAAACTGTCGGCGTAGGGCTCGACGAAGAAATCGAACGGGTTGATCACGGTCATCTGCGCCGTGAAATCGACCTCGATCTTGAACTCGCTGGCCTTCTCCGGAAAGACGAAGCGGGCCAGCCAGTTGCCTTGCGGATCCTGCTGCCAGTTCACGAAGTGATTGGACGGCGTGACCTTGAGCGAATAGCTCAGAATCGGCGTGCGGGTATGCGGCGCCGGGCGCAGCCGAATGGTTTGCGGGCCGAGGTCGATCGGTCGGTCGTATTTGTAATGGGTGACGTGATGTAGTGCGACGAAGATCGACACAGACGGAATGCTCCAGCAGCTTTTTTAAGCAGAACACTGGTTCCGGGTGGGATCAAGCATTAACAACGGGCAGCGATTGCCTAAGGGACGTGCGGAATTGGGGCGAATGGCGAATAGCGAATAGTTCCATTCGCCACTCCCTATTCGCCATTCGCTCATCTACATCGTCGCTCCCAACACCCATGGCGCGAACTCGGCGCCGCCGAAATCAAAACTCTCGCTCTTGGTCGGCTTGCCCGACGCGGTTTCCAGCATCAGCTCAAAAATGCGCTGGCCGCACTGCTGTACGGTTTCCTCGCCGTCGAGGATGGTGCCGCAATTGACGTCCATGTCGTCTTCCATGCGCTTGAACATCACCGAGTTGGTGGCGAGTTTGATGGACGGCGCGGGCTTGCAGCCGAACACGCTGCCGCGGCCGGTGGTGAAGCAGACGAGGTTGGCGCCGCCGGCGACCTGCCCGGTGGCCGCGACCGGGTCGTAACCGGGCGTGTCCATGAAGACAAAGCCCTTTTTGGTCACCGCTTCGGCGTAGTTCAGGACATCAACCAGATTGGTGCTGCCGGCCTTGGCCATCGCGCCCAGTGACTTCTCCAGAATCGTGGTGAGGCCGCCGGCCTTGTTGCCGGGGCTGGGATTGGCGTTCATCTCGGCGCCCTCGCGCTCGGTATATTCCTCCCACCAGCGCATCAGCGCCACCAGCTTTTCGCCGACCTCGCGGCTGACCGCGCGACGGGTCAACAGATGTTCGGCACCGTAGGTTTCCGGAGTCTCCGACAGGATCACGGTGCCACCGTGACGGACCAGCAGATCGCTTGCAGCTCCCAGCGCCGGATTGGCCGAGACGCCGGAATAGCCGTCGGAGCCGCCGCATTGCAGCGCCACCGTCAGCTCGCTGGCCGAGACCGGTTCGCGCCGGACATTGTTGGCATCGATCAGCGCCTCGCGCACGAAGGCAACACCGGCCTCGACGGTCTTGCGGGTGCCGCCGACTTCCTGAATGTCCATCGCGCGCAAACGGCCCGCGAGTTTCTGCTCCTGCATCAGTCCGCCGATCTGGTTGACCTCGCAGCCCAGCCCCAGCACGATCACCGCGGAGAAATTCGCATGCCGCGCGTAGCCGCCGAGGGTGCGCCGGAGCAGGCGCAGCGGCTCGTCCTGGGTCATGCCGCAACCGGTCTTGTGGGTCAGCGCGACCACGCCGTCGACATTGGGAAAATCCGCCAGCGGGTTGTCGCCGGTGAACGGATTCTTCTTGAAGATATCGGCCACCATGCCCGCGACATGCGCGCTGCAGTTCACCGAGGTGAGGATGCCGATATAATTGCGGGTGGCGACGCGGCCATCGGGACGGCGGATACCCTGAAACGTCGCGGGCAGATCGAAATTCGGTGTCGGCGAAACGTCGACGCCGAAGGCATAGTCCTTGGCGAAATCGCCCATGCCGCAATTCTGGGTGTGGACATGCTGGCCCGGTTCAATCGGCACCGTCGCAAAGCCGATGATCTGGCCGTAGCGGCGGATCGGCTCGCCCACGGCGATCGGCCGGACCGCGACCTTGTGGCCCGCGGGAATCCGCTCAACGGTGGTGACGCCATCGGCTACCACCATGCCCGGCGGCAGGCTGGAGCGGGCGATCAGCACACCATCATCGGGATGCAGGCAGATGACGGGAGCTGCGGCCATGGGATGTCTCCTTAAATTTTGCGAAACACTTCCAGAACGTACTGGCAAGGTGCGCGCGCCAACTATTGCAAGCGTGATCGGTCGGGCAGTCGGCGCTTAACCGCCTTCGGCGCGGGAGCATGCACGCGCAACCAATCGATCGCGCCGGGCGTGTTCACCCAGCCGGTGCGGAAGTCCACCACATATTGGATCGCTTCATCCTCGTCACCTGGGCTGATGTATGCCGGAAGTAACTTCGGGAGCGGCCTCTCCTCGAAAAGATAACCCGGTACATGCCCATTGTCGGCCAGAGCTTGAGTAAGCAGCGTACTGCTCTCCCTGCTGTCGCCAGCACGCCGGAATGCCAATAATGCCGCCGTCCAGGACCATGCGGCCGCGCCGTCGTCCGGATAATCATTGAGAAGCATTGCGAGGTCCTTATCCCGCCCGGCTTCGACAAGGAGCGCGGCCAGAACGTACCGGGCCCCTTGGTTGTCGTTCGGGTTCAGCCGCAACATGTCGCGAAGGTGATCAATGGCTTCGCCCCGGGCGCCGCGAGCCCATAATGCCCGAACCAAGCCACACCGCGCCCGCATGTATGGCCGTGTTTCCAGAATACCCCAGAACTCGCCCACCCACTCCGCGAAAGCAACCTCACCGAGCGCCTTCTTCCCGGCTTCGACGCCGCGACGCCATAGATCGAATTCCTTGTCCGAACCTCGCTCAGCATGCTGAGCCAATACGACGTAAGCATCCGCGCAGAGCGAACTGAGCGCGAGCGCCTTCTCCGCGAGTGCGATACGGCGCTTGGCCGTACTCGCCTCCCAAGCATCGTAAATGAGGTCTTGCGCCTGTTTGAGCGCAACCTGCACATTCTCCGCCGATTTCCTCGCCATCCCAACCGCCTTTGCCGTCCAGAAATGCCAGACTAGAGCGTCTCCGGTCCAACGGCCAGCGTCTTAAGCTAGCGCTTTCGGGGCGAGGCAATGGGCTCAATTACCTTGAGCATTCTTGAGAACAAAAGGCCCCTCACCCCAACCCTCTCCCCGCGAACAGCGGGGCGAGGGAGAAGTAAGAACTTACGCCTTGCCGCCGGAATCCTTGCGGGTCTGGTTCACCTGCATCTTGGCGTAGGTCGCCATCAGGCCGCTTTCGTTCGACAGCGTCACGAGCTTGAAGCCCATGTTGATGGCGCGCGCGGCGCCCTCCGCGCCCGAGCAATGGATACCGGGATAGAGGTTGCGCTTGCCGCATTCCTTGATGATCTTCTCGTAGATCTTGAGGATTTCCGGTTCGTCGCGGTCGAGCTTCGGCACCAGCCCGTAGGAGAAGCCGAGATCGGAAGGACCGATATAGACGCCGTTGATGCCCTCGACGTCGAGGATCGATTCCATGTTCTCGACCGCGGTCTTGGTCTCCATCATCGGCAACAGCACGATCTCGTCATTGGCGGTCTGCTGATAGGTGCCGGCCGAGCCGTACATGCCGGAGCGGATCGGGCCGTTGGAGCGCGTGCCCTTCGGCGGATACTTTGCGTATTGAACCAGGTTTTTCGCTTCCTCCGGCGTGTTGATCATCGGGCAGATCACGCCATAGGCGCCGCCGTCGAGCACCTTGCCGATGATACCCGGCTCGTTCCAGGGAACGCGGACCATCGGCGTCACCGGATGGCCGTTCATGGCCTGGAAACATTGCACCATCGACTGGTAATCCTGCACGCCGTGCTGCATGTCGACGGTGACGCTGTCGAAGCCGCATTGCGCGATCACCTCGGCGGAAAATCCCGACGGGATCGCCAGCCAGGCGTTGACCACGGCTTTGCCCGAGGCCCAGACTTTCTTGACGTTATTCGTTGTCATTGATCGCGCTTCCTTCTGTGATCACTGTGATCGGTTGAAATTCACCACCGCCTAGCTGGCGGCCTTCTGAATGCTGACTTCGCTGACGCCGACCTCGCGGGCAGTATTGACGATCGCCGCCCAGGTATCGTCGGGCAGCGGCACGCCGTTCTTGGTGCGGTCGGCGCGCGTCTTCCGCTCGGTATCTCCGGGTATCAGCACGGCATCGCCGCCGGCTACCGGCCTGGTCGCCCGGATGAAGTCGCTGTAGCGCGAAATTTCGCCGTCGAACAAATTGCTGGTGTCGATCACCTTGGGATCGATGTAGATCGCGAGCATGCCGTTGGCGAAGCGCCGGTCTCCTGATGTCGCCCCCGTCCCCGTCAACGCGCCGCCGAGCAGTTCGCAGATGAACGCGAGGCCCGAGCCCTTGTGCTCGCCGAAGGCGCGGATCGCGCCTGATCCCTTGCTGTGATCGCGCGGCCCCTCCGCGCTGTGCGGCCCGTACAGCACCGCCGGATCCTCGCTCAGGCTGCCATCCGCATCGATCAGCGCTCCCTCAGGCAATTTCTTGCCGCCGCGGCTGGCGACCAGCACCTTGCCCTCGGCGACGATCGACGTGGCAAAATCCAGCACGATCGGATCCTGGCCGATACGCGGGATGCCGACGCAATAGGGCGCGGTCGACAGCCGCTTCTCGACGCCGCCGAAAGGCGCGACCAGCAGCGAGCCGGCGGCGTTGACGAAATGGATCGAGACCAGTCCTTCAGCCGCCGCCATTTCCGCCCAGTCGCCGACCCGGCCGATATGCCCGGCATTGCGCAGTGCCACCGCTGATAGCCCCGATGACTTGCACTTCTCGATGCCGATCTTGACCGCCTGCGGCGTGACGGTTTGCCCGTAGCCGAACTTGCCATCGACCACCGCGAGCGACGGCGTGTCGACCACGACCTCGGCGGTCTGGTTCGGCACCACGGAGCCCATCTTCTTCCAGCGTACATAAACCGGCACCCGGATCACGCCGTGGCTGTCATGGCCGGTAAGGTTCGCGGTCGTCAGATAGGTCGCAATGCGCCTGGCTTCTTCGGGCGAGGACTCGGAATGGGCGAAGACTTCGGCAACGAAGTTGATCAGGTTCTGAGCTTGTATGGTGATCATATGCGGATTTTCGCTCTGTCCCTGGTTCGGCGCCGGCCGCATCGTCAGCGGCGCCCCTGCTCCCGCGCCGGTTTTCATGACCGGCTTGGGGGCCACTTTGAGCCAAAAATCGCGGGCGTGTCTATGGCTTGGACCATCATCGGGGTGCGATTGCGATGATTTGCCCGTCGCTATGCATCGTGCCGGTAGCATCATGCAAATTTGCGCTTACTGGTCCGCCTCCACGCCGCCTTGCTCCGTCACTTCCATTGCGTACAGGCTGTGTTCCAGCGCATGCAGCATGTCCTGCAGTTCGGCGAGCTTGCGCGCGCCGTAACGTCGGGTAATGGCCGCATAGATCGCTTCCGACGACGGCGCGACCGCTTCGATCAGCTTGAGGCCATCAGCCGAAATCGACACCACGGCACGACGCTGATCGGCCTCCGCCACCCGGCGCTCGATCAGTTGCCGCGCTTCCAGGTCGCGCAGGATGCGGGACAGGCTCGGGCCCAGAAGAAACGCTGTTCGCGCCAGTTCGGTAACCTCGATGGTCTCGACCGCGGCCAGTGCGCGCAGGATGCGCCATTGCTGTTCGGTCAGTTCGTGACGGCGCAGCGAGGGGCGAAACTGCCGCATCACCGCCTCGCGCGCGCGCAGCAGCGACATCGGCAACGAACGGGAGAAGTCCCGCATCGGCACCCGCCGCGCGGGCACGCCCGCCGCACCCGATCCGGAATTTTTGGCCGACTGCTTCCGCGCCATGTCGATCTCAAGCTCCAGGTTGCGCTGCAACAAGCAGCAAATCGGTTTGCCTCGAATCATTTAACATGTTAATCATTTGTCGGCATCCTCTTTTTCGTGTGACCGCATGGCCCTTTCCGCAGACGATATCCGTAGCGCCGCCGAACGGCTGCATCAGGCGGAAAAGACCCGCCAGCAGATCCGGCAGCTGTCGCTGGATCATCCCGGCATTACGCTTGATGACGCCTATGCGATCCAGAAGGCGTGGGTCGCGATCAAGGTCGCCGAGGGCCGCGTAGTCAAGGGCCACAAGATCGGCCTGACCTCGAAGGCGATGCAGAGCGCGCTCAATATCGACGAGCCGGATTCCGGCATCCTGCTCGACGACATGTTCTTTGCCGATGGCGGCCTCGTGCCCTCGGATCGTTTTATTGGCACGCGGGTCGAGGCGGAACTCGCCTTCATCATGAAGCAGCGGCTTTCGGGGCCGAATTGCACGATGTTCGACGTGCTCAATGCGACGGACTTCGTGGTGCCGGCGCTGGAAATTCTCGACACCCGGATCGAGCGGGTCGATCCCGTGACCAAATCGACGCGAAAGATTTTCGATACCATCGCCGACAACGCCGCCAATGCAGGCATCGTGCTCGGCGGCCGCCCGCTGCGCCCTGATGATGCCGACCTGCGCTGGATCGGCGCGCTGTGCTACCGCAACGGTCAGTTGGAAGAGACCGGCCTCGCCGCCGGCGTACTCAACCATCCCGCTACCAGCGTGGCCTGGCTCGCCAACAAGATCGCGGCCAACGGGCTGGCGCTCGAAGCCGGGCAAGTGGTGCTGTCCGGATCATTCATCCGCCCGATCGAGACCCGCAAAGGCGACACGATTCAGGCCGACTATGGTCCCTGGGGCACGGTGAGCTGCTACTTCGCTTGAGGCGCTTCGATAAGAGTCTATCGCATGAACGTTGAACTGGAAGATGCGCGTTCGGTCACCTCTCCCATCGGGAGAGGTCGGATCGCATCGTCAGATGCGATCCGGGTGAGGGGTTACGGACTATCGATAGACCGTACCCCCTCACCCCAACCCTCTCCCCATGGGAGAGGGGGCGCACCTCCGATGACGCAACGTCACCTTAAAACTTCAGCTCAAGTAGGTCTGATTCCAGGATAGTACCCATGCCGCATTTCACCATCGAATATTCAGCCAATCTCGACGCGCGCGTCGAGATGGCTGCGATCGTCGAGCTGGTACGCAAGGCCGCGGTCGAAACCGGGATCTTTCCGCTCGGAGGGATTCGCGTCCGCGCCATCAAATGCGCGCATTACGCCATCGCCGACGGCAACCCGCAGCACGGATTTCTCGCCATGGTGCTGCGGCTGGGTGAGGGCCGCGATCTCGCGGCACGCAAGCAGGCGGGCGAACACATTTTCAAGGCCCTGTCCGTCCATCTCGAGCCGGTATTCGCTGCAAGCAGGTTCGCCTTGTCGTTCGATATGCAGATCAACGACAAGGAAACCAGCTGGAAGCGTAACAACATCCACGACGCCCTGAAGGTGGAGACACCAAATGGATAAAGCCACGCCGAAAGATGTATTTGCCACCAATCGTGAGCGCGCGGCACCGTTGCTGAAGCAACTGCGGGCCGACGGCATCGGCCACATGATCGACGGCAAGACGGAGGCGTCGGTCTCCGGCGACGGTTTTGAGACCACATCGCCCATCGATGGCGCGGTATTGGCGACCGTCGCACGCGGCAATGCCGGGGATATCGACCGAGCCGCGACCGCGGCAGCTCGGGCCTTCAAGAGCTGGCGTGATATGCCGGCCGCTGCGCGGAAGAAGCTGCTGCACCGGGTCGCCGACGCCATCGAGGACCGCGCCGACGATATCGCCGTGCTGGAATGTATCGATACCGGCCAGGCCCACCGCTTCATGGCCAAGGCCGCGATCCGGGCGGCCGAAAACTTCCGCTTCTTCGCCGACAAATGCGCCGAGGCCCGCGACGGCCTCAATACCCCCGGCGACGAGCACTGGAACATTTCGACGCGGGTGCCGATCGGCCCGGTCGGCGTGATCACGCCGTGGAACACGCCGTTCATGCTGTCGACCTGGAAGATCGCCCCCGCTCTCGCCGCGGGCTGCACGGTGGTGCACAAGCCGGCGGAATGGTCGCCGGTCACGGCCGATCTCCTGGCGAAACTTGTAAAACAGGCAGGCCTCCCCGACGGCGTGCTCAACACCGTGCATGGCATCGGCGAGGAAGCCGGCAAGGCGCTGACCGAGCATCCCGCCATCAAGGCGATCGGTTTTGTCGGCGAAAGCTCGACGGGATCCGCTATCATGGCGCAGGGCGCACCGACCTTGAAACGCGTGCATTTCGAACTCGGCGGCAAGAACCCGGTGATCGTGTTCGACGACGCCGATCTCGACCGCGCACTCGATGCCGTGGTGTTCATGATCTACTCGCTGAACGGCGAGCGCTGCACCTCATCGAGCCGTCTCTTGATCCAGCAGGGCATCGCGGACAAATTCATCGAGAAGCTGACGGCGCGGGTGAAGGCGTTGAAAGTCGGCCACCCGCTCGACCCCGCAACCGAAATCGGGCCGCTGATCCACGAGCGCCATCTGGCAAAAGTCTGTTCTTATTTCGACGTCGCGCGAAAAGACGGCGCGGTTATTGCGGTCGGGGGCAAGCCGCATGACGGCCCCGGCGGCGGGCATTATGTGCAGCCGACGCTTGTCACCGGCGCCCACGCCAACATGCGGGTCGCGCAGGAAGAAGTGTTCGGGCCGTTCCTGACCGTGATCCCGTTCCGCGACGAGAACGAGGCGATCGAGATCGCCAACGGCGTGCAGTACGGCCTGACCGGCTACGTCTGGACCGGCGATATGGGCCGCGCGCTGCGCGTCGCCGACGCGCTGGAGGCCGGCATGATCTGGCTCAACTCCGAAAACGTCCGCCACCTGCCGACCCCGTTCGGCGGTATGAAATCATCCGGCATCGGCCGCGACGGCGGCGACTATTCGTTCGACTTCTACATGGAAACCAAGCACGTCTCGCTGGCGCGGGGCACGCACAAGATTCAGAGACTGGGGATGCCCTCATCCTGACCCCAAATTGCCGTCATTGCGAGGAGCCCTTGCGACGAAGCAATCCATTTTTCTTTGTCATTGCAAGAAAGCTGGATTGCTTCGCTTCGCTCGCAATGACGGATGAATTGACTACCAGTTCCATTGAGGAAACTTCATGCCCGTCCCGACACACGTCTTCGACCCGCCCTTCAACATCATCCGCTCCAGCCACGTCGTGCTCGACGTGACCAACCTTAACGCTTCCAGCGAGTTTTATGAAACCACCGTCGGGCTGCATGTCGAGGACCGCGACGATGGAGCGGTGTACCTTCGCGGCAGCGAGGAGCATCAGCATCACTCGCTGGTGCTGCGCCAGGCGGCGACGGCGGCGTGCAACCGGCTGGGGTTCAAGGTCGGCAACGAAGGCGATCTCGACAAGGCCGCGACGTTTTTTTCCGGGGCCGGCGTGACCTACGCGTTCACCCAGCAACCGTTTCAGGGCCGCACCCTGCAGTTCACCGACCCCTTCGGCTTTCAGATCGAACTCTATGCCACGATGGACAAGCGGCCGCATCTGTTGCGCCGCTACGATCTCTACAAGGGCTGCCATCCGCAGCGGCTCGACCATTTCAACGTGTTCGCTGCAGAAGTGCAGGACACCGTCGATTTTTACGCGCGGCTCGGCTTTCGCCTTACCGAATATGGCGAGGAAGACGGGCCGAACGGCCGCATCGCGGCGGCGTGGATGCACCGCAAGGGCAACTTGCATGACTTCGCCATCACCAACGGCAAGGGCCCTCGCCTGCACCATTTTGCCTATTGGGTCCCGACGGCGATGAACATCCTGCATTTGTGCGATGTGATGGCCTCGAGCGGCTTCCTGAAGAACCTCGAGCGCGGGCCCGGCCGCCACGGCATTTCCAATGCATTCTTTCTCTATATCCGCGACCCCGACGGCCATCGGCTCGAACTCTACACCAGCGATTACTTCACCGGGGATCACGACCATGAGCCGCTGCGCTGGTCACTGAAGGATCCGCGCCGGCAAACGCTGTGGGGCGCGCCCGCGCCGCGTTCCTGGTTCGAGCAGGGCTCGCCTTTTGTCGGCCAGGCCGTGCGCGAGCCACTGTTCGTCGCCGATGTCACCATTGCAGACTGAGTTCGGAAATCCGATGACCCATCCCCGCCTCGCGACCTACGCCATCGACGGCTCGACCCGGTACGGCGCTGTCGTCGATGGCGGCATCGTCGATCTCTCCGCCAGATTCGCCAGGGATTATCCGACCCTGCGCGAGGTCATCGCCGCGGGCGCGTTGACAAGACTGGCGGAGGAAGCCGTGCGCCATCAGCCTGATCATGCGCTGGACGCCATTACCTGGCAGCCCCCGATCCCGGCGCCGGAAAAAATCATCTGCATCGGCGTCAATTATCCGGACCGCAACGCCGAGTACAAGGACGGCCAGGATGCGCCGAAATATCCGAGCATGTTCATGCGCACGCCGCGCTCCTTCGTCGGCCACGGGGCGCCGCTGGTACGCCCGCGCGCCTCGGCGCAGCTCGATTACGAGGGCGAACTCGTGCTGATCATCGGCAAGGCCGGCCGGCACATTCCGGAAAGCGCGGCGCTGGATCACATCGCCGCGGTCACCCTGTGCAACGAAGGCACCATTCGCGACTGGGTCCGGCACGCCAAATTCAATGTCACGCAGGGCAAGAATTTTGATTCGACCGGCAGCCTCGGCCCGTGGATCGTCCCCTATACCGGCGAGTCGCAGATCGCCGACATCCGGCTGACCACGCGGGTCAATGGCGAGACGCGGCAGGACGACCGCACGGGACGACTGATCTTCGGCTTCCGCTATCTGATCAACTATATCTCGACCTTCACCACGCTGGTGCCCGGCGATGTCATCGTCACGGGTACACCGACCGGCGCTGGCGCGCGGTTCGATCCGCCGCGTTATCTGAAACCCGGTGACGTCGTCGAGGTCGAAGCTGATGGCGTCGGGACCTTGCGCAACGGCGTGATCGACGAGACCCCATGAATTTGCAGGCGAGCGATTGGACAAGACCATGACGGTGAGTTCCGGCGGCGAAGCGATTGTCAGCGGCCTGGTCGCGCACGGCGTCGATACCATATTCGGCCTGCCCGGCGCGCAGATCTACGGCCTGTTCGACGGGTTTCATCAGGCGCAGCTGAAAGTGATCGGCGCACGGCACGAGCAAGCCTGCGGCTACATGGCCTTTGGCTATGCCCGCTCGAGCGGCCGGCCCGGCGTGTTCAGCGTGGTGCCCGGCCCGGGCGTCCTCAATGCCAGTGCCGCGCTGCTCACCGCGCTCGGCTGCAACGAACCGGTGCTGTGCCTGACCGGACAGGTGCCGACCAACTTCCTCGGCAAAGGACGCGGCCATCTGCACGAGATGCCGGATCAGCTGGCGACGCTCAGAACCCTTGTCAAATGGGCCGACCGCATCGAATATCCCGACGCCGCACCGGCGATGGTATCGCGCGCCTTTCAGGAGATGCTGTCGGGCCGCCGCGGGCCGGCGTCGCTGGAAATGCCCTGGGACGTGTTTACGCAGCGCGCGGAAACCGGGCCGGCAAAAATGTTCGATTGCTTCCCGGCGCCACTCCCTGATCCGGATCGCGTCAAGGCCGCCGCCGCATTGATTGCCGGCAGCAAGACGCCGATGATTTTTGTTGGCAGCGGGGCGATTGACGCCTGCGACGAGATCCTGGAACTCGCCGAACTGATCGATGCCCCGGTGGTGGCGTTCCGCAGCGGCCGCGGCATCGTCTCCAACGCCCATGAACTCGGACTGACCATGGCGGCGGCTTACCGGCTGTGGCCCACGACCGATCTGATGATCGGGATCGGCAGCCGCATGGAATTACCGGCCTCGACGTTCCGATGGCCATTTCAGCCCCAGGGCCTGAAATCTATTCGTATCGACATCGATCCGTCGGAAATGCGCCGCCTGACCCCTGACGCGGCTGTCGTCGCGGACGCGCGGGCCGGCACCCGCGACCTGCTCGCTGCGGTGAGAAAGTTTGGTTACACGAAAACCAGCGGTCGCCGCACCACCATCCGCGAGGCCTCGGCGGCGGCGCTGAAGGACATTCAATCGGTGCAGCCGCAGATGGCGTACCTGAACATCCTGCGCGAGGTGCTGCCGCACAATGCCATCGTCACCGACGAGCTGTCACAGGTCGGCTTTGCTTCCTGGTACGGTTTTCCGGTCTACCAGCCGCGCACGTTTATTACCTCGGGCTACCAGGGCACGCTCGGCTCGGGCTTTCCCACCGCGCTCGGCGCCAAGGTGGCAAATCCCGACCGGCCGGTGGTCGCGATCACAGGCGATGGCGGCTTCATGTTCTGCGTGCAGGAACTCGCCACCGCCGTGCAGTTCAACATCGGCGTGGTGACGCTGGTTTTCAACAACAACGCCTATGGCAATGTGCGGCGCGACCAGCGCGAGCGCTTTGCAGGCCGCGTGGTGGCGTCCGACCTGGTCAACCCGGATTTCGTCAAACTGGCGGAGTCCTTCGGGGTCGGCGCCGCGCGCGTCACCTCACCCGATCACTTTCGCGCGGCGTTGGAGAAAGCGCTCGCGCATGGCGGGCCCTATCTGATCGACATCGAGGTGCCGACGGATTCCGAAGTCACGCCGTGGACGTTCATTCATCCGGCGATGCCGTAGTCCAACCCCCGTCATTCCGGGGCGCGAGCCTCTGGGCGAGCGAACCCGGAATGACGTCAGACCCTCCGCAGCATCGTCCCCTGCTGCACCCGCAACGCCGCGATGACCAGCAGGCCGGTGCCGGCGACCGCCCAGCACGCCACCGGAGCCCACTGCAGCAGCGGCGCGTATTCCGGCAGCTTCTGCAGGCCGCCGGCAACCGCCGCCATCCGCGCGAAGGTCGCGAGCGCCAGTGCCGAGAACACCAGCCCCACCACCTTGCCTTCGGCGCCGGTATCCCCGATCGCCAGCGCGGCTGCTACCGCGCTCATCAGCATGCAGCCCCACGCCGCGCCCGCGATGAACTGCGCCGCGATCAGTATGTTGAGGTTGCCGGCGAACTCCGCGCCGATCACCGCCAGCGCGCCCAACAGGCCGGCGGCGCCCATCACGATCAACCCGCCGCGATGTTTTACCATCACGCTGGCGGGAAACATCGCGATGTTGAAGCCGATCCAGAACACTGGCATCAGCCATTGCAGGTCCTCCGGTTTGGCAAAGCGAAGGAAGAACGGCCCGCTGTTGATGCTGAAATGCAGTTGATAGCCCAGCGAGAGCAGCACCATTGATCCGATAAAGAACATCGGTATCTGGCCGAGCGGTTTTGCCGGTTCGGCCAGCTTGGCCGGCGCGGCGGATACCTGCGCCAGACCGCGCTCGACTCTCGACAGCGCCAGCGCGGTAATCAGCAATACCACGCCGGAAATCACGAAGGGAATCCGCGCGTCATGGTTGCGCAGCAGTACGCCGAGATAGGGCGATACCGCGCCGGCCAGACCATAGCCGAGCATCGCCAGCGCCGACAAAAACGGGATCGCCGGCCTCGCACCGTATTTCCCCAGCAACGTGAGCGGCGGAGCGCGCAGCGCCGATGAGGTGACGACCCAGATCAGGATCAGGACAATGAACCAGACCTGCGCACCCGGGCCGGTGCCGGCCACATAGGGCAGCGCGATAAAGGCTGCGCAGGAGATCACGGTCGTGATGCCGACGAACACACCGAGCCGGCCGACGAACGGCGTGATCTTGTCGGCGGCGATCCCCATCGCGGTATCGGTGATGGTGAAGATCGCCTGATCCAGCATCAGGATGAGAATGACGTAAGACGGCGCGATCCCGACCTGCGCGCAGAGTTTGGGCAGATAGATGACATAGGTGGTCCAGCCCAGCGTGAACACCAGCTGCAGGATAGCGAGATAGACGCCGGCGCGGTTGCCAGCGCCCGTGTCGGCCGATGCCGTGGTTTCGCTCATGGTCGCCTCCTCCAGCGCGACAAGCATAGACCGGAGGGGGCTGCGATGGGAAGGCAAGCGACCCGTCTTGCTTCCTTCTCCCCCTGTGGAAGAAGGGAAGAAAGAATGCGTTTCACCGCGCCTTGCGGAAGGTCAGGTTGATGCGCTGGCGGCCCAGCAAGGCGTGCTCGCCGTCGGCGAGCGGGGCGATCCCGTGAAAGAACAGCCGCGACGGCCCGCCCCATACCACGATGTCGCCGTGCTCCAGCCTGTAACGGCGTGGCTTGTCGCTGCGCTGCAAGCCGCCGAACAAGAAGACTGCCGGCAGGCCCAACGAGACCGAGACGATCGGCGCGCTGAAATCATCCTCGTCCTTGTCCTGATGCAGCGACATGCGCGCGCCCGGCTGGTAGCGGTTGATCAGGCACGCATCCGGCGAAAATCCGTCAAACCCCGCCTCGGCCGCCGCCCGTGCTGCCAACGCGCGAAACGATGGCGGCATGGCCGGCCACGGTGCGCGGGATTCCGGATCGACACCGTCATAGCGATAGCCGCTGCGATCGGTGACCCAGCCCGCGCTGCCGCAATTGGTCATTGCCACCGACATTGGGTGGCCGCCCGGCGTCACCATGTGACGAAACGGCGCCTGCGCGGCGATCCCGCCGATCGCAGCGATCAGCCCGGCTTCGACCGGCCGGGCGCAGCCGCGCAACAGCACGGCGCCGTCCGCCATCGCTTCGCGCGACGGGCGCAGATCGGGAACGTTTTCGAACAGATCGGCCGTCAATAGAGTCGCACTCACTGCAAAGGCGAAGTCACTTCGCATCGTGAAAGATCACGCCCACGGTATGGCGGTGGCCGGAGCGGAGCCGGCTGACACCATGGCGCAGATTAACCCGATAGAAGCCGCGCGTCCCCTGCACCGGCCGGTGGTGCACAGCAAATGCCACCGCATCGCCCTGGGCCAGCGGCACCACTTCCGGCCGCGACTGCATGCGCGGCCGCTGCTCGGTCAGCACGAACTCGCCGCCAGTGAAATCGCGGCTCGGTTCCGACAACAGGATCGCCACCTGCAGCGGAAACACGTGCTCGCCATAGAGATCCTGATGCAGGCAGTTGTAATCGCCGGGGCCATATTGCAGCAGCAGCGGCGTCGGCCTGACCTGTCCGGCTTCATGGCATCGCTTCAGGAAGGCGTCATGACTGTCGGGATAGCTGATATCGATCCCCATCGCCTCGTTCCAACGATTGGCGACACCGCAGAGTTGTGCGTAAAGCGTCGGGCGCAGCCCGGCGATCAGATCAGGCAGCGGATAGGAGAAGTATTTGTATTCTCCGCGCCCAAAACCGTGGCGTCCCATTACCACCCGGCTGCGGAAGTTGGTGTCGTCCGGATAGAGCGCGACGAGATCGCGGCATTCATCCGGCGACAGCAGGCCCTTGAACACGGCGCAACCTTGGGCGTCGAGGTCGGTTGTGGCCTGCGTCCAGTCGATGGCGGCGACGCGGGCGGCGATGTCGAGGGAGGGAGCGATTGCTTTGAGATTTGATTTCATGGGCGGCAGTTTCGCAGGCCACGTCGGTTCCCACCACCCGATTTCTGGGAAGCCTTACCTCTCCCGCTTGCGGGGGAGGTCGACGCGCTCGAAGAGCGCGGCGGGTGGGGGAATGCATCAACAGTCACATTGCGCGCGGAGAGAGCCCCCACCCCGGCCCTCCCCCGCAAGCGCAGGGCTGTCCGGGGAATGATTCCTTATGTCGCGGCGCATGCCCGGCGAATCCGGCGTTAACCGGATACTTTCTGGTTGTCGAGACTCAGAAAGGGCCGAGCATGCGCTACCTCAATAGCATTTTTGGAAACCTCCTC